>VGBV01000142.1 GCA_016870325.1 Actinomycetota bacterium
GGCCTAGATGAGTGATTCCACGACCACGCACGCCTGAGGCCCCGCATGGCGCATCGCATCCCGGCGTCCTCGGGCCTGCCCTTGGCGCCACCAAGGGCTGCGCCCTGCGTCCTTGGGCTGCTCGGCCATGCGTGCCCTCAGGCGCACGGCGCCGTGGAATCAATCATCTAGCGCCGCTCAGCGGCGCTTGCGCTTGCGCGGCGGCTGCTGTCCGTTGCTGCCGCCGTCGGGCTCGCCGCCCGGGCTTCCCGGGTCGGGGATGTCGGTCGGCAACTCGGGCGGATCGCCGGACATCTGCCGGCCGCTGCCCTCGATCGGGTCGTCGGGCCCGCCGGGGGGTCCTGCGCCGGGACCACCCTGGTCGGGCGGCTCCTCGCCGGGCCTGAGCCAGGGGATCGCCCTGCCGGCGTCCCAGGCCGGCGGCAGGGGCTTGACCCAGCGGCCCAGCATGATCAGGCCGAGGACCAGGAACCAGATGATCAGCACGAGCTGCGAGAAGGGCAGCAGGATCAGCGAGACGCCGAGGGCCATCCCGAAGCTGGCCATGAACCGCGTCAGCAGCCCCGTGCGCATCGCCCAGAGGTTGAAGAAGACCATCCCGGTCACCATCCCCAGCAGCGCCGGCAGCAGCAGCGCGCGAGAGAAGGAGACGGTGCCGTTGTCGTCGACCAGGTCCTCGGCGCGCTGCTCGACGGGGTCGTCGCCCTCTTCGTCGCCTTCCTCGGCGGCGTCGGTGGTCGTGCCCTCGGAGCCCGCGGCGCCGGTGTCGGTGCCGCCCTCCTCGGTCGGGGTGGTGGTGACCTCGTCGCTCGTCGGAGTGTCACCGCCCTGAGCGGTGTCGCCGGCGTCACCGGCGTCGCCGGAGCCGCCGTTCTGGCCGTCCGCCTGACCCTGGCTCTGGCCCGACTGGGCATCGCCGGACTGCGCCTTCTGCTCGGCCTCGAGCGCGGGACGCTCCTCCGCAAACTGCTCGCCCGCCTCCTTCAGCCCGACCGCCAGGATCGGCGCCTGAGCGGCGAGCAGCACCGGCCCGATGAAGGCGAAGGCGACCATCGAGCCGCGGACCCTGTCGGGGGCCCTGGCCTGGCCCGCCTTGAACAGCACGTAGAGGGCGGGAATGAAGCAGAGCATGCAGAGCGAATAGAGGACTCGTCCCAGGACCAGGGTCGAGCCGTCCTCGGCGTACTGGGTCAGCAACCCGGCATCGGTGTCGAGGTTGTCACCGCCGACGCCGGCCTGGATCACGATCGAGAGGGCGAAGAGAAGCGCCCCGGCGACCGCAAGGGCGCCCGCGATCCTCCGCAGGCGCGGCTCGCGCTCGAACCACTCGTTGATGTCGGGGGGCTTCAAGGCGCGCGTATCTTAGGCTGCCGCTCCAAATCGAGCGGACTGCCTGGTTCCTAGCCGCGCTCGTGGAAGTAGAACTCGGGCAGGGCGCCCTCGATCACCTCGGCGGTCATGCGCTGGGCGACCTCGAGGTTGCCGGTGCGGACGGCGATGTCGTCGAGCGTGACGATTCCGGCGAGGCGGTCGTCCTCGAGCACGGGCAGCCGCCTGATCCGGTGCTGGACCATCAGCGCCGCCGCCTCCTCGAGGTCCATATCCGGCTGGCCCGAGATCAGGGGCCTGGACGCATGCTCACCAGCGGTCACGTCCAGCGAGAGGTCGTCGGCGGCGACCCTGACCGCGACGTCGCGGTCGGTGATCATCGCCGCGGGAGCGCCCTCGGGATCGCAGACGATCACCGAGCCGATGCCGCGGTCGCGCATCATGCGCGCGATCTCGCGCACCTCGGTCCCCTCCTCGGCGGTGACGACCCCCGCGGTCATGATCTCGCGGAGCTGCATGCCGCCAGCGTACATCCATCCGGGGGGGTGCCCGCATGCGCCCGTCCCTATCCTCAGCGCCGATGGCCCTGCTCTCACGCCAGCGCGGCCCGATCGCGCTCTACGGCGCCACCGGCTACACGGGACGCCTGACCGCGGCCGAGCTGCGCGCCGCCGGGGTCGAGTTCGTGCTCTCGGGCCGCAACCGCGGCAAGCTCGAGTCCCTGGCCGCCGAGCTCGGGGGCGAGATCCCCGTGCGCGCGGCGGCGCTCGACGACCCCGGCGCGCTGCGCTCGCTGCTGGGCGACTGCGCCGCCGTGATCGATTGCGCCGGGCCCTTCATCCGCTTCGGCGAGCCGGTGCTGAGCGCGGCGGTGGAGACCGGCACCCACTACCTCGACACCACCGGCGAGCAGCCCTACATTCGGCTCGCCCTCGACAACTACGGCCCGCGGGCCGCGGAGGCCGGTGTCGCCGTGGTCCCCGCGATGGGATTCGACTACGTGCCCGGCGACATGATCGCGGCGCTCACCGCGGAGGGCATGGGCGAGGTCGACGAGGTGCTGCTCGCCTACTCGGTCGCCGGGTTCGGGGCGACCAGGGGCACGATGCTCTCGGCGCTGGAGATGGTCAAGGGCGGCGACGTCGAGTGGCGCAAGCTGCAGTGGCTGCCCGCCGACCAGAGCGTCGGGCGCGGCAGCTTCGACTTCGGCGAGCCGATCGGGAAGCAGCGGATGGTGCGCTACCCGGCCGGCGAGCAGGTGACCGTGCCCCGCCACGTGTCCACACGGCGGGTGCGGACCGCGATCAGCGCGGCATCCCTCGTGCCGCCGAAGCTGGCGCCCGCGATGCCGCTGCTGACGCGTCCGGCGGGGATCGCGATGAGGACCCCGCTGAAGCGCCTGGCCGGGACGATGATCTCCCGACTGCCGGAGGGGCCGAGCGATGGCGAGCGGGCCGCCGCCCGGTTCACGATCGTGTGCGAGGTGACGCGCGGCCAGACGGTGCGGCGCGGCGTCATCCGCGGCTCCGACGTCTACGGCCTCACGGCGGCGTCCGTCGCGCAAGGGGCGATCGCAGCCGCGCGGGGCGCGGTCCGCGGCGGCGGCGGGCTGGCGCCGTCGCAGGCGTTCGAGCCCAAGGCCTTCCTGCGGGAGCTGTCGCGCTTCGACCTCGACTGGCGGGTGGCCGGAGCAGGGGAGCACGCGATGGCGGGCGCGTGATGGCGCTCGGACGGGCGACATCCGGGCGCCGCGCCGTGAGTCTCGAGGAGGGAGCCGTCCCCGGTGGCGCCCGCTGCCCCGCCTGCGAGGCGCCGCTGTTCGTCTGGGTCGAGACCGACGGCTGGGGCATGCGCGAGGACCAGGTGATCGACCGCTGCGAGAACTGCGGCCTCGCCGTCCCCCGCGACGCCGTGCCGAGCGCCGAGCAGGCCGCGGCGGCGCTACTGCGCGAGACCAACGGCTCGGCCACGGTCGGCTTCCGGACCCCGAACGCGGCGAGCGTCCAGGCCTGGTTCGGGGCCGAGAACTGGGCCGCCTTCCGCCCCGGGGAGAGCGAGCTGCTGCCCTCGCCGCGGGCGGCGGAGCTGCTGCTCGGCAAGCGCGGCCTGCGGGTGACCGCGATTCGCCACCTGGCGGCGCCGGGGATGGCCTCGATGTGGCAGACGCTGCTGAACCTGCTGACCTTCCACCGCAACTTCGCCCCCGAGGCGCTGGCCGGGCGCCTGCGCCCGAGCGGCGGCAAGGGCCGCGCGGCCTACGCGATCGACGTCATCGTCACCGTGCTGGCGGCGATCCCGACCGCGATGCTCGCGGTGCTGATCGAGGGAGGCGCCGTGCTCGCCAAGCGCGGGGGAGTGATCGAGGTCAGCGCCGAGCGCGAGCCGGCCGACCCGGCCATCTAGGCCGAGAGCTCCCTCGCGAGCGCCGCGATCCGGGCGGGCTCGGCCAGGTGGGGAGGCATCGCGGACGCCGCCACAACCTCGGCCGCGGCTCCGGGCAGCCGCCCGCCCAGTGCCTTGGCCGCATCGGCCAGCAGTGGCGGGGTCGAGTCAGCGGTCACGACCAGAGACGGCCGCTCGGCATCCCCGAGCCGCGTCAGCGGCATCCCCCACGCCGAGGATGCACCCAGTTCGGCGACGAGGCCGGCGGGGCGCTCGCGCGCGGCGGCCGTCAGCCCCGGCGGCAGGCGCTCCGCTCCGGCGCCGAGGGCGCCGAGCCCTCCGGAGAGGTAGAGCTCGACCAGGGCGTCGCGGCCGCGGTCCGCCGACTGGGCAAGGGAGTCGAGGTCGGCGGAGAGCTGCTCGGTCGCCGCGGGCACCAGCGCCAGCAGCGGCGGCTCGACCAGCATCGCGCCGGCGACCAGCGCGGGGCGGCGCAGCAGCAGGTCGAGCGCGATCACGGCGCCGATGCCCGCGCCGGCGATCACCGCAGGGCCGGCGCCCAGCCGCTCGAGCAGCGCCGCGGCGTCCCCGCTCTGCTCCTCGATCGTCGTGCGGCGGTAGCCCTCGGGGGCGCTGGAACCACCCCAGCCTCGGCGGTCATACAGGATCGCCCTCGCCCCGCGCCTCCGCTCGCCCGGGGCCTCGAGGGACGTTGCGAGCGCGCCGGCGACCGGCTCCCAGGCGGCCGAGTCGACGCCCGTCTCGTGCACCAGCAGCACCGGCGCGCCCTCGCCGCGCTCGCTCCACTCCAGCTCGACGCCGCGCACGGCGAGCGCCGCCATCAGGGCTCCGGCTTGCCCCGCGAGGCCGACCCCCAGATGCGCTCGATCAGCGGCAGCGCCAGCGAGCGCGGGGTGTGCTGGCCGAACAGCGACTGGGCGCGGTTGAGCGCACCCGGGACGATCGAGCGCTTGCCCTGCTCGGCCGCCTCGACGGCGTGGCGGCCGATTTCCTCGGCCGACATCCAGATCAGGTCGGGGGTGTCCTCCTCGACGCCGTCCATGCCCGCGACCTCGGTGAACTCGGTCCTGACGGGCCCGGGGCAGACCGCGGTCACGGTCACCCCGCTGCCGCGCTGCTCGGTGTGGAGCGCCTCGCTGAAGGAGAGCACGAAGGACTTCGTCGCCGCGTAGGTGGCGCTGCCCGGCAGCGGCTGGAAGGCGGCGACCGAGGCGATGTTGATGATCGCGCCGCGCCCGCGCTCGGCCATCCCGGGCAGGTAGCGGCCGCTCAGGTCGACGACCGCCTCGACATTGACGCGGACCATCTCGGTCATGCGGGCGCGATCGTTGCGCGCGAAGCGCCCGCGCGAGCCGAAGCCGGCGTTGTTGACGAGGATCTCGACCGAGCGGCCGCCCGCGTGGACCGCGTCGGCGAGCGCCTCGCGGCCGGCCGGGTCCCCGACGTCGGCCGCCACCGCGACGGCCTCGACCCCGTGCTCGGCGGCCAGCTCATCGGCGAGGC
>VGBV01000143.1 GCA_016870325.1 Actinomycetota bacterium
ACCCCTTCGGGGACCCGCGGCGCCGGTCCCACGACCGCGACATGAGGCTCGATCCTGGCCGGCTCGACGAGGCGCTCGACGAGCTGCCCCTCTAGGGCTGCTTCCAGGCGCTGAGGTCCCGGCCGATCATCGTCTCGAGGCGGCCGATCTCGTCGGCGAAGAGCTCGAGCAGTGCGCCCCGCTCCCCTCTTGTCAGCTTGCGACGCCCGCTGCCCGGTTCCCAGTAGCGCGATCCCTCCGGCAGCACGCGGCTGAACACGACCTCGTCGAGCTCGTTCGGGACGAAGGTCGGATCGGCGCCGATGTGCTCCAAAGCCGCCCGGTAGACCGCCGCCGGGTCGGCGACGACGTCGTCGTGCAGGAATATCCGCAGGCGCGGGCCGAAGCGGGCCAGATAGGGCTCCAGGCTGCGCGCATACCAGCCCCCTGCCACGAGCTGCCTCGCGTCCTCCTCTGGGTCGAGCCCACGGGCGAGCTCGATCAGGTCGGTGTCAGGATCGATGCGGCGCCGCATGACGTGATGAACGAACGCGGAATAGAACCTGTCCACCGGGTTGCGCAGCAGCGCGAGCAACTTGACGGCGGGCAGGGTGGCGTCGATCCGCTCGGCGACCAAGCCCGGCTCGCAACGCCAGATCATGTAACCGGGCGTCGCTTCCCCAGCCAGGGCCTCGCCCGACCACCCCACGAAGCCCTCGCGGTAGTACCCGAGCCCTCGGTCGTACTTGCGGGTGTTGAAGAACGAAGGCTCCTCCGGGGCCGTGAACACGTCGGGATGCCGTCCCAGGTTCAGCCGCAGCCACCTCGTCCCGCTCTTCTGCGCGCCGATGATGAGGAAGCTTGGAAGCGGGTTCTGCGTCTCGCTCACCCTGGCGACGCTATCGGGCGGGATCCGCCACTCCGCTCCTCGCTGATGCGCTTGACCCAGGGCGCCCTGACGGAGAGCCGCTGCTCGAGCAACTCCGCGTCCGGAAGATAGAGCTCAGCCAGTTGCTCGCGTACGGCCTGCGGAATCGTCACCGGCTCGGCGTCGGGCTCGATGTTCCAGACCTGTCTCAGCCACCAGTTGAACCCGATCCGGACGTTGCGGTCTCCGACGTGGGGCCAGACGCGCTCCTGCAACTCGGTGCGCAGCTCAAGCATCGCGGCCTCGCTGATGCGCTCGTGCATGCCTCCGACATTTAGCCGCATCGAGCCGTCGACCGTGTGGCCGGGATCCACCCCGAGGAACTCGAACAGTTCGCTGTAGAGAAATTCGGGGCGGAACTCCAGCTCCTCCGTGAACAAGACCAGCAGACGCTCGCGCCCAAAGCGGGCGGCATAGGACTCGAGGATCGCCCCGTAGCAACCCGCAGCCACGAACGGGATGCTCTCGAGCCCGCCGTGCTTGCGCAGCGCCCGCTCGAAGAAAGCGCCGAAGTCGGTCCCGCCCCGCCCGCTCCTCCGTTCGGCGAACCGGAAGAAAGATGCGGCGCGGTCGATCGGGTCCCGCAGCAAAGCGACCAGCTTCACCTCGGGGCAGGTCTCGGCGATGCGGTCGATGACCTTCAGGCGCGACTCCACTCGGGGCGGCATCAGCTGCGAGGAAACGATCCCCAGCCGCTGGTCAGCCCGGGGGTCCCCGAAAGCCGAGTCGATGTACGCGTCCACGCCCCGCTGGTAGTGCTCGTCAACCTCGAAGAAGCGCCGCTCCTTGTCGCTGGGGGTGAGGATCTCCGGGTGCGAGTCCATGCCCCGCCAGAGGCTGGTCGTCCCGCATTTCTGCGCGCCTATGACCAGAAAGTCGAAGGTTCGTTCCACTGGTTAGCGTCCCAAGGTCGAGCCTCGGTCGCCTCCCGGCGACCGGCCACCCATGACGCGGGCGAGAATAGCGAGGGGCGATCAGTCGGACCCGCCGTCGCGCGGAGCCGTGATGCGCGCCCAGTCGCCGGCCGGAAGCGGTCGCAAAGCGATGAAGATCTCCTGCGCGCGCCAGATCGCGCGCGGAAAGACGATGCTCGGCTTCGGGCCGTGGGTCTGCCGGTCGAAGGAGTGCTGGTCGACCGGCGCCGTGCTGGGAATGATCGACTCGTGGTCGGAGCTGTGGATCGGACCCAGATAGCGAACCATGTAGTCGTGCAGGCCCTGCCGGTCGAGAATCGCGCAGTAGTCGGCGACGGTCGGGTGGCAGCGGTGGCCCTTCCAATGCCACCAGTATTGGCGCAGACCCAGCTCACCCAGGTAGTCCTCGCCCTCGAAGGACGGGTGGAAGACGTAGACGAAATCGGTCGCGGCCGCGGCCGCCGAGGCCAGGGTGCGCTCGACCATTTCCAGGCTGGGAAGGTGCTCGAGGAAGTCCATCATCGAGACGAAGCGCGCCTGGCCGTCCAGCTCCAGGCTCGTGGCGTCGCCCAGCGCGGCATCCAGGCCCGCGTCGAGCGCCTCCAGGACCTTGTCGGAGTCTTGGTCGATCCCGAGGCCCCGCGACGCGCCGAAGCGCTTGGCGCATTGCCGGATCGAGCCACCGCGGGAGCACCCGAGGTCGAGGAAATCGAAGTCCGAGAGGTCGAGATCTTCGAGCCTGGGGACCGTCAAGAGTCCGCGGGGCGCTTGGTTTTCCCGTCCTCGACTCGCTGGCCGAGCTCCCGCAGGCGAGCGGCCGTCAACTCGAGTGCATCCCGCTCTCCCCGCGCAGGACGGAACGTGAGCCGCCTGAGCATGCGCATCGTGCCATGCCCGAAACGCCAGGAGCGCGAAGCGGCGGTTCTCTCCACGTCCTCGGCGAGCTCCGATGCCTGCGTGAGCCGGCGCCTGGCATCACGCGCCCGGGCCTCGGCTCCCTCCAGTTTCTTCTCGAGATCGCGCCAGGCCCGCTCCGCCTCCGCCAGCGAGCGTTTGCGCTTCGCCGCGGACGCCTCGGCCCGGTCAAGCTTCTCCCGCCACACACCCGCCTCGTGCTCTGCCTTGGCCAGCCGCCGCTGCTCGCGCAGCAGGCTGCGCCGCGCGGCGTCCAGCTCCTCCCCGCGATTGCGAAGCTGCGACTCCAAGGCCTCGGCCCGCGCGACCAGCACCTCCGCCTCCTGGCGCCAGTGCCTGACCGACTCCCCGGCTCCCGAGAGCTCGTCCTCGAGCTCGCGCCGGCGGCGGCGGGACGCCTCCAGCCGGCCCTGCAGCTCGCCGGCTTTTCGCCTCGACTCGCTCAGCTCGAGCTTCGCGCTCTCGGTTGCTTCGCTGTCGCCTCCCCGGTTGCGGCGCCTGGCCTCGAGCTCGTCCCGCTCGTTCACCGCGCCGACCCCGATCCCGCCGGTGCCCGCTCGGCGCCGAGCCGCTGGTGGGCCGCCTCGAAGAGCACGTACTCGGAGAGCGCCGCCCGCAGCGACGAATAGCGCGACGCCGTGGCGCCTGCCTCGGCCTGCATCCGGGCGACCCTATCGCGGTCCTCCGCGAGAGAGCGCAGCGCCGCGAAGCAGCCCTCGGGATCGCCGGTCTCGGCCAGCAGCGCGTTGACGCCGTCCTCCGCGTACTCGCCCGCGCCGCCCACCGCGGGAAGGATGGCTGTGCAGCCGCAGGCCATCGCCTCCAGGCCGGTACGCCCGAACGCCTGGTAGATGGAGAGGTCGACGAAGACGTCGCTCTCGCGCAGCAGCTCGGCCACCTGTTCGCGGCGCAGCAGCCCGCGGTGCTCGATCCCGCGCGGTGGGCCGCCGGCCAGCGCCGACAGCTCGTCCTCGGCGCAGCCGAAACTGACCGCCTCGACCTCGCCGGCCAGCTCCTCGCGCGCGCGCTCCAGCAGGCGAAGCGTCGCCAGCGGCTGCCTGCGGGGGGTGCGGGGGCGGATCATCGCCGCCACGCGCAGCGGCTCGCCCGACCCGCGGTCGCTCCGGCCCCGGCGGTGGTAGACGCCGGTGTCCACGCTCGGCTCGACCTTGGCGACCTGGATCCCGTGCCGGATCGCGAGCACCGACGCCAGCCAGTCGGTCTTGGCGAACACGAGCTGGCCCGGGATCGTGCCGTATGAGAGCAGCGCCTCGTCGGAGCCATCGGAGCCCTCGGGCGCGAAGAACGGCTCGTAGTCCTGGACGTAGTAGGCCGGCAGGAAGTCGTCGCGCTGACGTCGTATCGCCGCCACCGCCTGCGCGGTGCGGTGGTGGGTGGCGACGATCACGTCCGCGAACCGGGTCCGCTCGGCCAGCTCGTTCTCGCCGGAGTAGCCCGCGAACACGGCCTCCGCGTCGTCGTAGGCCACGGCGGCCCGTTCCATGTCCTTCGCCGCCAGCAGCACCCGGGCCTCGACCCCCATGGCCTGCAGGGCGCGGGCCTCCTGATAGACCGAATGGGTGCCTCCGCCGCCCCCGGCCGACATCCCCGGGAGCACGAAGGCGACCGCGAGGGGGTCGCCCGGCAGCTCCGCGAAGCCGCGCTCGAGCGCCTCGGGGCCGGCCGTGAGCTCGGCCAGGCGCTGGCGCAACGGCTCCAACTCGCGGTCGGCGCTTTCGAAGCGCTCGAGCAGCGACTCGACCTTGGCCTCGCCGTGCTTCGCCAGGAAGCGGCGGTAGTGCTCGCGCGAGATGCTCTCCCGGCGATCGGAGCCGTAGGAGCGCGACTTGGCGTGGTGGACGTAGGCGCGATCGCTGACTGCGAGCGAGAAGCCGGCGTCGAGCGCCCGGACGGCGTAGTCGTTCTCCTCGCAGAAGCCCTCGGCGAAGGACTCCTCGTCGAACTCCCCGATGCGCTCGATCACGCCCCGCCTGACCGCGAAGCAGAAGCCGTTGACGAAAGGCACCCGGGGTGCGCGGTTCTCGCTGATGCGCGCGACCAGGTGGCCCATGCCGTCGGGGGTGAGCCAGTCGGGCAGCGGGTTGAGCGCCCATCCGGACCCGTCCCTGACGGCGGGCACCGACTGGTGGGTGGCCGCGTTCGAGAGCGGGCCGAGGATCCCGATCTCGTCGTCGGACTGACCCAGCTCGACCAGGGCGTCGAGCCAGCCCGGCGTGACCACGGTGTCGCTGTTCAGCAGCACCACGTACTCGGCCGCCGAGGCGCGCAGCCCGAGGTTGGCGGCGATCGTGTAGCCGTGGGGCGGCTCCGGGTTGGAGACCAGCTCGACCGAGGGGTGCTCGCGGGCGAACCACTCGAGCAGGCGCCGCGTCGGCAGGTCGCTG
>VGBV01000144.1 GCA_016870325.1 Actinomycetota bacterium
ATGACTGGTCCAGATCACCACCATGCTGCGTCCTCGGTCGTCCGGATAGCGCTGCTATTCGGACTCCCTGCCTCCTTGCCTGGCGGCGCCTGGCCTGCGTCATTTCCTGGCAAACGTTCCGAGAAGGGCCACTAGCCGTAGAGCTCCTCGCTCCCGGCCGCGAAGGTGGTCACGGAGACTCCGTCGAGCTGGCCCTTGCGGTCGGCGACCTTGCCCGCCTTGTGCAGCGCCATCAACCCTGTCGTGAACATCTCGGTGTGGACGCCGTAGTCGCGCCCTCGCCCTCGCCCAGCTCGGCGACGATCGTCGAGGGGATCTCGCCGATCCCGGTCTGCAGGGTGACGCCTTAGGTGATGAAGGCCTCGGCGTGGCCGGCGATCGCCCGCTCGACCTCGCCCGGAGGCGGGTCGGCCGGCGGCACCGGCGCGCGGTCGCTCTCGACCAGCACGTCGATCCGGTCGACGTGGACGGCGTGGCGGTGCTCGGGCGGTAGGCCGAACGTCCTCGGGAAGCCGCTGGAGGCCTCCACCACCAGCAGTCGCTCCGGGTCAGCGGCCGCGCGGTCGAGCTCCGCCATCGTGCCCCTGGCGTGCAGCGAGAGGCTGCGCCAACCGTCCGCGTCAGGCGGGGCCGGGGCCGTCGCCATCACCCGCGGCGAACTCCTGCTCGAACAGGAGGGCGAAGCACCGGAAGTCGGCCGGCGCGAAGCTGACGTTGGCGCCCTGGTCGCGCAGCGCGCGCTCGAAGGGGCCGTAGAAGCCCGACAGGCAGTGGACGCCGGGGTGCCCGAACAGCTCGGTGCCGGCCATCAGCAGCGCCCCGTAGACGCGCAGCCCGTGCCAGTCGTCGCGCTTTCCCAGCGCTTTCAGCAAGGCCGGGGGCTGGCCGGGACCGACCGGCAGCCCCAGCGAGTCCTCGGGATCGAGCCGCGCGGCCGCGTCCGTGGCGCTGAGTCGCTCGGGCGTCCGGCTGACCCTACCCGCGCGGTCCGCGGCGACCCGGGCGGTCGTCTACCAGGACCCTCCGCCGCCTCCGCCGGAGGCGCCCCCGCCCCCGCCCGAGAAGCCGCCCCCGCCGCCGCTGGAGGACTCGGGGGCCACCTGCGAGGCGAAGCCGCCGCCGAAGGAGCCGCCGTCGAAGGCGTTGCGGGAGACGCCGCCGCTGAAGTAGTAGGTGCTCCAGCTCGCGCCCGCGCTCTCGAGCACCGGCGCCGGGATCCGGCCCGACTCGATCATGCGCTCGGCGGTGCCGAAGACGACGCCGAAGACGAGGATGCGCTTCCACAGCTCGAGCGTCGCGGGCGGGTCGTCCTCGAGGCTCGGGAAGTCGTCGGTCCACCGGGCGAACGCCCGCCAGCGGGCGCTGCGCTCGCGGGTCTCGGGGGTGAGGCGCCGCAGCCGGTTGCCCGGCCACAGCATCACGACCAGGACCGTGACGAGCCCGATCGCGCTGGGCACGATCCACTCCTCGTCCACGGCGATGTCGCAGGCGAGGATGACGCCGAACCCGAGCACCAGCCCCGGCCACAGCAGCCACTTCCACTTGCGCAGGTCGCGGTCCCACTCGAGCGCGCCCTCGTCGACGGCGTCGAGCGAGGCGGTCATCGCCTCCCAGCGCCCGCGCCAGGTGGACGAGTGCTCGGGGATTCGGTCGCGCATCTCGCTCAGCGCCACCGTGTCGCCCTCGAGCAGCTCGTCGAAGAACTCGCGCACCTGCCTCTCATGCTCCTCGAGCTGTTCCTTCGGCCGCTTCGAGGCCACCGCCAGCGCCAGGTCGAGCTTCTCGTCGTCGGTCGTCTTCTGCGCGGCCTCGTAGTGGCCGCGGTCGACCAGGTCGAGCAGCGTCGCCAGCACGGTGTCGGTGCTGTCGCCGCCCTCGTGGGCGAGCCCGTAGGCGAGCGCGGGGCTCGCGTCGTCGGGGACCTCGGGCAGGTGCTTTGGGACCGATACGGGCCGCTCGCGCGCCAGCAGCGTGAACAGGACCATCGCCCCGAGCCCGAGCGCGCCGAGCAGGATCGAGAGCAGCGTGGCGTTGCCGGCGACCCAGCGCTTGGCCTTGTTCCAGGGCTTGTTGTAGCTGTCGTCGAGGGCGCCCTCGGCGGCCAGGATCGGCTCGAGGCCGTCGCCCTTCCCGGGGCGCGCGGCGCTGACGTCCTGCCCCGGGGTGCGCGGAATCAGCACCCGCATCTCGACGAACTGGTGGTCGCTGACGTCCTCGGCCTCGAGCCGCGCCTCGCCGGGCTCGAGGAAGTCCCGCCCCTCGACGTCGCGGGGCTTGCCCCAGACGGCCGATGGGTTCTCCGGCGTCGCCGGTCCCTCGTGGGGGCGCAGCGCCGGGTCGCGGACGGTCGCGACCAGCTTCCCCAGGTCGAAGTCCCACTGGTCGCCCCAGACCTGCCACTCCAGGTCGAGTAGGTCGCGGTAGGCCACGATCGCGTCTTCGACCCGGTAGCTGACCGTGAAGGTGCGCGCCTCGTCGGCGGCCTTGTGGTGCCAGACCACCCTGACGCCGCCCGGGATCAAGGTCGCGCCGTAGCTACCGGCGGCGTCGGTGCAGCCGAAGCTAGTGCAGCCGCCCGAGCGGTAGGGCCGCGCGCCCTCGCGCACGCTGACCGCGCTCATCTGCTCGCCCTTCTTCAGCAGGATGTCGCGGTAGGAGGCCTGGAAGCTCCCGTCGTAGGAGAATGTGAGCCTCTCCGAGACCAGCAGCGCCGCGTCGCGCCCAACCCGCATCTCCACGGCGGCCTCGGTGACGTCGCTCGAGCGCGCGGCCGCGCTCGCCGGCGCCAGCAGGGCGCCGAGGGCGATCAGCGTCAGCAGCGGCCGCGCCCTCACGCCGGCTTCTCTGCTTCCTTCTCGAAGCTGACCTCGGGCGTCGCCTCCGACTCCTTGGGGGCGTCGTAGAACTCGCGGGGCTCGAACTTGAAGGCGCCGGCGATGACCGAGTTGGGGAAGATCTGGATCAGCGTGTTGTAGGTCTGGACCGTGTCGTTGTAGACGCGGCGCGTGATCTGGATCTGGTCCTCGGTCTCGGCGAGCTGCTGCTGCAGCTTGATGAAGTTCTCGCTCGCGCGCAGCTCTGGGTACTGCTCGGCGACCACCATCAGCCTCCCGATCGCGGCCTCGAGCGTGCCCTCGGCGGCGGCCTGCTGGGGAGGGCCGCTCGCCTTCTCGGCGCCGGCGCGCGCCCGGGTGGTGCTCTCGAAGGTCTCCCTCTCGTGCTTGGCGTAGCCCTTGACGGCCTCGACCAGGCTCGGGACCAGGTCGTGGCGGCGCTGCAGCGCGGCGTCGATCTGGGCCCAGCTGTTGTCGACCGCGTTGCGGCGCGAGACCATGCGGTTGAAGATCAGCAGCACCGCCAGCGCCGCGATCGCCAGCAGCGCGATCAGGATGATGAGGCCGACTCCCACAGCGTGAAACCTATCCGCTCGCGGGGCGGGGCACTCAGGCTCTCAGACCAGGCGCCAGTCGAAGCGCGCGTAGCGCAGGCGCAGCGAGCCCGAGCGCTCGCGGATCCAGTCGCCGTCGGCGCCGCCCCTCGCCGTCGCCGCCAGCTCGACCAGCTCGGGATCGGGTCCGAAGTCCCGGCGGTAGAGGGAGATCAGCCCCGGCAGCTCGAGCTCGGCGCGATCGCGGTCGAGGCTCGACTCCGCGGCGACGTAGGAGCGCGCCGCAGCCTCCAGCTCGTCGTCGAGCCCCTGCTCGGTGTAGGCGCGAACCGGGGGGCAGGAGCGGGCGCCGCAGTTGAGCGCGAAGTGGACGCGGGGGTCGGGACGCGAGGGCGCGGCGCGCAGTCGCGGGTCACCGCGCCGCAGCAGCCGGCGGGGCGAGTAGGGCGGCCGGGCGTTGCCCCGCAGCAGGCCGTGCTCGATCAGGTCGAGCGTGTACGCGAGGCCGCCGACGGTGTAGGCGGCCCGGCGGAAGATGCGGCGATGGCGCAGCAGGTGCCCGCTTCGCGGGCGCTGCGCGAGCGCGTGCAGCAGCCGCGCGTTGTAGATGTTGAGCCAGAAGGCGATGCGGGCGCCGTCGCCCTCGAGCGCCAGCGGGTCCGCCGCCTCCAGCCCGGCGGCCACGCGATCGAGCTCGGCGGGCGGCTCCCCCGCGAGGGCCGACGCGAGCAGCCGCCGCGAGAGCCCCGGCGCGGATGTCTCGGTGGGTGCGCCCATATATGCAGGGAGGCTACGTGCGGGCGCCGTGCCTAGCCCATCGAGCGCAGGGCCGAGCGCGCGGCGTTGTAGCCGTTCATCCCGTGCACCCCGGCGCCCGGCGGGGTCGCCGCCGAGCAGATGAAGACGCCGGGGATGCCGGTCGCGTAGGGGTCGAGCGCGAGCCGGGGCCGGATCAGCAACTGCTTGGGGCTGTTGGCGCCGGTGATGATGTCGCCGCCGGCGTAGTTGGCGTTGTAGGCGGGGAACTCGGTCGTGGACCGCACCGCCCGGGCGACGATGCGCTCGCGCAGGCCGGGCGCGAAGCGCTCGATCTGGTCGAGCAGCGCGCCCTCTGCGTCGCCCGCGTAGCCGTTGGGGACGTGGGCGTAGGCCCAGACGGGGTGCACGTCCCCGTTCGAGCGCTGGGGGTCGGCGAGGTACTGCTGGGCCACCAGCACGAAGGGGCGCTCCGGCATGCGCCCGCGATTGACCTCGCGCTCGGCGGCGACGACCTCCTCGAAGGGGCCGCCGACGTGGACGGTGCCGGCGCGCCGGCAGGACTCGTTGGCCCAGGGCACGCCACCCTCGACGGCGAGGTCGAGCTTGAAGGCGCCGGGCCCGCGCCGGTAGCGGCGGTAGGCGCGCGCCACCCGAGGCGGCAGCCGCTCGCCGGCGAGCTCGACGACCCCGTCCGGGGCCAGGTCGAGGACCACTGCGTCCGCGCTCGGCAACTGGGCCAGCGAGCGCACCCGCTGGGAGGTCTCGATCGCGCCTCCGTGCTCGCGCAGCGCCGAGGCGAGAGCGTCGCTGATCGAGCCCGAGCCTCCCGCCGCCACGGCCCAGCCGTAGCGGTGGCTCGCGCAGATCAGGGCGACGCCGACGGCCGAGCTCAACGGCAGGTCGAGCCGCGCGAGTGCGTGCGCCGCGACGCCGCCGAACAGGGCGCGCGCCTGCGGCGTGCTCCAGCTCCGCGCCAGCAGCGTCGCCGGCGCC
>VGBV01000145.1 GCA_016870325.1 Actinomycetota bacterium
TGGCGAGCCCGGTGATCGTGATCGCTCGGCGGCGGCGGATCGCGGCGGCTTGGGCGTCGGTCACGTGCGCGGAGCGGACCGGGGCGGCGGTCGCGTCGGAGGAGTCACCAGCACCGGCCGCGGCTGCGAGGGCCGCGCACGCCTCGGCCAGCCCGCCGTCGAGGCGGGTGCCGATCACCGCCCCCTCGCTGGTCTCGTAGTGGACGCTCCCGTAGGAGACCGAATCGACGTTGAGGATCACGGTGCGCTCGCGGCCGAGCCGCTCGCGGTTGTCGCGGACGAAGGAGCGCATGCCCTCGGCCAGCGCCTCGCCGCCGCCGGGCAGAACCACCCAGACGTCGAGGCCCGGGGCCAGATCCTCCGCCTCGATCCGCTCGGCCGCCGAGAGCACGGCGGCGACGCCCGAGGCGTTGGCGTAGGCGCCCGGCGTCGTCTTCGAGAGCGCGATGTCCAGCAGCAGGAACGCCGAGACGGCGAGCACGACGGTCGGGATCAGCTGCAGGGCCGAGAGCCAGGTTCCCTCGACTCCCGCCATCTGGGCGCCGATGATGGGCAGCAGCGGCGCGACGCCGAGCCAGAAGACGATGCGCCAGGGGCCGAGCAGCACCCGCCCGCGCGGGCCGAGGCGCTGCTCGCGGCGCAGCCCGCGCTCTCCGAAGATCCAGCCCGAGCGCGGCGCGTCGTAGTGGGCGACCAGCAGCAGCCGCAGCGGGGCCTCGGGGCGGCGGCCGGGCGAGACGACGTTCTGCGAGGCGCGGCGGAAGAACAGCCTCCGCAGCAGGTAGGCGCGGGTGTTGAGGTCGAGGTACATCGAGACGGCGGTGACCAGCACCAGCGCGAACCCGGCTGCCGGCTGGACGGTCGCGAGCACGCTGCCGGCGATCGCGAGGGTCGCGTGCAGCGCGTGCACCAGCGCGTACTGGGGATGGACGTGTGTGGGCTCCACGTGCGCCTCGCGGCTCAGCCGCTTCAGCCGCGCGCCGAGCATGTTCGCCGCCCTGCGCTCGGCGTCGGTGCCGGGTCCGCGGCCCTCAATCGAGCACAGCTCCCTGATCAGCTCCATGCGTCCCGCCGCGTCCACGGCGGGATTATCGCGGGGCGGCGGGGCTATCGTTCGCCCGGCCTGCCGGAGTGCTCAAACTGGTAAAGAGGATCGACTCAAAATCGATTGTCCTTCGGGACTTGTGGGTTCGACTCCCACCTCCGGCATCATCGTTTGGGGCCAACGAACTCATCCATGAACTCGATGGCCTTCCGGCGCGCGATTGAGATATCCGTCGCGTTCATCACCGTCCAATGAATCTCGAGTCGATCGCAGGCTTCGCAGAAGATTCGACGGATGTCGTCGGATCGGTTGGAGAAGAGATACCTCGGATAGACGTAGGACTTCTTGGGATGGCGGATCGTGTTCCATGAGCGGCAACCATCGGAATGGATCAAGCCACGGATCAGCTCTCTTGAGTGATCGGCGACGATCATGTCCTGCCAACTTGCCAGCCAGATTGGCCTCGCGTGTTTTTTCCCCGGTCCGTGTTGAGGGAAGGGGCACGGCCACGAACGCGACCAGGAACTGACCTCGGTTGATCTCTGGTGTCGATGGTCCAGCAGACCGACCCGATTCGCCGGCATCACAAGCGCCATCGCGTCGGCACACTCACGGATGATGCCCGGATACTTGCGGTCGAGGACTATTCGAAGCCTCCAGACTCCCCGTTGTCCAGCCGAAATGCATCCGTCGCCAAGGTAGAGGCCGAGCAGGTAGGCGTAAGCAGGACCGGGTAGCTCTTGAAAAGCGTGTTCGGCATGGCGGCACCTTGGGCAGCGCCGAGCGCATGAGTGCCCTCGCTCGCGGCGTGGCGTTTTCCCGGCTCGCCAGTCTCGGATCGTGCTTCGCGGGATCTCGGTCCGCCGCTCGATCTCATTGTCGTTCAACCCCCGTTCAATGAGGCCCAGGACACTTGCCACTTCCGCAGTGCTGCGCATGAGAACACGGTGCCCGGAACCGCGGATGTGCCGACTGACTCTCAGGCGTGAGCTGGTCGCATGTGGGCCAGTTGTCACAGATTTGGCACAACCTCGCGAGACTCAACAGGGAGGGGCTCTGCCGCCACTCCTGTCAACCTCCCGAATGTGTGCGGCCGTTTCACCCTCACCGACCCGGACCCGCGAATGCTGAGGCTCCGCTTCGATCTCAGCGAGACGGCCGAGGTCTCCGAGCAGCCGCGCTTCAACGTGGCGCCGACCGACAACGTGCTGGCGGTGCGGCTCGACAAGCAGGGAGAGCGGGAGCTGGGCCGGCTGCGCTGGGGCCTGATCCCGCACTACGCCGATCCCGACGAGTTCGAGCGGCTGCTGATCAACGCGCGCGCGGAGACGGTGGCGAGCGCCCCGGCGTTCCGCGACGCGTTCGAGGGCGGCTTCCGCTGTCTGGTCGTTGCCGACGGCTTCTACGAGTGGAAGGCGACCGACCGGGGCAAGCAGCCCTACTGGATCCACCGTCCCGACCGCGAGCCGTTCGCGTTCGCGGGGCTGTGGGCGCGGGCGCTGCGCGAGGACGGCTCGAGGCTCTACTCGTGCACGATCGTGACGACGCGGCCGAGTGAGCTCGTGGCGCCGATCCACGACCGCATGCCGGTGATCCTCGACCGCGGGAACGAGGCCGGCTGGCTCGACAGGGGAACCGGCGAGGGCGAGCTGCAGGCGATGCTGGAGCCTAGCGAGGAGTTGGAGGCGACCGAGGTCTCGGAGGCGGTCAACAACGTGCGCGAGGACGGCCCGCACCTGCTGGACCCACCGCTGCAGCTGTTCTGAGCTCCGGGGCCGGGCGCGCCGGCGGCGCGCTCAGTCCTTGATCTCGTCGCCGATCGCGCGCTCTTCCTCGACGTGCCAGTTCTGGTTGAAGGCGACCATCGCGACCGCGACGAGGATGACCTGGACCGGCACCAGCAGCAGCGCGATCAGGCCGAGCAGCTCCTCCGGCAGCAGCGGGCTCTGGAGCCCGTCCTTGCTGCGCGCGAACCAGGCGGGCGCGGCGATCGCGGTGAAGATCGCGAGGATGATCGCCAGCGCCGCCGCGACCGGCAGCACCCCGCGGTTCCACCTCGAGACGAGGTAGGCGAACAGCAGGTAGAGCAGCACGTAGAAGACGGCGAAGATCTTGCCGCCCTCGAGGCGCTCCCAGCCGCCGACGACGAGAACGAAGGCGAGCGCGGCGGAGACGACGAGCAGGAAGACGACGAGCGCTCGCGCGCTCTTCGACTCGGCTTTCTCCCTGTTGGGTCGCCAGAGCTCGTACCCAGGGCGAACCGCTCCCGCTTCCACGCGCGCAAGCATATGTTCTCCGCCCGACGCGGGCGACGGCACCGGCCCCTCGCGTGCCCGGAGTGCGGGCGGAGGGACTCGAACCCCCAAGCTCTCTCGAGCACCGGCACCTAAAGCCGGCCTGTGTACCAGTTCCAGCACGCCCGCTGGTCGTTCGATTCTAGGCTCGGGCAGGCTCGCTCCTGAACGCGAAGAGCCCGGCGAACCGGGCTTTTCGAGCGGGGCACCCAGGACTCGAACCTGGAATCACCGACTTTGGAGGCCGGGGCCTTATCCAGTTTGGCCAGTGCCCCTCGCGGCGTGAATCGTAGCCAGGCCGTCTACCGCTTCCGCTTCTTCCCCTTCTTCTTCGGCAGCGGCGGCAGGTCGGGGCCGGACTCGGTCCGGCAGGCGCCGGCGTCGCAGGTGGCGAGGCCGATGAGCTCGCCGAAGAGGAAGGCGCGGACGAAGCGGTAGCGCGGGTCGGCGTGCTTGGAGCGCAACTGCGCCGGGTCGAGCAGCAGGTCATAGAGCTCGGTCTGGCCGTTGGCGTAGAGGACGTAGAGGTAGCGGTCGGTGCGGATCGCGCGGTAGGCGGGGGCGAAGTTGCCGTTGGCGACGCTCTTGCTCGCGCCCATGTGCTCCTGGTCGAGGTCCTTGACCCCCCTGAACCCGCCCAGCCTCAGCTTCGAGAGCTTCGCACGCGAGACGCTCGCGTTCTGGGGGTCGAACCCCGCGTTGCCCTTGCCGGGCCCGGTGTCGGCCTCCAGCAGCAGCGGGCGCGTGGAGCGCAGCGAGGGATCGAGGGCGTGGGGGAGGAAGGAGCGCCCGTCCGCGCCGGGGTCCTCGGCGCCGGTCGTGATCTCGCGGATCGTCTGCGGGATGTCGATCGCCGAGACCAGCTCGTCGCTGGTCCGCCCGGCGGGGATGCCGGGGCCGCGGATCATCAGCGGCACCCGCGAGGCCGGCTCATAGGGCAGGTACTTGCCGCTGCCGATCCGGTGCTCGCCGCGGAAGAAGCCGTTGTCCGAGGCGAAGACGATGTAGGTGTCGTCGAGGATGCCCTCGTCGTCGAGCTCGTCGACGATGTCGGCGACCGCCTCGTCCACGGAGATCATCATCTCCAGCCGGCGGCGGCGCTCCGCCGCGATCTCGCCCTTGAGCACCTTCGGCAGCCGCTTGCGCGCCTGCTTTCGCAGCCACTTGGGCTTGTCGGAGATGTCCTTCTAGTCGAAGGCCTGCAGCTTCGGGAGCGCCGCCCCGGAGAGGTCGAAGAGATGGCGCGGGGCCGGCTCATAGGGCGAGTGCGGCGCGTTGAACCAGACGTTGACCATGAACGGGGTCTCGGCGCCGGTCGCCGTGTCGATGAACTCGACCGCCTTGTCGCCGAGCACGTCGGACTGGTAGTCCTGCTCCTGGTCTCCGTAGAAGACCAGCTCGGCGTCGTCGCCGGGGAACTCCCGCTCGATCAGCGAGTAGTTCTGGTGGAGGTCGGGCTCGGAGATCTTCCCGTACCACTCGCTCCAGCCTTCGGGCACCGGCAGCGGGTGCGGCGGGCCGATCGCGTAGCCGTTCACGTACTTGCCGAGGTGCACGGTGTAGTGGCCGTCGTCCTGCGTCGCCGTCGCGATCGTGTCGTCCTCCTGGGGCTGGAACCTGGTCCAGCCGCCGAGCGGCCCGCCGTTGCCGCGCACGCCGTGGTTGTGCATGTACTCGCCGGTCAGCATGCTCGCCCGAGAGGGGCAGCAGAGGGGATAGGAGACGTAGGCGCGCGAGAAGGTGACGCCCTCGCCGCCGATCAGCGCCCTGGTG
>VGBV01000146.1 GCA_016870325.1 Actinomycetota bacterium
AGGCCCGTGAGGAGGCGGATGCAGGTGACGACACGAAGCCGCCGACGGAACTGCGCCAGGCTCAGCTCTGAGCCGGGCGCAGCAGCAGCGCCGCCGCGAAGGCGAGGACCGCGACGAGCACGATCGCGGGTCCCGCGGCGACATCCAGGTGCCAGCTCGCAAGCAGGCCGAGGGGGGCCGCGAGCGCCGCGATTGCGGCCGACAGAGTCATCATCGTCGGCAGCCGCTTGGTCAACAGCGCGGCGGTCGCCGCCGGGGCGATCAGCAGTCCCAGTACGAGCAGCGCGCCGACGACGCGAAATCCGATCACGACCGCGAGCGTGACGATCGCAAGCATCGCCAGGTGCAGCCGATCCACGGGCAGCCCGAGGGCCGCCGCTCGCTGTGGGTCGAAGGAGATCAGCAAGAACGGCCTGTAGAGCAGGGCGACCAGGGCCAGCACCGCGACGGTGAGCAGCGCGCTGACCAGCACTTCGTCGCCACCGACTCCGAGCACGTCGCCGAACAAGAAGGACGTGAGGTCGACCGAGTAGCCCTCGATTCGCGAGGCGATCGCAACCCCCAGCGCCAGCATGAAGACGAACACGACCCCCGCGGCGGTGTCCTCGCGCACGCGGCTGCGGCGGATCACCAGGTTCGTTCCGAGAGCAGTCAGGAGGCCGGCGGCCAGGGCCCCGATCCAGAGAGCGGCCTCGTCGGGCTCCGATCCGGCGGCGCCCGCGGTCAGCACGAAGGCGATCGCCACGCCGGGGAGGACGCCGTGAGCCAGGCTGTCCGCCATCAGCGCCATCCCGCGCATGACGACATAGCAACCGACCACGCCGCAGAGCACGCCGACGATCGCCGCCGCGAGGGCGCCGGTGCGCACGAACTCGGCGCCGAATGGGTCGGTGAGCCACTCCACGCTCAGCCCGCCCCGTGGTGATGGTGGGCGGTGTCGATCAGCAGCTCGCCCACCCGGACCACCCTGCCCGCGAAAGTCTCGCCGAGCACCTCCTCGGTGCAGGCCTCGGCGGGCGGCCCGATCGCGACGAGGCGCCGGTTCAGGCAGATGACGAGGTCGTAGTCGCGGCTCGCCGATTGCAGGTCGTGGGTCGCGACCACGATCGTGCGCCCCTCGTGGCGCCACCTCCGGATGCGGTCGCGCAGAGCCTGGTTGGTGGGTGCATCGAGGCCTGCGAACGGCTCGTCGAGCAGCAGCAGGCGCGCGTCCTGCGCGGTCGCCTGCGCCAGCAACGCGCGCTGGCGCTCTCCGCCGGAGAGATCCCCGAAGCGACGCTCCGCCAGCGCGGCGATGCCCAGCTCCTCGATCGCCCCATCGACCAGCGCCCGGTCCCGTTCGCCGAAGCGCCCGAGCCAGCCGAGCTCGCCGTAGCGTCCCATGCGAACCACGTCGCGCACCGTCGCCGGGAACGACGGCTCGAGCTCCAACCGCTGTGGCACGAAGGCGACGGGGCCCGAGCCGGGCTCGATCGAGCCGGAGACGGGCTGGACGAGGCCGACCGCGGCGCGGAAGAGCGTCGTCTTCCCCGCCCCGTTGGGGCCCAGCAGCGCCACAGACGAGCCGGTCGGCAGTTCGAAGCTGAGGTCGGTGAGCGCCTCCTTGCCGCCGAGCTCGACGGTCAGGCTGCGCGCAACAACCGCGAGGGAGTCAGGCGCGTGCAGCGCAGCGCCTGCAGTCTGCATGGAGGACGACGTCGTGAGCGCTCACCACTCGGCGTAGCCGTCGTTCCATGCGCTCGATCGCGCGCTCGAGCGTCGGGTCCTCGAAAGCGGTCACCTCGCCGCAGCGGTCGCACACGACGTGGTGGTGGTGCTCGCCGCCGGGCAGGATCGGCTCGTAGCGATAGCCGCCTCCGCCCAGGTCCACCCTCTGCACGAGGCCCTCGCCGTGCAGGAGCTCCAGCGCCCGATAGACGCTGGCGAGTCCAACCCGGCTCTCGCCGCCACGGAGTTCGTCCGCGATCTCCTGGGCCGATACGCAGCAGTCATGACCGGCCAGGGCGTCGACCACCGCCTCACGCGCCCCGCCGGACCGCTTGCCCTCGTGCCGAAGCACGGCCTTGACTTCTTCCCTCCATGCAGCGGAGTCCGTCATCGCCCTGAAGGTATCGCACGTTGAGGTCGGTTCTCAACGCTTACACTTGCTGGGCGCGGCTTCGATCACCCATCGCCGCGATCTCGCGAACGGATCTCATTCGCAAGAGCTTGGTGGGCGTCCTCCCCTTCCCTAGGCTGGCTGCAACCGGACCAAGGAGAATCGGAGATGCGCGATAGTCACCGAGTACACGAGGGCCACGACCACCAGCACGGCCCCGATTGTGGACACACAGCTGTACGCCATGCCGACCACGTGGACTACCTGCACGACGGCCACCTGCATCATCCCCATGGAGACCACGTGGACGAGCACTCGATCGCGGTCGACGAAGCGAATCCCGAGCGCTGTACGCCCGATCACGACTGCGGCGCGCACGAGTCCGGTCACGAGCACGGCCCGGGCTGCGGTCACGAGGCCGTGCCCCACGGCGATCACACCGACTACCTGGTGGACGGGCATCTCCACCATCCGCACGACGGCCACTGCGACGACCACGGCCCTCTCGCGCCGGTCTGACCCGCACGCGCTGAGCACCGGGTTTCCGGAGCCGACTCGGCCGTAGAGGGGTCGCGGGCGAGGCCCGCTCAGGCGCTGACTCCACCTGCGGAGCAGGCGCTGCAGGTCCCGTGCAGGGTGACCTCGTGGGCGTCGATTTCATACGGCATGCGCTCGCTCAGCTTGCGAATGGCTCCCTCCAGGTCGTCGTCCTCGAAGGTGACGGTGCGCCCGCAACGGTCACAGACCAGGTGGTGGTGGTGCTCGCCGCCTGCGCTCACGAGCTCGAACCGGGTCCGCCCCTCGCCGAGCGAGACCTTGTGCAGCAGCCCAAGCTCGGTCAGCACAGCCAGGGCCCGATAAACGCTTGCCGTGCTCACGCGCCGGTCCTTCGCCATCAGCCGGCCGGCGAGCTCCTCGGCGGTCACGCATCCATCCTGCGCCGCCAGTTCGTCGATCACGGCGGAGCGAGCCCCGCCGGCCCGATAGCCGGCCTCTGAGAGGGTCAGGTAGGCGGCTTGGAGCCACCCTGGATCCGCTTCACGCCTGCGCGGCGCTCTCTGATCGACCTCAGACACCTGTGCCCCAAACGAGTCTCATTCTCATTATGAGAATACACCTGGAATCACGCGAGGAGCTTTCGAGGATCTCGTCGATCGTGCGCGGCCTCAACCCCGGCGCGGAGCAGGTTCGCGCTGAGCAGGTTCGACGGCGGGGGGCGTGAACCGGCTGGGCGCGAGCGGCAGCTGGTGGGTCGCCACGCCGGATGACTACTGGCCACCCGACAGAGGCGATCGGGAGCGGCTCCGTTCGGGCTAGGACCCGAAGTTCGGCGACCGCGAGCAGGAGCTGGTCTTCATCGGTACCGAGATGGACGAGGGGGTGTTCAGTCGACGGCGTTCAGTCGACGGCTGGACGAGTGCCTGCTGAGCGACGAAGAGATTGGACTCGGCGGGACCGGGTGGGCGGATCTTGCCGATCCGTGGTCTCCCTGGCCCGAACTCAAGCTCCTGGACCCCGAGCACGACCACGCGCAACCAGAGCCGCGATAGTCAGTGCGCGTGGTCGTCTGCGGCCGCGAGCAGCTCGTCGGCTGGGACGTCTTCGGCGAGCAGGGCCGCCAGGGCGGTCGTGATCGGCACCGCGCAGATAAGGCCGATGGAGCCGACGAGTGTCGCGACGATCACCGCGGCGATCACCTCGAGGTTGACGGCCTCGAGCAGCCCGAGCTCGCCCGAGGCGAAGACCAGCAAGACGGTCAGCGAGCTGCCGACGTAGGCCAGAACGAGGGTGTTGACAGTGGCGCTGACGTGGTCGCGGCCCACTTGGATGGCCCGGCGGAAGAGTTCGCCGAAGCCAAGCTCGGGGTTGGCACCCCGGAGCGCCATCACGGTCGAGGACTGGCTGATCGTGACGTCGTCCAGGACGCCCAGCGAGCCGATCACCATGCCCGCGATCAGCAACCCCTGAAAGGAGATCGCTTCGTTGTTCGCCGCCAGGGTGGCCGCTTCCTCGGAGGCGACGCCGGTGAGGTGGGCCGTGTCGGTCAGCAGGATCGCGAGCGCGACGACGATCAGCAGGCTGAAGGCCGTTCCCGCGATCGCCGCGAGGCTCTTCGGTCCCAACCCGTGCGCGAGGGGGATCGTTGTGAGCATCACCGCCATCGAGCCCACAAGCGCAACGGCCAGGGGAGGAGAGTCGCGCAGGATCGCGGGAACCACGAAGAGCAGGACGATCGCCAGGCTGATGCCAAGGCCAAGCAACGAGAGGAAGCCACGCACGCGGGCGAACACGATCACCAATGCCGCGAATGCGAGTACCAACCAGAGAAGCTGGGGCTTGCGCTCGAAGTCGACGACCGCGTAGGGCGCCACGTTGGCATCCGTCGACCCCGAGGGCGGCGGTATCCGGATCACCCGCACGCTGTCCCCGGCCTCGTACTCGAGAGCCGATGCCCCGAAGCTCGCATCGACCTCGAAGCTCTGGCCGTCGTCCGGACCGCTGTTCAGCCTCAGGATCGCCTCACGGCACTCGCCGTCGGGCACCAGTGAGCAGGTATAGGGAGTGATCTGCGCGACCTCTGCCGAGAAGGTCTCGCTAGGAGCCGTTCCCTCGATGAACTCCAGCCGGGGGGCCTCGCCGCGGGGCCACAGCGCGACCATCCCAATCACCGTGCCCACGGCGATTGCGGCGATCAGGGCACCGTAGACCTGGCGCGTCCTAAGCGCGGATCTCATCCGAGAGGCTTGCCTTGCGTGCCCACACCGGGGTGTTCACCGCGCAAGGCGCCAAACCTGCCGCGGCCTGCGCCGGAGTCGCCGAACTCGCCCCTTCGAGGCTCTTCCCTCCGGCGAGCTGAGCCCGCGGCTAGGTGTGGCGCTCGCCGAGGATCTCGCCGAGGCGGCGCTCGAGCGCGACCGAGACGGCGGCGCGCACGGGGCCCTCCGAGAGCCGCTCGACGAGGGCCTCGAGGAAGCCCTCGA
>VGBV01000147.1 GCA_016870325.1 Actinomycetota bacterium
GAGCCCCACGTCGTCGGGCCCCCCGTCGTCGGGCCCCCCGTCGTCGGGCCCCCCGTCGTCGGGCCCCCCGTCGTCGGGAGCTCCATCGGGCGCGTGGTCCTCGGCCGCGTTATCCAGCTCGCGGGGGTCGCCGTCCTCGACCGCGTCGTCATCGGGGGCCTCGTCCAGCGCGACATCATCCTCGGCGTCCGCCGCGGCGCCGTTGCGGCCTGCGGCAGCCTTGGCGCCTCCCTTGCCTTCGCCCGAGCCTCCTCCACCGCCGCCCTTGCGCCGGCGCCGGCGCCGGCGCGAGCCGGACTTCGGGAAGTTGCGAAGCAGCTCGCGCGCGACCGCCGAGGGCTTGCGCGCGCCGCGCATGCGGGCGCCGCGCAGGACCTCCTCGCCCTCGGGAGTGTGGGCGACGCCGGCCGCCAGAAGCGCCGCGGCGAGGCGGCGGTCCTGGTTGCGGGCGGCGTGCACGAGCCGGCGCGCGTTGCGGCCGTGGGCGCGGCCCGATGAGTTCACGAGCAGGCCGAGCAGGCGCTTGGTCTCGGGCCAGCGCTGCACCGCGTACTCCTCGTGCAGGTCGCGCGTGTAGCCGGCAAGCCGCCAGACCCAGGCCTGCGCCTGGTCGCGGCGCCCGATGCGACGCTCGGCGAGGGCCTCGAGCAGCACCTTGGTCCCAGCGCGGCGGTCGTCGCGGGGCCAGCTGCCGACGGTGTCGATCGCGTCGTCGAAGGCCTCGGGGTCGCGGATCGTCGCGATCTCGGCCAGCGCCTTGATCCGAAGCTGCGAGTTGCGGTTGCGCTGCACGCAGGTGAGCAGGAAGCGGCGGCGCAGCTCCTTGGTCGAGTCGTGCTGCAGCATCGCCTTGGCGCGGCGCCAGCCCGAGGGGTTGACGCGGGCGCCGGCGAGCGCGGCCCAGACGTGCTGCTCGGAGTGATCGAGGTTCTCGACCGCGATCCGCCAGAGCTCGCGCTCGAGCACGCGCAGGCGCTTGTCGGAGACGTCGCTGACCGGGACCACGCGCTTCTCGACGCGGACGCGCCGGCCGCGGCCGCGCCGGACTGGGCCGACGACGATCGCGCCACCGCGATAGACGTCGCGGTCGAGCAGGCTGTGCAGGGTCACGATCGTCTCGTCGTGGGTGGTCGCCGGGTGGACGAAGTCGATCACCAGGCCGGCCTCCTTGCCCGGGTTTCGCCGGGTGACGCGGCCGACCCGCTGCTGGTAGACGCGCCGCGAGGCGGTCGGGGCCAGATGCATGCAGATCGTCGCCCGGGGCGAGTTCCAGCCCTCGGCGAGCAGCATCGCGTTGCAGAGCACGTCCACCTCGCCCCGCTCGAAGCCGGCCAGGATCTCGGCCAGCTCGCGCTTCGGGGTCTCTCCCGAGACCGCCTGGGCGTTGATGCCGACCTCCTGGAACGCCTTGGCGACGTTGTTCGCGTGCTGGACCCCGGCCGTGTAGAGCACGCCCGGGACCTTGCGGAAGCGTGACTTGTAGAGGTCGGCGATGGCGACGTTGAAGGGCTGCTGGTCGAGCAGCTTCGCCAGCTCCTCCTGGTCGAAGTCCTGGTCCACCTCGCCCTTTCGTAGCGGCACCTTCGCGATCGTCCGCACCCCGGGTCCCGGCGGGATGCGGATGCAGCGAAGCGGCGCGATCACGCCGCGGCGGGCCGCCTGGGCGAGGTCGAAGCGCGAGGTCTGGGTCGGGAAGAGGTCGGTGACGTGGCGGGCGATCAGGGCGCCGGTCGCGGTCATGCCGATGAACACCGGCCCGATCCAGTCGCGGATGCACTGGCTCGTCTTCTCGCCCAGGGCGGTGTGGGCCTCGTCGCAGATCACGATCGAGTAGGCGTCGCTGACGCGGCCGGCGTTGCGCACGAACCACTGGTAGGTCTCGACGGTGACCGGGCCGTAGGGGTTGTCCCTGCCGTCCAGGAGCGGCGGCGAGAGCCGCTCCTTGTAGCCGCGGTCGGAGATCTCGCCGATGAACTGGTCGACCAGGTTGCGGCGATGGGTGAGGATGAGGATGCCGCCGGTGCGAGAGGCCTCGATGAAGCCGACCGCGGCCACCGTCTTGCCGGCGCCGGTAGCGTGCTCGAACCAGAAGCGGCGGTCGGCGCCCGGGTCCTCGGGCACCTCTTCGACCACGTCCTCGTCCGCGGCCTCCTCGTCCCAGTCCTTCGGCTCCTCGTCAGGCTCGAGCGCGTCCTCGTCGGCGTCGAGAACGCCGTCGAGCGAGTCGCCGCCGCCGTTGGCACCCGGGGCCGGGCCACCGTTGCCGGCGGGCTTGCCGGCGCCGTTCGCGGATCCGTTCGGCCTGCCGGTCCCCGACTCGAGCTCGGCGATCATCGCCGCGAGCGTGCCCGAGAGCGCGTCGACCTGGTGCTCGTTCAGGGTGGCGCCGTCGTCCAGCTTCGGCGGGTCCTCGTCGAGCAGGCGCTCCAGGCCGAGCATCAGCGAGAACTCGCGGCGCCACTCGACCGACGGCGCCTCGTTGCCGGCGGCGATCTCCTCGAGCGCGGCGTCGAGCGCCAGGCGCCGGGCAGTCCCGGCGGCCAGGTCCTTGGGCTTCTCGCCCTCGAGCAGGAAGGGCTCGCGCGTGAACTCGTGCGCGCGCTCGATCTCGGCGGCGGTAGGCGCCTTCGCCGCTTTCGCGGCCACTTTGGTGGTGTCAGCCATGAGGCTCTCTGATCCGGCGCTCCTCGCCAGGCGAACAGAGAGGCGAGGGGCGGTACAGCCTGATCGTGGGGCGCGCCGGGAGCGAATCCTGCGCTCCGGCCCCCCTCCCGGGTCCAGGAACTGATCGAACCGCTAAGAATTAAAGCACCCGGGCACCAAGAAAGACCCCCAGAACCCGAAAGATGTGAGCGTTTCTTGATCTCCCTGCTTCGCCGCACAGCTGTTCCGACGCTCGCACTCTGCGCCGCGATCGCGCTCGCCGCCTGCGGGTCCGATGACGCTTCCGGCAATCCGGACTCCGAGCTGACGCCCGCGCAGGCGACCGCGCCGCTCGAGGACGCGCCGCCGCAACTGGCCGCGATCCGGGCCGAGGCCAACCAGATCCTCGACGGCGGCCTCGAGGCCTACGACGAGCGCATCGCCGCCCTGCGCGGCTCGCCCGTCGTCGTCAACAAGTGGGCCTCGTGGTGCGGCCCCTGCCGGCTCGAGTTCCCCTGGTTCCAGAGCCAGGGCGAGGGGCGCGCCTCCGAGGTGGCCTTCATCGGCCTGCTCTCGGACGACTCCGAGGCGGCCGGCGAGACCTTCCTCTCCGAGCTGCCGCTGCCCTATCCCAGCTACTACGACCCGGATCAGGAGATCGCCGCCGAGATCGGCGCCCCGCGCAACTTCCCCGCGACGGCCTTCTACGACGCCTCCGGCGAGCTCGTCTTCACCCACCAGGGCGTCTACACCGACGAGGCGGCGCTGGCCGCCGACATCGCGCGCTACGCGCGCCAGGGGGGATAATGGGGACATGGACGTAGTCATCGTCATCGCCGCGGTCGCCTTCGTGCTGCTGCTGGTCGAGCTGCTGCTGCCGACCGGCGGCGTGCTGGCGGTGATCGGCGCCTGCGCGCTGGTCGCTGCGGGGATCCTGGCCCTCGAGGACGGCGGCGAGGCCGCCGACTACGTCGGGCCCGGGCTGATCACGCTCGGCGTGCTCTCGGTGATCACCTTCTTCATCATCACACCGAAGATCATCCGCGCCCACCGCGACGAGCCCGTCCGCACCGGCTGGGAGGAGCTGATCGGGCGCGACGCCGAGGTGCGCGAGCAGCTCGACCCGCTCGGCCAGGTCTGGATCGAGGGAGCGCTGTGGAAGGCGCGCGCTGCGGAGGGCGAAGCGCCGATCGCGATTGGCAATAGAGTGCGTGTGAGGTCGGTCGACGGCCTGACCCTTGTCGTCGCGCCGGCGGACAGCTAGATACCCACGAGAAGACGGAGCCGCGCAGATGGCAGTCGCAATCGGGATCGCAGTCGTAGTCATCCTCTTCCTGCTGTTCTTCCTCGGGTCCGCGATCCGCGTCCTGCGCGAGTACGAGCGCGGGGTCATCTTCCGGCTCGGCCGCCTGATCGCCCAGAAGGGACCGGGCCTGATCCTGCTGATCCCCGTGATCGACCGCATGGTCCGCGTCGACCTGCGCACGGTGACCCTGAACGTGCCCCCTCAGGAGGTGATCACGCGCGACAACGTCCCGACCAGGGTCAACGCGGTCGCCTACTTCCGCGTGATCGACCCGAACCGCGCGATCACCGAGGTCGAGAACTTCCTGCTCGCCACATCGCAGATCTCCCAGACCGCGATGCGCTCGGTGCTGGGCAAGGCCGAGCTCGACCAGCTCCTGGCCGAGCGCGAGCGCCTGAACGAGGACCTGCAGAAGATCATCGACGAGCAGACCGAGCCCTGGGGCATCAAGGTGACGACGGTCGAGATCAAGGACGTCGAGATCCCCGAGCAGATGCAGCGCGCGATGGCGCGCCAGGCCGAGGCCGAGCGCGAGCGGCGCGCCAAGATCATCTCGGCCGAGGGCGAGTTCCAGGCGGCCGAGAAGCTCTCGCAGGCGGCCGACATCATCAGCAAGAACCCGGCCACGCTGCAGCTTCGCTACCTGCAGACGCTGCTCGAGATGGGCGCCAACCAGAACACGACGATCGTGTTCCCGGTCCCGATCGAGTTCATGGACGCGTTCCAGTCGATGCGCGCCAGGTCCGGGGGGGCCTGACCGGCGTCCGGGCCCCCGCTGCCCCCGACGGTGACGGTCCGGCGATGAGGCCGCGGAGCTGGCGGCGGCGATGAGCCTGCGCGAGCGGGTCTTCTGCGGCGAGCAGGGGGTCAGCCGCGCCGAGGAGCTCGACGGCCTCGACGACGGCTCGACCCAGATCGTTGCGCTCGAGGGCGGCGAGGTGATCGCGACCTGCCGCCTGCGCAGCACGGGCGAGGAGCAGAAGCTGGAGCGGATGGCGGTCGAGCCGGGGTGGCGCGGCGCCGGCGCCGGCCGCCGCCTGCTCGCGGGCGCCG
>VGBV01000148.1 GCA_016870325.1 Actinomycetota bacterium
CGGGCCGACCGCTCGTCGGAGGAACAGGCGCAACTCGACAAGCACACGACTCTCGACCGCTGGGGACGGGATGACCGCGACCTCGCGGAAGACACCGTGGTCGGTCGCGGGCGCAGGTGGCGGCAGGCCCGCTCCCTGGTGTTCGGTGCGGCCATCCTGCTCGGGCTGCGGGGGCGTGTGCGGGAGCCCGAAAAGCGCCGCATCGAGGTGGAGGGCAAGGACGGCAAGCAGTACGCCTACCAGTCCCAGGCCGCGCACGACGAGGCCAGGGCAAACGAGATCGTCGAAATCCTCCGCCTGGCGAACATCGACCTCGACCGGATCTCCAGTAACTACCTGTATGTGAACCCTCCGAAAACGGGATGTGAATGGGACAGCGGCAGCCTCACGAACCTGACTGTCAACATGTTCGGGTGGGACGATGCCGGCACGACGAACGATTCGCGGGGGCAAGATGTCGATTTTTCGGAAATCTACGTGGACACGACGCGCGCCCGTGTCGAACTTTCGGAGCAATCAACGTGGAGCGTGGCGGCGCCGGGCACCACGATCAAACGGGAGGTACAAGGTCTGCTCCTCTCATGGAGTGACACCGAGATCCGTGTGCAACTAAATCAAGGCGCTTTCACGGCCCTCGCGGGCGCCTCGCTCTTCGTGGTCAAAGAAAATGGAACGTCACTCAAGCTCGGGACATTTCAATGATTGCATACTCAGAGATGGCCGCGCCACAAGGGTAGAACGGACCGTTCCGCCCCGGTCTCGCTGTAGAACCCCGTGTTCATCCACACCTTGATCGCATCCGAACAGCCGCCAAGATCGATACACAGTTGGTCGTAGTCTTGAGGGACGAAGTTAACGATGAACTTACCCTTACGAAGTTTCATCTCCGAAATCAGGCGCACGAAGTAGTCGTGTTGGCGGGCTTCCGTTCCGATCAAGGTGAGGGCGATCCAGGCTTTGAGCGGGAACAGTACGTTGAGCCAGCCCGCGTGTACCTCCTGCCATTCCTCCGGGGCGACGTCATCGTGGGTCAGTAGCAGGTCCGTCCCCCCGGCTCCGTCGTCAGTGAGCTCGAACCGCGCCGGTCCGCCAAGGTAGTCGATCGTCAGGATCAGAGGCGGACGGCGGGCGAGAATGCTGCTCCGGTGGCGGAGGCCGTTGATGAAGCGGAACTCGATCGCATCGCCGACCTGGACCGCGGACTCGGCCCAGAACCGGGCTCGCCCCTCGTCACTGTCGAGCACGGCGAACACCTGGTCCGGCGGCGACGGGAGGTGAATTCGCCATCGAATCGGCCCGCCGGCCACGTCTCCCTTCATCAGTCATCTCCGTTGAGCCAGGCCGCCTGGCGAGTGAGCGATGGCGCGAGGACCGTCCAACTGGGTCGTCGGCCGGATCGGCCACGCTGCCACCCGGCCCGACGATCTCCCCATGACGACTGGTAGCAACATTGGGCTTCGGCAGCGACTTGTCAAACGGAGTCGGAGCACCGTCAGAGCCAATCGCGACCCATCATCCCTCCAGCGCGCGCGATGCGGCACCGAGCCCGCGGCCGCCCGAGGGCTCAGCCGGGATCTCTCGCTCGGCAGTAGGTGGCGAGAAACCGGGCGAGCCCGTCCCGCTCGAACTCGACCGGATCCCAGTCGGCGGCCTCGACCCGAGCGTCGCCCAGATACCGGTAGACCCAGGCCGGATAGGGGATCCCGGCGAGGTCGCGCACGGTCACCTCGATCCGCTGGTACCCGGTGCCCTCATCCTCGAACCGGTCGAGCGCCTCGAGTTGATCCGAGGTGACACCGCGGTACAGAACCCCTTCGACGGCGTCCTCGGGTGAACCGGGCACCAAAGCCGGGTACACTTCTCCCCTGATTCGACGGCGACGGTATCCACCGAGAACGGCCCGACCCGAACGACGCCGTCCGCCGGGGAGGACCCTCTCCCAAACGACCGGGAACATCAGCGAGCCATAGGTGAACACATTCATGGATTCCTCGACCATCCGGCGCGACCTCGATCGACTCGGGCTCGCCCGCGGGACCCTCGTCATGGTCCACGCAAGCCTCCGTCGGATCGGTCCGGTGGTGGGTGGGGCCGATGCGGTGCTCGACGCCCTGCTCGAAGCCATCGGCCCGACGGGCACCCTGCTCTTTCCATTAGGCTCGCGGGAGGGCGAGCCGTTCGACCCGTGGCGCTCGCCCGCAGAAGCGGATATCGGGGCGCTGGCCGAAGTGTTCCGCCGCCGGCCCGACACCGTGGTCAACGATCACCCGGCCGCCCGCTTCGGCGCGATCGGACCGGCGGCCAGCGAGATCCTCGAACCGATCCCGCTCCACGACTACTATGGACCCGGGACCCCGTTGGCCCGGTTCGCCGAGACCGGCTGGGTCCTCCGGTTAGGCGCCGACATCGACACGGTCACCGTCACTCACTATGCCGAGTATCTCGCCCGGGTCGCCGACAAACGGCGGGCCCGGCGCCGCTACCGGCTCGCCGACGGGACCGGGGTCTGGGTGGAGAGCCTCGACGACACCGACGGGATCGCCGTCTGGCCCCACGGCGACTACTTCTCCCGGATTCTCCTCGATTTCCTCGCCAGCGGCGGCGCCGCTCGCGGACCGGTCGGTCGCTGCGACGCCGAGTTGTTCCCGGCGGCCTCGTTCGTCCGGTTTGCCGTCGAGTGGATGGAGGCCAATCTCTAGCTACTGCACCCGCTTGGCCCAGCTACCCGACTTGAGCACCGTGGTCCCCTTGTCGGTGCCGTTGAGCAGCGCCACCGCCTGGGCCGAGGCGTTGCTCGGATACTGGCGAACGAACTCGTCCACCGTCATGTCGCGGCCGAGCCGCACCAGCCGAATCCGGGCCGGCTGTTTGGCGAGCGCGGCCTGATCGGTCAGCCGGTTGAAGCTCTGGATCGCCTGAGAAAAGCTGCCCCGGTGGGTTCCGAAATTCTGCGCCAGGGTGTATCCCAAGAGCTGGTAGGTATTCCCCCCATAGGACAGAAAGGCGACCCGGCCCGCCACGATCTTGCCGTCCTGCATCTGGGCCTGGAAATCTGACGAGGCCGCCGGGAAACCGTTGATCGAGCCGCTGCTCGCCCCGGAGCCCTGGATCCCCTGCTGGCCGAGGAACTGGCGCAGCATCGCGTCCGGGGTGTCCTTGCTCGGGATGCTCAAAGCGAACATGGCATCCTGATTAGGGCTCACCCCCACCACGGCGCTCGGTTGATTCTGAGTCTTCCACCCCGCCGGGAAGTCGATCCGGAAGACCAGGTCGGGGTGATTGAAACGCTGGTTCTCGAAGAAGCCGTGCCGCGGGTTCTCGCCGAAGACGAGCCCGTCCTGGAGACGGACGAAATGGTCGCGGTTGAGCTTGGCTTTTGAAAGATCGGTGGTCACGGTCGTCAGGCGTTGATCCGTCTTGGCGATCCGATCCTCCGGGTCGGGGTGGGTCGAGAGCCACTGCGGAAGCCGGCCCTGCGCCTGGGTTCCGCCACTCGCCCGCTGCAACATCTCGAACATGCTCTTCATGGCGCGGACGTCGTAACCGTCGTTGAGCGAGTACTTGAACCCGAGATCGTCGGCCTGGGTTTCGGCGTCTCGGCCGTACTTGAGCATCAACAGGCCGAGCCCCTGGCCCACCAGTCCGGACAACGCGGCGAAATCGCTGCTGACGATGCTCCCGACCCCGAGCCCGAGCTGGGCCAGCTGAGCCTTGCTGAGTTGCTGGACCGAATGTTTGGCGGTGACGTGACCGATCTCGTGGCCGAGCACGGTGGCCAGTTCCGCTTCGTTCTGCATGAACGCGAGGATCCCACGGGTCACGAAGATCGAGCCGCCCGGGAGAGCGAACGCGTTGACGGCCGCGTCGTCGACCACGTCGAACGACCAGGGCAGGTTGGGACGCTCCGAGGCCTTGGCCATTCGGATCGCGATGCCACGGACGTACGACTGGAGCGCCGAGTCCGGGACCAGACCCATCGATTGACGAACTTCCTCGGCGGCCTGCTGCCCCATCGCGACCTCCTGCGACTCGGAGATCAGTGACAGCTCCCGGCGGCCGGTGACCGGGTTGGTCGCGCACGCCGCCGTGACGCCGAGAAGGCCGGCGAGCCACACCTGTTTCATTGGCATCCAAACGCCTCATGGTTGACTGGGTAATCGGCCCGAACACTAGCGCCATGGCGGGCCCGCCGAGAAGGACGTTTTTCGACCCGGGGTGCGACACTCGGTCCGACCCGGCGTTATCATTGACGCCAACTTCGAGTCGGAGAAGCGCCATGCGATGGGTCCTGGCGTTGGGAGCGTTGTTGGCGCTGGTGCCGCGGTCCGCGGATGGGCAAGTCGCCCCGGTTACGGTCTTCGTGGTCCGCCACGCCGAAAAAGGACCCGAGAACCCCGACCCCGAGCTGACCGCGGCCGGTCAGGCCCGAGCCCGGGCGCTGGCGCACGCACTGGCCGACGCCGAGATCGGCACGATCATCACCTCGGAGTTCAAGCGGACCCAACTGACCGCCCGGCCCCTGGCCGAACTGCGGCACCTCAACCCGAAGGTCCTCGGGGCCGCCAAGATGGATGAGCTGATCGGCCTCTTGAAGGGCCTCTCGGCCGGGAGCCGAGCGCTGGTGGTCAGTCACAGCAACCTGGTCCCGACCATCGTCGAGCGGCTCTCGGGCGAGCGCATCGGCGAACTGACCGACGCCGACTACGACCGGATCTACCTGGTGACCCTAACGCCGGGGGGGAGGGCCTCGGTGCTCTACCTTCACTTCGGGGCCCCGTCGACCGGCACCGGCGGACCGATGCGGTAGCCTGCCGCCTGGGCCGGCGCCGCGGCGGGAGCCGCCGGCACTCGGCCCAGCAAGGCGAGCACGTAGGCTCGCTGCCGCGCGTACAGCAGGCCGCCGAACCCGGTCGCCGCGAAGAGCAGGCCCGCCTCGGCGACGCTGCCGCCGCGGTGGGGAT
>VGBV01000149.1 GCA_016870325.1 Actinomycetota bacterium
CCGCCCGTTTCCAGCGGTTTCATACCGGGCCGGTAGCTCAGCTGGTCAGAGCAGCGGACTCATAATCCGTAGGTCGGTGGTTCGAGTCCACCCCGGCCCACTCGAAAGCGCCGCAAAGCGGGGCTGCGTCGAAGCAGACTGAAAACGGTATCCCGACCGTATCCCACGGAGTTCCCCTCACGGCCGAGGAGTACGCGCAGATGAAGTTGATCTACGCGCTCGACCAGGATGCGGCGGTGACTGACGACTACGAGACCGTGAAGGCTGTCGGGAGAAATGCCGGGCTCGTCGTGGACCCTGTTGTGCGCGTCGGGTTCACGTCGATCGCTGTGACGTACCTGGCCGGCGCTCGTGGCGTGAGTATGGGTTCCCGACGGCCCGCCAGAGGGCACGCTCGTCAAGACGCAGTCCTGTCTGAAGGCAGCTGGATTCAAGACGCCAGGAGGCCCGAAGCCCGCCGGTGACGAGGACGCGCCGGCCTACGAGCTGATCGCCACGGAGGGCGGCGGCGGCCAGCGCACGACGAACTCGGCGCGGGGCGCTCGGAGCCACGACTAGAGGTGAGAGCTCGTGCGACCTAGCTTTGAACACGCGTGGTGGGACGAGTCCAGCGCGTGGCGGCCCGAAGCAGGGCCTCCACCGGTCCGTAGCGGGGCCCCCGACGCAGGTAGAGCGCCGATCCCGCCAGCTGGGCGCAGTAGATCCCGATCGCGACCGCCAACGCGCCGGCCGGGGAAACCTCGCCGATCAGGGCAAGGCCGTAGCCGGTGAACAGGAGGCACAGGAAGACGGACTGGAGGAGATAGTTGGTGAGGGCGAGCCTTCCCGCCGGCGCGAGGATGCCAACGACGCGGGGACCCTGCTTCGAAAGACAGAGCAGCAGGACCAGCGAGAGCCAAGAGAAGGAGAGGACCGGTGCAAGCAGCACGTCGCATGCAACCGCGAGGATCTCCCTCGCCGGAGCGTGCAGAGCGGGCTCGGTCGATCCCCATGCATAGATCACCCCTCCGGCAAGACCGACGGGCAGGAGAAGCGCGCCGCGCTTCCAAAGCCACCGATAGTCCTCCGGGTTGCGCAGGATCCCGAGTCGGCCGGCCGCGTATCCCACCGCGAACATGGCCAGGGCGCTCGGCGCCTGAAAGAAGAGAAGCAACGCGTAGGCCTCGCCTAGGTCTGAGGTGTTCTGAGAGATGACGTCCAGCGGGTCGCCCCCGTAGGCCCGCATCGCTTCGAGCGAGTCCGCCGCGATTGACCCTGGACCAGGCGCACCCTCACCCGCCAACAGCGAGGCGAGCCCCAGGAGCCCGTAGATCCCAGCCGTTGCCACCAACACCCCCATCCCGAACCTGAAGGCTTTGCGGCTCTGCCAATGGCGGATTCTCAACAGCGCGAACCCGACCAGCCCGTAGGTGGCGAGGATGTCTCCCGGGAAGAGAAGAACCGCGTGGAGAGTGCCGACGATGATCAGGAACAGCATCCGGCGGGAGAACTGGGCCGCGACCGGCTCCCCTCTTCGCTCAGCTCCCGCGAGCCAGAGCGTGAAGCTGTAGCCGAACAGGAAGGAGAACAGCAGGTAGAACTTGGTCTCGAACAGAACCTTGACGAGTAGACCCGCCGAGTCGCCGAGAGTGCCGGTGTGCGCCGGATCGTCGATCCCGCTTCCGTGAAAGCTCGACGCGAAGAACTGGATGTTCACGACGAGAATCCCGAACAGCGCGAAGCCTCGAAGGGCATCGACGAAGGCGATTCGAGTCGGCTTCTCCGGATGAGCCGTCACTGCTCTGGGTCCTCGGTGAACTCCTCGCGGTGACCGAGGACAGCCACAACAGCAACCGCGTAGATCCCAGTCGAGACGACGCCATCCAGGCGAGAGCTCATGCTCACACCGGACGGCACGCCGACCCCGATCCATCCGAGGATGCGGACCACGCGCCGACGCGCCACCTGAACCGAGGCATACGCACCGGCCACGCTGTGCTCCAAGCTGGTCACCGGCGCCCCCCTCGACCGCGAACAGAACCGCTGCCACACCGAACCAGAAGGATCTCCGGCGAGGGGCTCGCCGCTTCGGTCGGTGAGAAGGGAAGGGGCATCGCTGGGGCGGTCGATCCGAAAACCTATCCCGAACTGCCGAGAACTCAGCTGACCTGAGCGAAGTCGCAGGCACGGGATGGGCCCTCACCTGCCGGGCGGCACGCCTGGGCCAGAACTCATGATCCGTAGGTGGTTCGAGTCCACCCCGGCCCACTTCCAGGAACCCCTGTCACGCTGGTTCGCCAAGCGGCTGCTCCGACAGCCCGGCGGCTTCGGATCCCGCGGCGGGCGGCCGGATTGGGCTCACAACCCCGGCACGTGGCGCGCCACGTACCCGTCCGGGTAGGCGTCGGCCGGGTGCCAGCGCGGGCCAACCCCCCGGCCCAGCCCGACGGTGTCGAAGCGCAGGCCGGCGATCACGGCGTAGGTGTGGCCGGGATTGGCGTAGATCGTGAGCCAGCGGCCACGCCCGGGCGAGCCCCAGCCCATCAGCTCGCCCGAGGTCGCGGGCCGGCCGATCAGGCCGCCCCCTGCCAGCGCGTAGCTGACGGCGCCCGAGCAGTCATAGCCGCGCGAGCGCCAGCCGGCGTGCCCGCCGCCCCAGCGGTAGGGCTGGTCGGTGATCTGGTTGGCCGCGTCGATCGCGGCCTGGATCTCGGGTGGCGCGTGAGAGGGCGGGATCGCGCTGTCGCCGAGCAGCAGGGCGGCGTCCTCGGGCGAGCCGGCGGCGGGATGGGTCAGGGCCTGCAGGCGCTCGCGCTCGTGCGCGGGGCGCGGGGTGTAGGAGCCGTTGCTGCCGGCCGAGGCCGGCGGCATCGCCTCGACCCCGTGCTCCTTCGCCGTAATCACCTCGGGCTCGGCCGGGACGTCGTAGGCCTCCGGTCGCTCGCCGCTCTCCCACGGCAGCGGCGCCAGTTCGGCGGCGGGCCGCTCCTCGGCGGCCGCGGTGCCGCCGGCGTCGCGGCCGAGCGCGAACCACGCCAGCGCCAGGAGCGTGACGACTGCCCCGGCTCCGAGCAGGGCCCGCGTCCGGTTGAGGTGGGCGTCTGCCCATTCCTTCACGGCCGGCACGATAAGGCGAACGGCGGCCCCGATCTCGGCCGGTCGCTCTCGCGCTCCCCGCGCGGCCGCGGCTCTCGGGCGCCGGGTTTGCGTAGAGTCGCGACCGGGGACCAGTGGAGGAGCCGTGACGAGCGCCACCGACATCCCATATCTCGACCTCTCGGACCCGGGGTTCCGTGTCGATTCCGAGCAGGTTCTGGAGGCGCGCGAGCGCAGCTGGTACGCGCGCACCAACTACGGGCTGGCGGTGCTGCGCTACGAGCAGGTCTCCGAGCTGCTCAAGGACCGCCGCCTGCGCCAGGGCAGCTGGGCCTGGCCGGCGCTGAACGGCGTCGAGACCGGGCCCCTGGTCGAGTGGTGGAACGGCGCCCTGCTGAACCTCGAGGGCGAGGACCATAGGCGCATCCGCAAGCTGCTCAACCCGGCGTTCACGCCCGGCCTCGTCAACGGTCTCGCTCCCCGCTTCCGCGAGCTCGCGACCGAGCTGATCGACTCCCTCGCCGAGCGCGGGCGCTGCGAGTTCGTGACCGAGTTCGCCGAGCCCTACGCGACCCGGGTGATCGCGCTGATGCTCGGGATCCCCGAGCGGGAGTGGCGGCGGCTGGCCCAGCTCTCGGGGGACCTGGGCCTCTTCCTCGGGGTCACGATCAAGCAGGACCTGGACCGGATCGAGGCGGCGCTCGAGGGCCTCTACGGCTACGCCGACGAGCTCATCGCCGAGCGGCGCGATGAGCCGGGCGACGACTTCGTCGGCACCCTGATCAAGGCCCAGGTCGACGACGACCGCCTCAGCCGCGAGGAGCTGCGGATCTCGATCGTGCTGCTGATCTTCGGCGGCGTCGACACCACCCGCAACCAGCTCGGGCTGGCGATGGAGACCCTGCTCGCCCATCCCGAGCAGTGGCGGCTGCTGGCCGAGCGCCCGGAGCTGGGGCCGAACGCGGTCGAGGAGGTGATGCGGGTCAACCCCACGGTCACCTGGGTGACGCGCGAGGCGCTCGAGGATCTCACCTTCGAGGGGCTGCCGATCGAGCGCGGCACCACGATCCACATGCTCTCGAGCTCGGCGGGGTCGGACCCGCGCGCCTTCGGCGAGGATGTCCAGTTCGACATCACCGCCGAGGGGCGGCCGCGGCACTTCGGCTTCGGGGGAGGTGTCCACCACTGCATCGGTCATTTCGTCGCGCGCGGCGACATGAGCGAGGCGCTGCCGCTGCTCGCGCGCCGGCTCGGGAATCCCCGCGTCGAGGGCGAGGCCCGCTGGCTGCCGCGCTCGGGCAACACCGGCCCGATCGAGCTTCCGATCGCCTTCGACCCGAAGGGCGCCTGAGCGCCGGACTGATGCTCGGCAGCGTCGCCCGGCGGCTCCTGCGCATCGCCGAGCGCCCTATCCCCGTCGTCCCCGGATAGGATGCCGCAGTCCGGCACCAACTCTTGAGAGGGGAGTCAATGAGCCGCCTTCGCAGCCCGTTCTCGATCCTGTTCCTGCTGGTCGCCCTGCTCGGCGCCATGGTCATCGCCGGTTGCGGCGACGATGACGATTCGAGCGACGACTCGGCGACCACGGCCGACCTCAGCGAGTGCACGCCTGACCAGCTGCAGACGGTCAAGGACGGCAAGCTGACCGTCGCGACCGACTCCCCGGCCTTCGAGCCCTACTTCGTCGACGACGACCCGACCAACGGCCAGGGCTTCGAGTCGGCCGTCGCCTACGCGATCGCCGACCAGCTCGGCTTCGAGCAGGCGGACGTCGAGTGGACCGTCGTGCCCTTCAACGCGTCCTACGCGCCGGGGCCGAAGGACTTCGACTTCGACGTCAACCAGATCT
>VGBV01000150.1 GCA_016870325.1 Actinomycetota bacterium
GCCGGCGGCGTCGCGGGCCTCGCCGAAGCGCTCGCCCGCTGCCTCGCGCGCGGACCGCGCGGCCTCCAGCGCCTCGCCCGCGGCGTCGTGGGCGGCCTCGATCGGGTGGTGGCCCTTGCGTGCCTCGTCTGCGGTCACCTCGGAGAGAATAGGGTCGAGGGGCCATGGAGTTGCGCGGACGGCTCACACTCACCGGGCGCCTCCAGCGGGATCGGCGCCGAGATCGCGCGCGCGGGCGCGGCACGGAGCGCCGAGCTGATCCTGGTCGCGCGCGGGCGCGAGAAGCTGGAGTCGCTGGCGGCCGAGCTGCGCTCGGGCGGCGTCGAGGTCAGCGTCCGCCCGGCGGACCTCGCCGACGCCTCAGAGGTCGAGGCGCTGGAGGGCGAGCTTGTCGCCGACGGCCTCGTGCCGGACGTGCTCGTCAACAACGCCGGCTCGCACGAGCGCGTGCCCCGGATCGGCAGGGTGCTCGGCACCCTGACCACCGAGCGCGTCGCCGAGGCCTCGGTTCAGGGAGTCGAGCGCGGGCGGCGCGTCGTCCACATCCCGCGCCGCACCGCGGCCTTCGAGTTCTCCGCGCGCCACTTCCCGCGCACGACGAGAGCGGTAGTGACCCGCACCGGTGGCAGCGGGCGATGTGAGCCGGTCGATCGCTAGGCGAAGGTCAGCGAACGAAGGGCCCTGAGACCGCACGCGGGCAGGTGTAGCGCTTGCCCTTCCTGGTCTTGCCGGTCTTCTTCTTCGCTATCGCGCAATGGGTGCCACCGGTGCCGTCTTCGTCAACGATCGACCAGACGCCCTTGCCGTCCGTCTTGCCGCTGCCGACGAGCGAGTCCCGAACCGCGCCGTCCAGGTTCTCGTCCTCCCACAGGTCAACCCGGCGGTTCTGCTTGCAGGCGGTGAAGGTGGACTTGATCGATCGAGCCTTCGAAGAACCCCAGCGCGTACCCCTGGATGGTGACCGTGTTCGGCTTGGCGACTGCCGGTGAGGCCGTCGCCAGGCAAAGCACGGGCGCCGCCAGGATCGCGATCGATCGTTTCATCTCTCCCTGCTCCTGTCTCGTCGGGCCCCTTGCTCGGTTGGGCGCGCTTGCTCCTAGGTCCTTGTCGGCTCTGGGGCCCCGGTTGCTCGACCTCCGTCTGCAGAGAAACGGCACCGAGCGATCAGCACGCTACATCTAGCGTTCTATCTGGATCTTCTCCACTGTCCCTAGTAGACTGCGCCGCATGGTCTGTCCCGCCTGCGGCCACCCGACGAAGACCCTGGAGACCCGCCGCTCCGAGGGCGGCGCCGCGGTCCGCCGCCGGCGCAGCTGCCCCGGCTGCGGCGAGCGCTTCACCACCTTCGAGCGGCGCGAGGCGCTGACCGTGCGCAAGCGCGGCGGACGGCGCCAGCCCTTCGACCGGGCGAAGCTGCTGGCGGGCCTTGTCCGGGCCTGCCACAAGCGCGACGTCGACCCGCGCGAGCTCGAGGCGATCGTCGCCGAGGTCGAACGCCAGGGCCGCCGGGACGGCGGCGAGATCGGCGCCGAGCGAATCGGGCTGCTCTGCCTGCAGGGGCTGGAGACGCTGGACCGCGGCGCCTTCCTGCAGTTTGCGGGAACGCTTCCCGAGCCGATCCCGGCCGATCTCGAAAATCCCCGCAACTACGGAGCAAGCGAGGGGGCGGTTTCTGTCCGGAGCGAAGAGGATGCTGCACGGTCCATCCCCACGGGGGCGAAAGAGCGAGCGAGAGGAGACAGCTGATGGCCAGGGCCACTTCGAAGGCAGCGAGGACGACTGAGAAGGGGCTCACCATCGAGCGGCGCTTCACCTCCGCGGGGACCCATCCCTACGACGAGCTCGAGTGGGAGACGCGGGACGCGGTCATCGGCGATCCGGACAGCCCGGCCTTCGAGCAGCGCGGCGTCGAGTTCCCCACCAGCTGGACTCAGAACGCGACCAACATCGTCGCCCAGAAGTACTTCCGCGGCCAGCCCGACTCGCCCGAGCGCGAGACCTCGGTCAAGCAGATGGTGGACCGCGTCGCCGGGCGCATCGCCCAGGCCGGACGCGACGCCGGCTACTTCGCCTCCGACGCCGACGGCGACGCCTTCGAGGCCGAGCTGACCTCGATCCTGGTCAACCAGAGGGCCGCGTTCAACTCCCCGGTTTGGTTCAACGTCGGCTGGAAGCAGCCGGGCTCCGAGCAGGCCTCGGCCTGTTTCATCCTCTCGGTCGAAGACGACATGGACTCGATCCTCTCCTGGAACACCAAGGAGGGCGTCATCTTCAAGGGCGGCTCGGGCTCGGGCATCAACCTCTCCAAGATCCGCGGCTCCACCGAGCCCCTGTCCAAGGGCGGCATCGCCAGCGGCCCGGTCAGCTTCATGCGCGGCGCCGACTCCTGGGCCGGCGCGATCAAGTCGGGCGGCGGCACGCGGCGCGCCGCGAAGATGGTCGTGCTCGACGTCGACCACCCCGACATCGAGAAGTTCATCTGGTGCAAGGCCGACGAGGAGAAGAAGGCCGCCGCGCTGAAGGCCGCCGACTTCGACATGCGCCTCGACTCCGAGGCCTTCGCCTCGGTCCAGTTCCAGAACGCCAACAACTCCGTCCGCGTCAGCGACGAGTTCATGCAGGCCGTCGCCGACGACGCCGACTGGGACCTGGTCGGCCGCGTCGACGGCAAGCCGATCAAGACCCTGAAGGCGCGCGAGCTGATGAACCAGATCGCGGACGCCGCCTGGCAGTGCGCCGACCCGGGCGTCCAGTACGACTCGATCATCAACCGCTGGCACACCTGCCCCGAGTCGGGGCGGATCAACGCCTCGAACCCGTGCTCGGAGTACATGCACGTCGACGACTCGGCCTGCAATCTGGCCTCGCTCAACCTGATGAAGTTCCGCGACGAGGACGGCAGCTTCAACGTCGACGACTTCACCCACGCGGTCGACATCGTCTTCCTCGCGCAGGAGATCCTGGTCGGGCTCTCCTGCTACCCGACCGAGGAGATCACCCGCAACGCCCGCGCGTTCCGCCAGCTCGGCCTCGGCTACGCCAACCTCGGCGCGCTGCTGATGGCGAACGGGATGCCGTATGACTCCGACGAGGGTCGCGCCGTCGCCGCCTCGATCACGGCGCTGATGACCGGCCGCGGCTACCGCCAGTCGGCCGAGATCGCCGCGGCGATCGGCCCCTACGACGAGTACGAGCGCAACCGCGAGCCCCACAACCAGGTGATGCGGATGCACCAGCAGGCCGCGTATGGGATCTCCGACGAGACGGTCGAGGAGGGGTTGCTGCACGCGGCGCGCGAGTCATGGGACGAGGCGGTGGCGCTGGGGGAGACCCACGGCTACCGCAACGCCCAGGCGACCGTGCTGGCCCCAACCGGCACGATCAGCTTCCTGATGGACTGCGACACGACCGGCATCGAGCCCGACTTCTCGCTGGTCAAGTTCAAGGAGCTGGTCGGCGGCGGCCAGATGAAGATCGTCAACGGCTCGGTCGACCTGGCACTGGAGACGCTCGGCTACTCGCCGGCCGAGGTCGAGCAGATCGAGGCCCACATCAACGAGCACAACACGATCGTCGGCGCGCCGGGCCTGAAGGAGGAGCACCTGTCGGTGTTCGACGTCGCCGTCGGCGAGCGCTCGATCAGCCACACCGGCCACATCGACATGATGGCCGCGGCCCAGCCCTTCCTCTCGGGCGCGATCTCGAAGACCGTCAACCTGCCCGAGTCGGCGTCGATCGCGGAAATCGCCGACGCCTACATCGACGGCTGGGGCAAGGGCCTGAAGGCGCTCGCGATCTACCGCGACGGCTCCAAGACCGCGCAGGCGCTGAAGACCGACGCCGGCCAGAAGAAGGGATCGGGCAAGGACGCGGACCCAGCCGCCGCCGAGGCCGCCCCCGCCGGGCCGGTGCGGCGCCGGATGCCCCAGGAGCGCGAGTCGATCACCCACAAGTTCTCGATCGGGATGCAGGAGGGCTACATCACCGCCGGCAAGTACGAGGACGGCTCGGTCGGCGAGATCTTCCTCACCGACCTCGGCAAGGAGGGCTCGACGATCAAGGGGCTGATGAACGCCTTCGCGACGGCGATCTCGATGGGCCTCCAGTACGGCGTGCCGCTCGAGGACTACGTGCGCAAGTTCAGCTACATGCGCTTCGAGCCCGAGGGCATCACCCGCAACCCGGAGATCCCGTTCGCCAAGTCGCTGCCCGACTACATCATGCGCTGGCTCGCGAGCCGCTTCATCGAGGACGTGGACTACCTCGAGCAGCTCGGGATCATGACCCCCGAGGTCCGCGCCCGCAAGGACGCCCAGCTGGCGCTCCCGACCGACGACACCAACGGCCAGGCCAAGCCCTCGAACGGCGAGGGCAACGGGAACGGCAAGGGGTCCAACGGGCACTCGAACGGCGAGGCCAAGGCGAGCGGCGAGGCGAAGGCCCCGGCCGAGCCGAAGCCCGCCACCGCGGCCCTGACCGACACCCCGCCCGTCGTCCCCGCCAAGATCGGCCAGGACCTGGAGCTCGGCCCGGCCTGCGACCAGTGCGGCGGCATGATGCAGCGCACCGGCAGCTGCTACACGTGCAGCTCGTGCGGCAACAACACCGGCTGCGGCTGAGTTGTAGAGCGCCATTCAAAGGTCCTGCGTGAGGTCGCCGCATGTCGCGCGCGGTCAACAGATGCTGGCGTTGCCGCCCTTGACCGTCGAAATTCCGACCGCTAAGACCGTCTAAGGAGTGCCGGCGCCGGCGCTCCCGCTTTCACGCGAGGCTGTCGCACAAACCCCCTGCATTTCCGTCCGTTTGGGCCCAGAAAATGGCCCATGCCACAGAACTTCAGAAGCTGCGACCGTGACCAACCGCTGCTGCTGCCGCCTGATCTTCGCG
>VGBV01000151.1 GCA_016870325.1 Actinomycetota bacterium
CAAGCCGGACGAGATAGGCAACATCCTGCGCCAGCGGATCGAGGGCATGGACGCGGGCTCCGCGGACCTCTCCGAGGTCGGCACCGTGCTCGAGATCGGGGACGGGATCGCCCGCGTGCACGGGATCGACAACTGCATGGCGCTCGAGATGCTCGAGCTGCCCAGCGACGTGGTCGGCCTGTCGCTGAACCTCGAGTCCGACAACGTCGGCGCCGTGCTCTTCGGCGACTGGGACAAGGTCGTCGAGGGCGACACCGTCAAGCGCACCGGCAAGCTGCTGGAGATCCCCGTCGGCGAGCAGCTGCTGGGCCGCCTGGTCAACCCGCTGGGCCAGCCGCTCGACGACAAGGGGGACCTCAACACCACCGAGACCCGGCCCGCCGAGTTCAAGGCGCCGGGCGTCGTCCACCGCCAGCCCGTGGAGGAGCCGATGCAGACCGGGCTCAAGGCCGTGGACTCGATGATCCCGATCGGCCGCGGCCAGCGCGAGCTGATCATCGGCGACCGCCAGACGGGCAAGACGGCGATCGCGATCGACACGATCATCAACAACAAGGACTCCGACATCGTCTGCATCTACGTCGCGATCGGACAGCGCATGTCCACGGTCGTGCAGGTGATGGAGACGCTGGAGGAGGCCGGCGCGATGGAGAACACGATCATCGTCGCCGCCGCCGCCGACGAGGCCGCGCCGATCAAGTACATGGCTCCCTACGCGGGCTGCGCGATGGGCGAGCACTTCCTCTATCAGGGCAAGCACGCCCTCTGCATCTACGACGACCTCTCCAAGCACGCGGCGGCCTACCGCGAGATGTCGCTGCTGCTGCGCCGCCCCCCGGGCCGCGAGGCCTATCCGGGCGACGTCTTCTACCTGCACTCGCGGCTGCTGGAGCGGGCCGTGAAGCTCTCCGAGGACCAGGGAGCCGGCTCGCTGACGGCGCTGCCGATCATCGAGACGCAGGCCGGCGACATCTCGGCCTACATCCCGACCAACGTGATCTCGATCACCGACGGCCAGATCTTCCTGGAGTCCGACCTGTTCTTCTCGGGCGTGCGCCCGGCGATCAACGTCGGCACCTCGGTCAGCCGGGTCGGCGGTAACGCGCAGACGAAGGCGATGAAGAAGGTCGCCGGCAAGCTGCGCCTCGACCTCTCCCAGTACCGCGAGCTCGAGGCGTTCGCCCAGTTCGGCTCCGAGCTCGACGCCGACACCCAGAGGCAGCTCGCACGCGGGGAGCGCATGGTCGCGGCGCTGAACCAGAACGAGCGCCAGCCGATGAGCGTGGCCGAGCAGGTCGCCTCGATCCTCGCCGGCAACGAGGGCTACCTGGACCGGCTCAAGACCGAGCGCGTGGCGGAGTTCCTGCAGAGCCTGATCGAGCGCCTGCGCGCCGAGCACTCGGGCCTGCTGGCCCGCATCAACGACTCGGGCCTGCTCGAGGAAGCGGACGAGCAGGAGCTGGGCAGGGCCATCGGCGAGATGGTCGATGACTTCGGGCCGGACTTCGACGCCGAGGGCAACGAGCTCGAGCAGGGCGAGTCCGACCGGATCAAGAGCGAGGAGGAGCGCGCAGCCCCGGGGCGGACGGCCGGTGAGGCCGAGGTGGCGACCGCATGACCCGACCGGTCGCCCGCCGGTAGGAGCCTGGAGAAGCCATGGCCACCCGCAAGGACGTCAAGAACCGGATCTCGAGCGTCAAGAACGTTCAGAAGATCACGCGCGCGATGGAGATGGTCGCCGCCGCGCGCCTGCGCCGCGCCGAGCAACGCATCGCCGACCTGCGCCCCTACGCCCAGGCGCTGCGCAAGATGACCCGCCAGGTCGCCGAGGCGGCCGGGGTCGAGGCGCGCAACCTGCCGGTGCTCCAGGAGCACGACGGCGGGAGCAAGGTGGGGATCCTGCTGGTGACGGGGGACCGCGGTCTCGCCGGCGGCTTCAACTCGCAGATCATCCGCGCCGGGATCGAGCAGCAGCGGATCGAGCGGGTCGCGGGCCGCAGGGTCGAGTTCTCGGTCGTCGGGCGCCGTGGCGCGTCCTCGATGCGCTTTCGCGGCGAGGAGCTGCGAGGCGAGTACGTCGGCTTCACCGACCGCCCCGCCTTCGCCGACGCCCGCGACATCGCCGAGGAGCTGATCGCCTCCTACGTCGATGAGGAGCTGAGCCGGGTCGACCTGGTCTACAACCGCTACGTCTCGCCGCTGACCCAGTACGTGCGGCGGCAGACGCTGCTGCCGATCCAGCAGGCCGAGGTCTTCGGAGAGGGTGTCGCAGAGCTTCAGCTGGCCGAGGAGGAGGTCGACGAGGAGCTGGCCGAGGCCCACCGCAAGGCGCTGTGGGTATACGAGCCCGAGCCCGAGGAGCTGCTGGCTGACCTCGTCCCCGAGTACGCGCAGCTGACCGTCTTCCGGGCGCTGCTGGAGTCAACCGCATCCGAGCACGGCTCGCGCATGACCGCGATGCGGAACGCGGCCGACAACGCAAAGGAGGTGATCGGCGACCTGACCCTGGAGATGAACCGGGTGCGCCAGGCCGAGATCACCCAGGAGATCCTCGAGGTCGTCGGCGGGGCAGAGGCCCTGAGCTAGGGCCACAACCAACTTAGAGGCAGAGAAGGAGACCAATGGCAGACCAGAACGACAACGTCACGAGCCCGTCCTCGGCTGACCCCGCGGGGGGCTCGAGCAGCAACGGCAGCAACGTCGGGACCGTCGAGCAGGTGACCGGCGTCGTCGTCGACGTCGCCTTCCCCGAGCAGCTGCCCGAGATCTACTCGGCGCTGCGGATCGAGCTCCCGGCCGAGGAGAGCCGCACCGAGCAGACTTTGATCTGCGAGGTCCAGCAGCACCTGGGCGACGACCGCGTGCGCGCGATCGCGATGGACGCGACCGACGGCCTGCAGCGCGGCCACGAGGTGATCGACACAGGCAGCCCGATCACGGTGCCTGTCGGCAAGGACACGCTGGGCCGCATCTTCAACCTGCTGGGCGAGGTGATCGACGAGGGCGAGCCGGTCAAGGGCGACGACCAGTGGCCGATCCACCGGCCCGCGCCCGAGGTCGAGGACCTCGCCCCCTCCCAGGAGATCCTGGAGACGGGGATCAAGGTCGTGGACCTGCTGGCGCCCTACGCGAAGGGCGGCAAGGTCGGCCTCTTCGGCGGCGCCGGCGTCGGCAAGACCGTCCTGATCCAGGAGCTGATCCGGAACATCGCCGAGGAGCACGAGGGCCTGTCGGCCTTCTGCGGCGTCGGCGAGCGCTCGCGCGAGGGCAACGACCTCTGGCTCGAGATGAAGGAGTCCGGCGTCATCGACAAGACGATGCTGGTCTTCGGCCAGATGAACGAGCCCCCGGGGGCCCGCCTGCGCGTCGCGCTCTCCGGGCTGACGATGGCGGAGTACTTCCGCCAGCAGGGCGGCCAGGACGTGCTGCTGTTCATCGACAACATCTTCCGCTTCGTGCAGGCGGGCTCGGAGGTCTCGGCGCTGCTGGGCCGGATGCCCTCCGCGGTCGGCTATCAGCCGACCCTGGAGACCGAGATGGGCCAGCTCCAGGAGCGCATCACCTCGACGCGCGAGGGCTCGGTCACCTCGATTCAGGCGGTCTACGTGCCCGCGGACGACCTCACGGACCCGGCGCCCGCGTCGGTGTTCGCGCACCTGAACGCGACCACGACGCTCTCGCGCGCCCTGGTCGAGCAGGGGATCTACCCGGCCGTCGACGCGCTCGACTCGACCTCGACCATCCTCAAGCCCGACGTGCTGGGCGAGGAGCACTACAACACGGCGACGGCGGTCCAGGAGACGCTGCAGCGCTACAAGGAGCTGCAGGACATCATCGCCATCCTCGGAATCGACGAGCTCTCCGATGAGGACAAGCAGACGGTCTCGCGCGCGCGCAAGATCCAGCGCTTCCTCTCGCAGCCGTTCTTCGTCGCCGAGCAGTTCACCGGCCGCTCGGGCGAGTACCTGCCCGTGGCGGAGACGGTCCGCTCCTTCAAGGAGATCGTCGAGGGCGAGCACGACGACATCCCCGAGCGCGCCTTCTACATGCAGGGCTCGATCGAGCAGGTGCTCGAGTCGGCCAAGAGCATGAGCGCCGAGGACCCCGCCGAGTCGGCGGCAGCCGAGGGCGCCGAGCAGGAGGCCAAGGCCACCGAAGACGCCGAGGCCGCCGAGGCGGCGAAGGCCGGGGCCTAGGGAGCGATGGCCGGCGGCAACACCCTGCGCGCGAGGGTCCTGACCCCCGAGGGAGAGGTCTTCGCCGGGGACGTCGAGCAGCTCTCGACCCGCACCGCGGTCGGCGAGATCGGCGTGCTCGCCAACCACGTTCCGGTGCTTGCGCGGCTGCGCCCGACCGAGCTGCGACTGCACATGCCCGGCGGCGAGATCCAGCGCTGGGCCCAGGCCGAGGGCTGGCTGCAGGTGTTCGCCAACCAGGCCACGGTGCTGGTCGGCGAGGCGATGGCGCCGGACCAGCTCGACGAGGCCTCGCTGCGCGAGCGCGTCGCCGACGCCGAGGCGCGCCTGGAAGAGGCCGAGGAGGGCACGGGCGCCTACGCCCTGGCCGAGCGCGACCGCGACCGCGCCGAGGCCTTCCTCAAGGTCGCCGGCGCCGGCGACTAGACCCGGCCCCTCTCAGGTTCGGGGCGGCAGCGGGATCAGCTTGCGGTGCTTGCCCCCGGCGGTCGGCTGGGGGCCCTCCTCGGCGAGCGCGACGCGAACGTTCGGCGCGCCCTTGTCGGTCGCCGGCAGCAGCCCGGGGTCCGCCACGCCGTCCGGCAGTCCCGCGCAGACTCACGGTAGAAGGGCGAGGCGGCGCGGGCGTGGGCGACGGCCGCCGCGAAGCGCCTGCGGTTACGGGCCGCGATCTCCGCGCGGGACGCCGCTC
>VGBV01000152.1 GCA_016870325.1 Actinomycetota bacterium
GACGTGCTCGCCGAGCGCGCCGCCGAGCTGGCGACCGCGGGCGATCTGCGGGTGGCCGGCCACCTGGCCGAGCTGGCGGCCGCAGCGGCGCCCGGCGACGCCGGCGTCCATGCGGCCCGCGCCGAGGTCAACGAGCAGCGCGCTATGGCCGAGACCTCGCTGATGGGTCGATCGATCTTCGGCGCCGCCGCGCGCGAGTCGCGCGAGCGGGCGGACAACCCCGACTGAGGAGGAACAGATGGAGAAGGTCGTGCTGCACCGCTGTCCGGTCAAGTTCCTGAAGGGCGAGTGGCACGGTTGCCACGCCGTGCAGAAGGCGTTGGAGGAGCAGGGCATCGAGCACGAAGTCCGCACCGCTCCGATCCGCAAGAGCAAGCGCGCCGACGTGCTGCGCGTCAGCGGCCAGGCGACGGTGCCCGCGATCGAGTTCGCCGACGGCGCCGGCTACCGCGCCGACGGCAAGCAGATGGCCGCCGAGATCCGCGCCGGCCGCCTGCTCGAGCACAAGGGGGACGTGCCGGCCACCTGACCACAGCGGGCGTCACAGAGTCGTGACGAACTGAGCGCATCTGGTCACACGCTTCGCGCTAGAGGTCCCTTCAGGTACCTCGATGGCGCCGCTGAAGACAAAGGGAGACCTGGCCGAGCTCAAGGTCGCGGCCGACTTGCTCGAGCGGGGCTACCGAATCGCTATCCCCTTCGGCGAGGACAACGACTTCGACCTGATCCTGATCAGGGGCGAAGCGCTCGAGCGGGTGCAGGTGAAGTACACGGAGTCGGATGGGGTGGTGGTCTACGTTCGTTACAGATCAAGCTCGCTGACGAATGGAAGGGTCAGGCGCGTGAAGAGGTACACGGCCAGGACCATCGAATGGATGGCCACCTGCGACGCAACGTCACGAAGGTGCTGTTACGTTCCCGCCGCAGAGCTCGGCGCGGGGATGGATGTGATGACCCTACGCCTCGCGCCGACCCGGAACGGTCAGCGGATCGGGATTCGCTACGCCGAGGACTACCTGGATCCGAAACCAAGGCGCGTCTCCATCGGATTCGACTGATGGAGCCAGCCGGGCTCGAACCGGCGACCTCGACGATGCAAGCGTCGCGCTCTACCAACTGAGCTATGGCCCCTCGGCCCGATTGTAGGTCGGACCGGAGGGGCTGTTGCCGACATCAGCCCATCCCGGATCGGTCCTTGTGAGAGGATGGCCCGGCTGTTCGACTTGCCACGGAGGAGGCGAGATGGCGACGAAGGCGAAGGCACCCGCGGCCGCGAAGGACGGGCCGGCAACGGACAAGCCCCCGCAGGCCACTGACGGCGCCAAGGCCGATCCGGAGCCGACCCACAAGGGCGTCGCGCGTCCCGGCGAGGGGCAGGCGGAGATGTCCAACCTCGACATCGTCCGCTTCTACTTCGACCGCGCGGTCGAGCGGCTCGGCCTCCCCGACGACGTCGCCACCGTCTTCTGGAGCTCCTACCGCGAGGTCACCGTCCAGATCCCGGTCAAGCTCTCCGACGGCAAGGTCCACACCTTCTCGGGCTACCGGATCCAGCACAACGGCGCCCGCGGCCCCTACAAGGGCGGCATCCGCTTCCACCCCGAGGTCGACATCGACGAGGTCCGCGCGCTCGCCTCGCTGATGACCTGGAAGACCGCGGTTGCGAACGTCCCCTTCGGCGGCGCCAAGGGCGGCGTCAACTGCCCCGCCGCCGACCTCGAGCGCTCCGAGGTGCAGGCGATCACGCGCTCGTTCATGGACAAGATCGAGAAGATCCTCGGCCCCACCCGCGACATCCCCGCCCCCGACGTCAACACCAACGCCCAGGTGATGGCCTGGATGATGGACGAGTACGGCAAGCTCCACGGCCACACTCCGGCGATCGTCACCGGCAAGCCGATCCCGCTGGAGGGCTCCTACGGGCGCGAGGCGGCGACCGGGCGCGGCTGCGTCTACATGTTCCGCGAGGCGGCGCCCCAGATCGGCCTGACCCCCGCCGAGACGACCTTCGCCGTCCAGGGCTACGGCAACGTCGGCTCCTGGGCGGCGCGAATCATGCAGCAGCTCGGAGCGAAGATGGTCGGCGCCTCCGACGCCAGTGGCGCCATCCGCAGCGACGCCGGCATCGACGCCGACAACCTCGCCGCGCACATCAAGGATGGGGGCAAGCTGACCGAGTTCCCCGGCTCCGAGGTGATCAGCCCCGACGACCTGCTCGCGATCGAGTGCGACGTGCTGATCCCCGCTGCGCTCGGCGGCATGATCCACGAGGGCAACGCCGACCGCATCAACTGCAAGATGATCATCGAGGGCGCCAACAGCCCGACCACCCCCCACGCCGACCAGATCCTGCACGACAACGGCGTGCACGTGATCCCCGACGTGATGGCCAACGTCGGCGGCGTCGTCTGCTCCTACTTCGAGTGGGTGCAGAACATGCAGCACTTCCGCTGGTCTGAGCGCGAGGTCAACGACAAGCTCGGCGGCATCATGCGCAAGGCCTACCGCGACGTCAGCGGCCGCGCCAAGGAGGAGAAGGTTTCACTGCGCGACGCCGCCTACCTGGTCGGGATCGAGCGCGTGGTCGAGGCCTCGCGCGCCCGCGGCTACATCTAGCCCGGCGCCGGCGCCGGCGCGCCGCGAGGAGCTAGTGGCCCTCCTCAAAACGTCTCACCGGAAATGACCGGTCCAGATCACCACCATGCTGCGTCCTCGGTCGTCCGAATAGCGCTGCTATTCGGACTCCCTGCCTCCTTGCCTGGCGGCGCCTGGCCTGCGTCATTTCCTGGCGAACGTTCCGAGAAGGGCCACTAGTCCTTCTCCTCGAAGTCGAAGTCCTTCGGGGGCCCCTTCTCGAACCAGAGGTCCTCGTCGTCCTCGTCGTCGGCGAACTCGGGTGACCCCGAGGGCAGGTCGTCCCCGGCTCCCGGGTCGTCGGCCACAACCTCGTCCTCCTCGAAGGGATCGTCCGAGGGCTGCCCCCGGGGGCGGCGCTCTCGCTCGAGCGGCTGCTCCTCGGGAGCGCCGAGCTCCTCGAAGTCGTCCTCCTCGTCCTCGAAGTCGTCCTCCTCGTCCTCGAAGTCGTCCTCCTCGTCCTCGAACTCGGGGGCCTCGGCGGGGGCCGGAGCGGGAGCCGGGGCGGCGCCCTCGACCTCCAGCTCGGCGTCGGTCTCGAAGTCGAACAGGGCGCGGCCCTCGTCGGCGACCGGCGCCATGGGGTCCTCGTCGGTGACGGGGCCGTCGTGCTCCAGCTCGAGCTCGTCGGACTCGAAGGGGAGCTCGTCGGGTTCCGGCGCCAACCCGGTCTGGGGCTCGAGCGGGCGTCCGAGCTCCTCGGAGGGGGGATCCGGCGGATGCCACTCCTCGGTCGGGTGGTGGACGCGCCCGCGAGCGCGGCCGGGAGGCTCGGTGCCGGGCTCCGGCGGGGGCGGGGGCGGGTCGGGCACCCCGGCATGGGGCTCGGGCTCGTGCTCGTCGGCGTGGGGCTCGGGCTCCCCCGGGACGTGGAGCTCGTCCGAGGGCTCCACGGCGTCCTGCTCCTCGAATTCCTCGAAATCGAGGAGCTGCTCGCTCTCGGGCTGGGCCTGCGCTCGGGGCGCGGCGGGCGGCTCGGGCGCCGGGGGCCGCGCGGCGGCCTCCAGCTCGTCCTCCTGGGCCATCAGCTCCTCGAGCGACTCCGACTCGGCAGGAGGCTCGGGCTCGATCGCGGCGGGCGGGGGCGGCGCCTGCAGCTCGTCGCTCGGCGCCTCGGGCGGAGCGGTGACCGGCGGCTCCGCGGGCGCGGGCGCCTCAGGGGGCCGGGACGCTTGAGCCTCGGCGGGAGGCTGCGGTGGAGCCGCCGGCGGCTCCGTGGTGGGGGGCTCGGCACCGGTCGGCGGCTCGGGCGCGGCGGGGGGCGGCGCCATCCCGGGCTCCTGAGGACTCGTGCCTGACGGCGGGGCGGGCTCGCCGAGCAGGTCGGCGGATCCGAAGGGGTCCGGGCGGTCGCCGCCGCCGAACGCGTCGTGCTCGAGATCAGTGATCTCGGTGTCGCGCGCGCCGTGCTTGCGCTTCAGATCGAGATGATCGCGAATCGCGTCGTCAAGGATGCCCATGGACTCTCCCGCTGCTCCGAACCGGGAAGATTAAGCGTTGCAGACCACTTGATAGCGAGCGCGGGGAAGGAATCTGCAGCCTCCCAACCAGGCGGGCGCCACGTCGCAGCGGTCCCGGCCGACGCCCTCACAGCCGCGGGCGGCGCCCGTGCCCGTTCGTCTCCACGCGAGGGCGGCCGGTGGCGCTGTGCGTCTGGTCCTTGCCCGCCCGCTTGGCCGACAGCAGCGCCTGGTCGGCCGCGTCCACCAGCGCCTCGGTCTCGGTGGCGCAATCGGGAAGCGTTGCGGCGCCGACGCTCAGCGACGGCCGCAGCGCGCGGACCTCCGCGTCGGTGATCGTCGACTCCCTCACCCCGTCGCGCAGGCGCTTGGCGACGATCTCCGCTCCGTCCGCCCCGGTCTCGATCAGGATCAGGGCGAGCTCGTCCCCTCCGTAGCGCGCCGCGAAGTCGATCGAGCGCACCGTCGATCTGACCACCTCGGCCACCTTGCGCAGCGCCTGGTCCCCGACCAGGTGGCCGTGGCCGTCGTTGATCGCCTTGAGGTCGTCGATGTCGACGATCAGCAGCGACAGCTCGTGCCCGAACCTCATCGCCCGGTCAGGCGCTTCAGGTCCGCGGCGTAGCCCGAAGCGGTCGTGACCGAGGCGAGCAGCCTGCCGCGAGCCTCCCCGCCTTCGTCCAGCTCGAGCTCGAAGAAGGCGATCGCGTCGTCGGAACCCGTCGCCGCCTCCGTGGTTCGGGCCGGGCCCAGCACCCGGACGCCGGCGACCCCGCCGGAGTCC
>VGBV01000153.1 GCA_016870325.1 Actinomycetota bacterium
GCGAAGGAGAAGAGCAGCAGCGCCCAGGGGCTGTCGGCGGCGTCGCTGAAGACGCCGAGCAGGACCGCGGCGGCGGCGGCGGCGAGCAGCGGCCAGAGCAGCAGCCGGCGCGCGACGTCGGCGCTGAGCCGGCCCCAGGCGAGCAGCGGCCCGATCCCGGTGAACAGGACCAGCGCCACCCCCAGCGGGGTCACGTAGCGGTCGAACCACGGCCCCCCGAGCGAGGAGCGGGTGCCGGTGAAGAACTCGGCGATCAGCGGGAAGAAGGTGCCCCAGAAGACGACCACGACCAGCCCGACCAGCAGCAGGTTGTTGACGAGGAAGATCGCCTCGCGGGAGAGCGCCGACTCGATTCGCCGCTCGGGCTTCAGCTCCTTCGCTCGGCTCACGATCAGCGCGGCCGATCCGATCGCGACGACCGAGATCAGCCCCAGCATGGGGCCGCCCACGGTTGAGGCGCCGAAGGCGTGGATCGACTGCAGGATCCCGGACCGGACCAGGAAGGTCCCGAGCAGCGCCAGCACGAAGGCGCCCGCGATCAGGCTCACGTTCCAGACCTTGAGCATGCCGCGGCGCTCCTGCACGATCACCGAGTGGATGAACGCCGTGGTCAGCAGCCACGGCATCAACGCCGCGTTCTCGACCGGGTCCCAGCCCCAGTAGCCGCCCCAGCCCAGCTCCTCGTAGGACCAGCGCGAGCCCAGCAGCAGCCCGAGGCCGAGGAAGAGCCAGGCCGTCAGCGCGAAGCGCCGGGTGACGGTGATCCAGCTCGCGTCCAGGCGCCGCGTGATCAGCGCCCCGATCATGAACGCGAACGGGATCGAGAGCAGCACGTAGCCCGTGTAGAGCATCGGCGGGTGGATGACCATGTAGGGGTTGCGCAGCAGCGGCGTCAGCCCCGCTCCCTGAGCCGGCGCGGGCTTGAGCTCGGAGAACGGGGGCGCCGCGAAGATCATCAGGCCGACGAAGAAGGCGCCGACGCCCATCAGCACGGCGGTGGCCCAGGGCACGATCTCACGGTGGCGGTTGCGCGTCAGGTACAGCACCGCGCTCGCGGCCAGCGACAGCACCCATGCCCAGAGCAGCAGCGAGCCCTCCTGGCTCGACCACATCGCCGTCAGCTTGTAGAAGGTCGGCGTCGTCGTCGAGGAGTGATCGGCGACGACCTCGAAGGAGAAGTCGTCGCGCAGGAAGGCCGACTCCAGCACGACCACCGCGACGGTCAGAAGCGCCGCCAGCGAGTAGACCGCCCGGCGCGAGGCATCCACCCAGCGGCGATCCCGCTCCAAGGCGCCGTAGACGGCGGCGGCGGCCGCGAACAGCGCAACGAGCAGCGAGGCGGCGAGCGTTGCCGAGCCGAAGGCGATCAAGGGGCTGCTAGTGGCCCTCCTCAAAACGTCTCACCGGAAATGACTGGTCCAGATCACCACCATGCTGCGTCCTCGGTCGTCCGGATAGCGCTGCTATTCGGACTCCCTGCCTCCTTGCCTGGCGGCGCCTGGCCTGCGTCATTTCCTGGCGAACGTTCCGAGAAGGGCCACTAGTCCTCGATGATCACGTGTTCGGGGTCGCGCTCGGCTTCCTCCTGGAACTTCGAGGGGCACTTCGTGATCAAGGAGTCGTGCTCGGCGACGAACGTGCCGCTCTCGAGCCTGCCCGTGACGATCACCTCGCGCCCGTCCCGGAACGGGTCCGGGACGGTGCCCGTGTAGGCGACCGGCAGCGCCTCGGACCCGTCGCGGTCGGAGATCTCGAAGCGCAGCTGCTCGTCGGTGCGCTCGATCGTCCCCGGCACGACCTTGCCGGTGAGGTCATAGGTGTCGCTCGAGCCCGACGCGACCAGGTCCGACGGCTCGCGCGCCTCCGTCGAGGCGCTGAAGGACGTGTAGACGAGCGCCGTCGCAAGCAGCACCGCCGCAGACAGCGCCACGACAAGGCGGATCTTCCTCTTCCTGGCGGGATCCATCGCCGCCGATTATCGCAACCGCGACCGGTCGGCCGGGTCCCGGGACCGATCCGAGCGCGACAAGGCGCCGCGTCCGCCCATGATCGCCCCCGCGAACGGAATCACGATGCCGGCGATCGGCGGAGGGAAGAAGCATTGCTGGCACAATCGCCCGGTGAGCGACGAACCGGTGTTGCTGATCACGGGCGCCTCCAGCGGCATCGGGGCGCAGATAGCCAGGCGCGCCGCGAAAGCGGGATACCGGCTGGTGCTGGGAGCCCGTCGCGAGCAGCCGCTGGAGCAGCTCGCCGCCGAGCTAGCCGGCCCCGAGCGCGCGCTTGCGGTCCGCTGCGACGTCACCGAGTGGGAGGACGTGCAGGCCCTGACCGCTGCCGCGGCCGATGCCTTCGGGCGCCTCGACGCCGTCGCCGCCAACGCCGGCTTCGGGGCCACCCGTGGCTTCCTCGAGGAGTCGCCCGAGCACTGGCGCTCGATGGTGCTGACGAACGTGCTGGGGGTGGCGCTGACGATTCGCGCAACGCTGCCGGTCCTGCTCGAGTCCGGCTCCGGGCACTACCTGATCACCGGCTCGGTCGCCGGGCGCCGAGCGCTCCCCGGCTCGCTCTACTCCTCGACCAAGTGGGCGGTCAGCGGGATGGCGGAGTCGCTGCGCCAGGAGCTGCGCCAGATGCGGGAGAACGACTCGATCCGGGTGACGCTGCTGGCGCCGGGCATGGTCGACACTGACTTCTTCGAGGACCGACCGGGGACCGACCGGGCACTCGCGGACGACGACATCGCCCGGGCCGCGCTCTGGGCGCTCGAGCAGCCGCCCGGCATGGACGTGAACGAGATCCTGATCCGGCCCAGCTCGCAGGGGACGTGACGATGACCCGGCTCGCGGTCGCGGTCGCGGCCCTGGTGGCGGTGCTGGCGCTGGGGGCCTGCGGCGGCGAGGACGAGAACAGCGCCTACACCGAGCAGGTCACCGACGTCACGACCCGGCTCGTCGAGGGCGCCTCGACGCTGACGCCCGAGGGCGGCTCCCCGAAGCAGATCGCCGCCAACCTCGACCTGGTCGCAGACCGCTACGCGGCGGCGGCGGCGGAGCTCGCCACGATCCCTGCGCCTGACGAGGTCGCGGCGCTGCACGCCCAGCTCGCCGCCGACCTGACGAAGCTCGGGGACCAGACGGCCTCCGCGGCCAAGGAGGTCCGGGCCGGGGGGGCCGCCGACGCGGTCGGAGTGATCGGCCGGCTGACCAAGGAGGCGGAGCGCGTCGGCGCCGAGATCGAGGCGACGATCGCCCAGATCAACGCCGAGCTGGCGGACTAGACGAGTGATTCCACGACCACGCACGCCTGAGGCCCCGCATGGCGCATCGCATCCCCGCGTCCTCGGGCCTGCCCTTGGCGCCACCAAGGGCTGCGCCCTGCGTCCTTGGGCTGCTCGGCCATGCGTGCCCTCAGGCGCACGGCGCCGTGGAATCAATCATCTGGGCCATCGGTCCACCCTACGGCGCCCCGGCCGCGGCATCAGGGCTTGGAGCCCGCCGCGCCGGCTCGGCCGCTTCGGCCTCGGGGGCGCCGCCGGAGGCCCGGGCGGCGTCCTCGGCGGCATCGGCCTTCGCCAGCTCCCGCTTGGCGCGTTGGCGGCGTCCCTCCAGGAACTTGGCGGCGAGGCGGCTGAGCGGCCTGAACGGAAGCACGATCCCGGCCACGTTGCCGGCGTACTCGATGTGCCCGAGCTTGTCGAGCAGGTCCGAGGCCTCGCGGCGCTCGCGGCGGCTCAGGTTCTTGGCGGGCCGGCCCTCGGACTTGCGCGCCAGCTCCAGCAGCCGCTTGCGCTCCTCAGGAGCCAACCGCCGCCAATGGCGGTGCGTGGTCAGGGCGATGTCGGCCAGCATCACCAGCCACAGCCGCTTCGCGAGCCAGCGGCTGCGCACCGCGAGCTTGCGGGTGATGCCGCCGAAGAAGCGCCCGATCGCCTTGAGGATGCCCATGCCGGGTCAGACTAGCCACCGCGGCCCGCATCCAAACCCTAAGATCAGCCGGGCGCGGCGGTAGCTCAGTTGGTAGAGCATCAGCTTCCCAAGCTGAGGGTCGCCGGTTCGAGCCCGGTCCGCCGCTATGCGGCCGTCAGGCCGCCCTCCTTCGGAGCGCAGGGCGAAGCCCGAAGCTACTGATGGTGGGCGGCCGCTACGGCCGCGGCCTGATGGCGAAGCCAACCACCGCCACGACCCGAGGCTCCGGCCTCTCTAGGCTGCAGCCGATGGGCGCCCGCACCTTCATCGTCTTCATGGCCGTGCTCGCCGTGCTCGGCCTGCTCGCCTACGGGCTGCTGAGCAAGGGCGAGCAGGCGCTGGCAGTCGGCGATCACGCTCCCGACAAGGAGCTGAGCGTGCTCGACGTCGCCCCCGGCGACGGCGGGCCGACGTCCCCGGAGGGCGGCACCGGCAGGATCGCCGACTACCGCGGGCAGTGGGTACTGGTCAACTTCTGGGCCTCGTGGTGCGAGCCCTGTCGCGAGGAGGCGGCCGCGCTCGAGGCATTCCACCGTGAGCACATGGACGCCCGCTTCACCGTCCTGGGGATCAACCTCGACGACGCCAGCGACGATGCGGCCGACTTCGTCCGCGAGTACGCACTCACCTATCCGCAACTGCGCGACGGCGACGGGCGCGAGCGCCGCGACGCTTACGGCATGACCGGCTTTCCGGAGTCCTTCCTGATCGACCCCGAGGGCCGGGTCGCGCTGATCAGGCGCGGGTCCGTCGACGAGGCCTACCTCGAGCGCCACCTGCTGCCGCTGATCGTCGGAGCCGAGGCCGAGTCCAAGGCTGACGAGGCCGGGGACATCGGGGCCGGCCCTTG
>VGBV01000154.1 GCA_016870325.1 Actinomycetota bacterium
GTCCCGGGCGACCCGCGCGAGCGCGGTCGGTCCCGGGACGGCGCTCCCGGCCGGGGCGGGCGCCACCGGAGGGGAGGGCAGCGTGGCCAGCCCCACGTCGGGCGGAGGCGAGGGAGGCGCCCCCGGCCCGAGCAGGGAGGGGAGGGCGGCCAGCGCCGCCAGCGCGGCGCCCCCGATGGCGCCTGCCCGCAGCACGTTCGGCCACCTCACTCGCCTCATCTGCATTGGCAGTTGAGGGGCGGGCGGCGCCTTTTCTCCCCCGCTATCGTCTGCCCCGGATGAGCCGCCTCTACGAACTGGTTCTGATGCTCGACCCCGAGGCCGCGGACGCGGATCGCGACCGCATGGCCGACGACGTCCGCAAGCAGATCGAGGCGGACGGCAAGCTCGAGAAGGCCGACTCCTGGGGGCTGCGCAAGATGGCGTATGAGATCCGCCTGCGCAACGAGGCCGACTACCGCTACTTTCGCTTCGAGGGCACGAACGATCTGCTCGAGCGCCTCGACCACAACCTGAAGATCGCGGAGGGCACGCTGCGCTTCCGCATCTTCAAGGTCGACCCCGACACGCCGAGCAACCCGCCTCCCGTGTCCGAGCGCCCCGCCGCCGTCGGCGACGGCCGTGGCGATCGCGACGACCGCGAGCGCCGCCCGCGCCGCGGCGACGACTAGCGCCACTCTTCTTCAGGGGGGAGAGAACCCAGCTCTGCGGCCTTGACCCAGTGTGGCCGTTACGGCAGAGCAACGCGAGCGATGGGCTCGCATCATCCTGCGCTACGGGGCCGGCGACTTGATCGGGGAGATCGCGCACGACGAGGGGGTTGATCGAAAGACCGTCTACAACGTCGCAAGACGCGCAGGCCTTCCTCGCAGACACCGGTTCGACGGGGCTCGCACGGCGCGAATCGTCTCCGGCTATCGGGCCGACGTCCCAGTGGGCGAGATCGCAGGGCGCGAAGGCGTCTGCCGCACGTATGTGCGAGCAGTCGCACGGCGAGCCGGGCTGCCGCCGCGTAGTGAGTGGCAGCGGAAGTATCCGATCGACCATGCGGCATTCGAGCGCCCGAGCCAGGTGGGTTGGTGGTTGATCGGTCTGCTCGCTGCGGATGGATCCGTCGCTCGCAAGGGCAATCAGATCTCGCTCACCCAGCGGGCCGCGGATGCCGACGTGCTGCACAAGTTCCTCTCCCATGTCGGCTGCCCCGAGAAGCCCCTGATCGAGCTGAAGATGTCCCCCAACCCCGAGGCGCTGCCGCGGTCCCGGGCATTCGCCGCGGTCGTCAACTCGGCATCGATGAAGTCAGCATTGGCGGAGCACGGCATCGTTCCGGGCAAGACGCGTGACCTCAGGCTCGGCGAGCGAGCCGCAGCTGAGCCGGCCGTCTGGCTTGGCCTCCTGGACGGCGATGGCTGGGTCAGTCGGAAAGGCCAGCGTGGAAGACCGCTGCTCGACTTCTGCGGAACGCGCGCCGTGATGGAGCAATGCTCGGCGTTCTGTGGCGAGCGTCTCAGCTTTCAGCGGCTTGAAGCCCCGACGGTGGGAGCCCATCGCGCCGGCCTCTGCCGAGTGAAGCTTCATGGCGCAAACGCAGCACGTGCAGCCCGGATCCTGCTCGCGTCGTCTCCGATCTCCTTGGACAGGAAACGCCGCACTTTGGAGGCGATTGTTTCGGGCGAGAGTGAGAGGTCGCCTGGGTCGGCCGCCTCGGATGCGAATATGTAGATCAATCAGAGAAGAGGAGCGAGGACGAAATGGCTGGAACAAACCTGAACATCTGCGCGATCACCGGGAACCTGACCAGGGACCCCGAGCTGCGCTCGACGCCCGGCGGGACCCCGGTCTGCAAGCTTCGCGTCGCGGTCAACAGCCGCCGCAAGGACGGCCAGACGGGCGAGTGGGTCGACAAGCCCAACTACTTCGACGTCACCGTCTGGGGCGCGCAGGGCGAGAACTGCGCCAACTACCTCTCCAAGGGCCGCCCGGTGGCGGTCGAGGGGCGCCTCGACTGGCGCGAGTGGGAGTCGCAGGACGGCGGCAAGCGCCAGGCCGTCGAGATCATCGCCAACAGCGTCCAGTTCCTGGGCTCGCGGGGCGACAACCCCAACGGCAACGGGAACGGCGGCGGCTTCCAGCCGACCTCCGACGTGCCCGCCGACACCTCGGACTTCGAGGGCGCGGGCGTCAGCGGCGGCGACAAGCCCGACGACGACATCCCCTTCTAGGCGCCGGCAGCGGCGCACCACTCCCCGGAGAGGCCCCGTCGCCACGGGGCCTCTCTCGGTTGGCCCCCGCTACCATTGCGCGCCGATGGCACGGCAGCAGAGAGCTCAGCAGGGTGGTCCGGGCGGTCGCGCCAGGCGCGGCAAGGGCCTCAGCGATCGCGGGCGCCCGCGCAAGTACACGCGCATCAACGTCGAGACGATCGACTACAAGGACCTGAACACGCTGAAGCGCTTCATCTCGGACCGCGGCAAGACCCGCTCGCGCCGGGTCACCGGCCTCTCGCGCCGCCACCAGAGCCAGCTCACGCTCGCCGTCAAGCGCGCTCGCGAGCTGGCGCTCCTGCCCTACGTCGGCGAGCGCTGAGCAGATGGCCGAGGCCGTGCTGCTGGCGGAGGTCGAGGGGCTCGGCGAGGCCGGGGACGCCGTCGAGGTCTCTCCCGGATACCTGCGCAACTACCTCGTCCCCCGCAAGCTGGCCCAGCCCGCCACCAAGGGGGCGCTGGAGGAGGCGCGCAAGCGTCTGGAGCGGGCCGAGGAGGAGGAGCGGCGCGCCGCGGAGCGGGCCAACGAGACCTCGGCGCTGCTCTCGAAGACCGTGCTCACGATCAGCCACCAGGCCGGCGAGGACGGCAAGCTGTTCGGCTCGGTCACCTCGAAGGAGATCGCCGAGGCGATCCAGGCCGCGCGCGGGCTCAAGGTGGATCGCAAGAAGATCCGGCTGGAGGAGCCGATCCGCGAGACCGGCAGCTTCATGGTCGAGATCGAGGTCGGCGGCGGGGTCACCGCCAAGGTCAAGACGATCGTCGCCGAGGCCAAGTAGCGCCGTTTCCGCCGGCTTCCGGCGCCCCTCGAACGCGCTTCCCGCAAATAGGCACTTCGCCCTTTGCGCCGCGTGGGCGGTTGTGATTTTCTAGTTACCGCCTGAAGCGGAGGCCTCGCCCGAAGGATGTGGGGCCGAGGAATCTCCGCCGGGCCCTTAGCAACACTGGGGCGATCGGTCCTGCGACCGATTCGTGCGCCCGCGCGAGAGAGGAACAGTTGGCCCAGAACGACAAACCCGCCTCCGGCGTCCCGCCCCAGAACCTCGAGGCCGAGGAGTCGGTGCTGGGGGCGATGATGGTGAGCCAGGCGACGATCGAGCCGGTGCTGCTGGACGTGCGCCTGCAGACCGAGGACTTCTATCGCGACCGCCACCGCGCGATCTTCGAGGCGATCCGGGGCCTGAGCGAGGACGCGACCCCGGTCGACGTGCTGACGGTGACCGAGAAGCTCGAGGCCCACGGGAAGCTCGACCAGATCGGAGGCAGGGACGCCGTCGCCGGCCTCGCCGCCAAGGTGCCGGCGCCGGGCAGCGCCAAGGCCTACGCGGAGATCGTCAAGCAGAACTCGCTGATGCGGCGCCTGGACACCGCCGCGAAGCAGATCCAGCAGAGCGTCGCCGACCGCGACGGAGAGGCCTCAGAGATGGTCGAGCAGGCCGAGCGGCTGCTGTTCGGCGTCGCCCACGAGGACCGCGCGGCCGACTTCCGCGAGATCAGCGAGATCCTCGCCGACGAGATCGACAAGCTCGAGGCCCTCTCCAAGGGCACCGCCGAGGTGACCGGCACCGCCGCCGGCTTCCGCGACCTCGACCAGCTCACCGGCGGCTTCCAGCCCGGCAACCTGATCGTGCTGGCTGGGAGGCCATCGATGGGGAAGTCGGCCGCGGTCTGCAACATCGCCGAGAACGTGGCGATGAAGACCGACAAGCCGGTGGCGCTGTTCTCGCTCGAGATGTCGGAGATGGAGCTGGCCCACCGCTTCATCGCCTCGCAGGCGCGCATCGCCGGCGACAGGCTGCGCAAGGGGCGGGTGGGCAGCAAGGAGTGGCCCCGCGTCGTCAACGCCTGCAACAAGCTCGAGTCCGCGCCGCTGTGGATCGACGACTCCTCCGACCTCAGCCTGCTCGAGCTGCGCGCCAAGTCGCGGCGCCTGCACGCCCAGGAGAAGGGGCGCGGCCGCGACGGCCTCGGCCTGGTGATCGTCGACTACCTGCAGCTGATGCGCGCCGACGACCCGCGGGCGAACCGGGTCGAGCAGGTCTCGCAGTTCAGCCGCGGGCTGAAGATCCTGGCGCGCGAGCTGAACGTCCCCGTGATCGGCATCTCCCAGCTCTCGCGCGCGCCCGAGCAGCGCCCCGACAAGCGCCCGATCCTCTCGGACCTTCGCGAAAGCGGCGCGATCGAGCAGGACGCCGACCTCGTCGGGTTCCTCTACCGGGACGAGTACTACAACGGGGACGAGTCCGAGCATCCGGGCATCGCCGAGCTGATCCTCGCCAAGCACCGCAACGGGCCGATCGGGACGGTGCGGCTCGCCTTCCTCAGCCACTACCCGAAGTTCGCCGACCCGGCGCGCGAGGAGCGGCCGATCGAGCAGCGCGCGGGCGAGGGGCCGCCGCTGGGAGACGTCGACGGGGACGAGGACGGCGGCGCGCTCGGCGGCGAGGCGGCGGGCGGCGGTTGGAGCGCGGCCAACGGCGGCGGGCAGAACGGACCGGGCGACTTCGGTCCCGACGAGTTCGAGGACTCCGGCACCGAC
>VGBV01000155.1 GCA_016870325.1 Actinomycetota bacterium
CAGGCTATTGCGCCGGCGACTCCCGGGCAAGCGAAGGTATTCGACGAAGGTCAACGCGGCCTCGAAGCCGGGCGCCAGTCCACCGGGCCGGCGACAAGCGTGTGCGCGCCGAGCGGGCGGCCGAGCACCTCCTGCGCGCTGCGCGAGGCCTCGAGCAGCCGGCCCAGGTCAATGCCGGTGTCGATATGCATCTCCTCCAGCATCGAGACCAGATCCTCGGTCGCGATGTTGCCGGTGGCGCCGGGAGGCACCGGACAGCCGCCCAGCTCGCCGAAGGAGCTCTCGAACGAGGTGACGCCGGCCTCGAGCGCGGCGAGCGCGTTGGCGAGGCCCTGGCCGCGGGTGTTGTGGAAGTGGGCGGTCAGCTCGACGCCCCCGAGCTGCTCGCCGGCCCGCCCGAAGAACTCGCCGACCTGGCGCGGGTTCGCCATCCCGGTGGTGTCGCCGAAGCCGATCTCCTCGCAGCCGAACCCGGTCAGCGCCCGCGCGATCTCGAGCACGCGCCCCGGCTCCACCTCGCCCTCGTAGGGACAGCCGAAGCTGGTCGAGATCACCCCCTCGCAGCGCAGGCCGGCGCCGGCCGCTGCGCTGATCGTGCCCTCCAGCTCGGCGAGCGACTCCTCGACCGAGCGGTTGACGTTCTTGCGGTTGTGGGTCTCGGAGGCGCTGAGGAAGAAGTTCGCCTCTTGGAATCGCTCGATCAGGGGGAGCGCGTTCTCGAGGCCCTTGCGGTTCGGGATCAGGACCGAGTAGGCGACCCCCTCGCGGGGCTCCAGCCCCGCCAGCACCTCGGCCGCGTCGGCGAGCTGCGGGATCACGTCCGCGCGCACGAACGAGGTCACCTCGATCCGCCTCAGCCCGGCGTCGGCGAGCATCCCGATCAGGCGCAGCTTGTCCGCGGTCGCGATCACCTCGGGCTCGTTCTGGAACCCGTCGCGCGGCCCGACCTCGCGGATGCGGACCTGGTCGGGGAGTTGCGCCGGCATCGGCTCAGCCTAGCCCCGGGGCTCACGAAAAGCGGCGATCAAGGCGGTCGGGTCACGCCGCGGGAAAGGCCACGGGGCCGGCGGCTGAGCCCGGCCTGGAGGGCGGCGGACGGACGTCGCATTGCGGGCGCCCGGGGGCCTGGCGACTTGTGGGGGATATGGCCCCATAACTCGCCACGACGGAGGCGTCGAGGTCCCGAGCACCCGCCGCGTGTCGAGTTGTCGGGCCCACAGCCGCACAACTCGACACGGGGTCGGAGATCCGCTTCCGCCACCGATCCGCCCCCTTCATCGCCGGCCCTCAGCCCGGCCGATCCGCCCCCTTCATCGCCGGCCCTCAGCCCGGCGATTCCGGTCTTCAGCGCGGCGAGCGCGCCCGCCCCGACCTCAGCCGTGCTTGAGGGCGCCGACCTCGATCACGCGGCGCTCGTGGGTGCCGACGCCGATCGAGCCCCCGACGTCGGTGACCAGGCGGTCCTCGACGACGAACTCGTCGCTGCGCCCGATGCCGGCCTCCAGCGGCATCAGGCGGCAGCTCCTCCGCCACCCCACTGGCATCGCCGCGCTTCGCACGGCTCGCGCGCCCGGGGCTGCCTTCTCACCCGACCATCCCCATGCCGCCTGAGACGCCGAGGATCTCGCCGGTGACGTAGGAGGCGTCGTCGGAGGCGAGGAAGGCTGCCGCGGCGGCGACCTCCTCGGGCTGGCCCAAGCGGCGCAGCTGGGTCCCGGCCTTCATGTTCTCGATGATCTTCTCGCCGATCTCGCCGAACTCGAGCGCCCCCATCAGCAGCGGCGTCTCGATCGGCCCGGGAGCGATGCCGTTGGCGTTGACGCCGAAGCGGGCGCCCTCGCGCGCGATCACCTTGGTGAAGGCGATGACGCCGCCCTTGGCTGCCGAGTAGACGGCCGAGCCCTTGGAGCCGACCCGCCCCGCCTCGGAGGCGATGTTGACGATGCGCCCGTAGCCCGCCTTCTGCATCCCGGGCAGCGCCGCGTGGGTGCAGTTGAAGACGCCCGTGAGGTTGACCGCGATCACCTTCTCCCAGCGCTCGGGCGTCATGTCGACGAAGAAGCCGAACTCGTCGGTGCCGGCGTTGTTGACGAGGATGTCGATGGCGCCGCCGGCGCTGTCCACCGCGGCCTCCGCCGAGGCCAGATCCGTGACGTCGAGCTCCACCGCGAGCCCCGAGATCTCGCACGCGACCTCGGCCGCCCCCCCCAGGTCGAGGTCGCCGATGGTGACGTCGGCGCCCTCGGCCGCGAGCCGCCGCGAGATCGCGGCGCCGATGCCGCTGGCGCCACCGGTGACCAACGCCCTTCTGCCCTCGAGTCTCACCGAGCCGGGACTCTATTCGCACGGGACGGCACACCCAGCCGCTGCTCGGGGGGCGGTGCCGGTATCGTCGCCGCCCGTGAGCGAGCCCATCCCGATCATCGGCGGCACCGGCGCACTCGGCTACGGGCTCGCCGTGCGCTGGGCCGGGGCGGGGCGCGAGATCGTGATCGGCTCGCGCAAGCCCGAGCGCGCCGAAGAGGCCGCGGCGAAGATCTCGGCGGAGGTGCCCGGCGCGAAGCTCGAGGGCTTTGGGAACGAGGACGCCGCGCAGCGCGGCCCGATCGTGTTCCTGACCGTGCCCTTCAGGGCGCAATCGGAGACGCTCAACAACCTGCGCGAGGCCCTCGCCGAGGGCCAGCTGCTGGTCGACTGCACGGTGCCGATGGCCGCAGCGGTCAGCGGCAAGGCGACCCGCACGCTCGGCGTCTGGCAGGGCTCGGCGGCCCAGCAGGCGCAGGAGATGGTCCCCGACGGGGTCACGGTCGTCTCGGCCCTGCACACCGTCAGCGCCTCGGCCCTCGCAAAGGGCGAGCAGCTCGACCAGGACATCCCGATCTGCGGCGAGCGCAAGGCCGACAAGGCGCGCGTGGCCGAGCTCGTCGAGGAGATCGAGGGGCTGCGGGCGGTCAACGCCGGCCCGCTCGAGATGGCCCGCATCGTCGAGACGCTGACGCCGATGCTGATCTCGATCAACGCCCGCTACAAGGCGCACGCGGGGATCAAGATCACGGGCCTGCCCGACGGCGACCCCTGGGGCTGAGCGTGGCCATCGACCGCTGCGTGGTCCTCGCCGGCGGGACCGGCGGCGCCAAGCTGGCGGCGGGCCTGCAGGACGTGCTCGGCGACGGGCTGGCGGTGGTCGCGAACACGGCCGACGACGTCGAGGTGCTCGGCATCCACGTCTCCCCCGACCCCGACCTGGTCACCTACTGGCTCAGCGACCAGATAGACGAGCAGCGCGGCTGGGGAATCCGCGACGACGGCTTCACCGTCTTCGACCGGCTCGTCGAGCTCGGCGCTCCCGACTGGTTCAAGCTCTCGGACCGCGACCTCGCCACCTGCATCTACCGCACCAGCTTCGTCGCCGAGGGCGGCAGCTTCACCGCCGCGCAGGACCAGATCGCGTCCAGGCTGGGTGCGCGCGCGAGGGTGCTGCCGATGAGCGAGCAGCCGGTCCGGACCAGGGTCCGAACGGCCGAGGGCTGGCGCGGCCTGCAGCAGTACCTGGTCGCCGAGCGCGGCGAGCCGGCCGTCGAGGGAGTCGAGGTCGAGGGAATCGCCGATGCGCAGCCGACGCCTGAGGTCCTGGAGGCGATCGCGGGGGCGCAGGCGATCGTGATCGGCCCCTCCAACCCGGTGATCTCGATCGGCCCGATCCTGGCGATCCCGGGCATCCGGGACGCGATCGCGGCGGCCCCCGCCCCGGTGGTCGCGGTCAGCCCCTACGTGGCCGGCCGCGTCGTCAAGGGGCCGACCGACGCCTTCATGCGCGCGCTCGGACGTCCCACCGACGCGGCCGGCGCCGCCTCGATGTACGAGGGGCTGCTGGACGGCCTCGTCTGCGACGACGGCGACCCCGAGCCGCCCCCCGAGCGGCCCCAGAGCCTGGTGCGGCCGACCCTGATGGACGGGCAGGCCGGCCGCCGCACGCTCGCGGTCGCCACCCTCGAGTTCGCCGAGTCGCTGGCGGCCCCCGCGTGACCGCCCAATTGCGGGTAGGTTCGGCGGCGAACTGCGTGTAGCCTAAGCGGCCACGATGAAGACGATCGCCGTGCTTCCGGTCAAGCGCCTCGCCTCAGCACACGCGCGGCTGGCCCCGATCCTGGCGCCGGACGCGCGCGAGCGCGTGGCCGAGGCGATGATGCTCGAGATGCTGCCCAAGATGCGCCGCTGCCGCACGATCGACGAGACGATCGTGGTCACGTCAGATCCCGCGGTCGCGCGCCACGCCGACTGGCTCGGCCACGTGGTGGTCGAGCAGGAGCAGGACCAGGGCCACCCCCACGCCGCCGCCGCGGGGGCCCGGGCCGCGATCGAGCGGGGCGCCGACCGCGTCGCGATGCTCCCCACCGACTGCCCGCTGTTCGATCCCGCCGAGCTCGACGACCGCCTCGGCGACACGCCTCGGGCGGCGCTGATCGTCCCCGACAGGAACGGCACCGGGACCAACGCGCTCGTGCTCTCGCCGCCGGACGCGATCGAGCCGGCGTTCGGGCCCGACAGCTGCGCCAAGCACGTCACGCGCGCCCGCGCCGCAGGGATCAGCTTCGCGCTCGAGAAGCTGCCCTCGCTGGCCGATGACCTGGACACCCAGGAGGACTTAGAGCGGCTCAGGGACGCCCTGCTGCTCTCGCCCGACCCCGCTCCGCGCACCGCGCGGCTGCTGTGGGAGCTGAGCGCCGGCGAAGGCGACGGCGACGCCTCGCCGGCGGCGCCGA
>VGBV01000156.1 GCA_016870325.1 Actinomycetota bacterium
CGTGGGTGTGCGCGAATTGAGCCGACCCAGCGGAGGAAGTCATGAGTATCGCACGTCGCTTGAAGGCGTATCTGGATGTAGCCGCTCGCGCTGATCTGCAGTAGACGTCTGGGAATGCTCGTTCCCGATTTCAGCGTATGCTGGGGGTCGGGAGAGGGGGTGGTGCCCTGCGTCTCGAACACGCAAGGCACCGATTGACCCTCGCCTCGATGACAGGCAAGGGTCATGTCGAGCTTCGCGCTTCCATGGTCCGAGATCAAGTCGTACCTCGAGTCGACCGGCCCGGGTCGGGGACGCCCGGCGCGCCCGAGCGAGTGCCCCCGGTGTGCCCACTCGCGGATCTGGTATGACGGCTGGCGGCAGGTGTTCTGCACGATCCTGGCGTCGGGTGATCCCTATCGTTTCGCCGACGGCCTGTGGCTGCAGCGCGTCGCGTGCGCTCGCTGCTGGTTGTCCTGGACGCTGCTGCCGCTGTTTCTCTACCCGCACCGGTCGTACGCGCCCGATCTGGTCGAGGGCGCCAGCTTCGCCTACCTGCAAGACGCCGCCGGCAGATACGCGAGCACGGCGGCGCGGTTCGGCTGCTCGTGGACGGCGGTGTGGCGGTGGATCGGGTGGCTGGCGGGACTGGCGGCGCCGGCCGAGTTGACCGCCGAAGCGGCACGGCTCGATCCGTCGGCGCCGGTAGCCGAGCTGATCCCGCACTTGGTTCCTCAGGATCACCGCAAGGCGTACTCGCCCGAGCGCGCGGTCGTGTTGCTGCGGGCGCTGCAGGTCTTGGTGGCCGTCGCGCTCTTGGCGCGGTCTCAGCCGGTGCCGCCCTCGGATCCCAGCCCCTTGCGGTGGTTTCTCGCGACGCGGTTCCGCTGGTTCCGGCTCAAAGGGCTCCTGACGCGCCCCGGTTGGTCCCCGGCGTTGCACATGGAGGAGAGACGTTCGCCCGGGTGATAACGGGCACATGACGTTCGAGGACGACGACGAGGACCGCCGGCGGGCGCTGGCGCTGTTTCGCAAGCATCTGCTGGAGGAGTAGGACGAGCCCGGACTCGGGCGCGGGGAGATCTCCGCGCGCATTGCCGCGCTGGCCTCTCAAGTGGTCGAGTTGCCCGGGGGCAGGGAGCGGCGCTTCAGCGCGCGCACGCTCTGGTCCTGGTGGAGCGCCTACAAGCGCGGGGGACTCGAGGCGCTGCTGCCCCGCGAGCGGAGCGACAAGGGCGTTCCGCGCGAGATCACGCCCGAGTTGCTGTCGGCGGCCGTTGCCAAGCGCCAGGAGGTCCCGTCCCGCTCGACCACGACCATCATCGACATCCTCGAGCGCGAAGGCGTCGTCGCCCAGGGTAGACTGCGCCGCTCCACACTCGACCGGCACCTCGAGCTCGCCGGCTCCTCACGGCGCCGGCTCAAGACGCTCGGCGCCAAGCGCTTCATCCGGATGCTGTTCGAGCACCCGAACGACCTCTGGGTGGGCGACTACCACGAGGCGCCCATCCTCTGGGTGCCCGAACGGCAGCGCTTCCGCACCATCCACCTGTCGGCCTTCATCGACCACTACTCCAAGGCGGTCCCGCACGGCCAGTGGTACGACAACGAACAGATCGCCACCGTCGAAGACACCCTCAAGAAGGCAACACTGAAACGGGGGCTTGCCCTCCGTGTCTACGTCGATCGCGGCAGCGTCTACCGCTCCGCCGACTTCGCCTTCGCCCTGGCGCACCTCGGCTCCCGGCTCGTTCACTCCAAGAAGCGCTGCTCCGAGGGCCGCGGCACCATCGAGCGCTGGAACCGGACCGTCGTCGAGCAGTTCGAGCCCGAGGTCCGCGCCGCCCGCATCCCCGACCTCGAGCGCATCAACCTATTGTTCGAAGCCTGGCTCGAGGAGCGCTACCACCGCACCAAGCACGAAGCCACCGGCCAGGCGCCGCTGGACCGCCTCGCTCAAGAGGGTTTCACACCACGGTGGGCCGATCCGGTGCTCGTCGCCGATACCTTCCGGGTCCGCGTCCGCCGCAAGGTGCACCCCAAGACCTCCACGGTCGAGGTCGGCGGCGTCCACTTCCTGGTCGAGACCTTCCTGCGCAACCGCTGGGTCACCGTCTACTACGACCCGCACGCTCTCGACGACGTTCTCGTCTACTTCAGGCGGCAACGCGTCCAGCGTGCCTTCGTCGCCCGTCCCAACGAGCGGCCGCAACCGCTTCCCGAACGCCCCACGGTCACCCCGCCCCGCTTCGATTACCTCGCCGCGCTGCGCGCCGACTACGACCGCCGCATCGTCGAGGCGGCCAGGAAGATCTCGCTCTCGGACTGGACCGCCGAACCAGGGTTTTCACTGCCGGCCTTCCTCGACCTGTGCGCCCAGCTGCTCGGCAAGGACCTGTCCCCCTACGAGCGGGACGAGCTGACCCGCGCCTTCCAGACCGTCGGCCCCTTTTCCGAAACAACCTCCCGGCTCGCTCTCGAACACGCCCTCAAACTCCGCGGCCGCGGCCTGCACGTATCGGTCTACTCGCACTACCTGCGCACCTTCCACCTCGCCGCCCTGCGCGAGCTCAAACCCAACCCAGACAAGGAGAACGATCCGTCATGAACGTCGACCGCCTGCTCGGCCACTTCAACCTCACCACCCTCCCCTTCACCCGCGCCGTCAGCGACGCCGCCCTGCTGCGTCACCGCACCTTCACCGAGGCCCTGACAAGGCTGTCGCTGGCCCTGTCCACCCGGACGCCGGCCGTCTTCACGGCCGACCCGGGCCTCGGCAAGTCCACGCTCTTGGGGACGCTCGCCGACTCGCTCGACAAGGCCAAGACGCACCTGGTCTACACGGGCCTGTGCTCCTGCGGGCCGTTCGGCCTCGTCGGCCAGCTCGCCGTCCGTTACGGCGTGCGCCCCAAGCGCTCCGCGGCCCAGACCGCCCAGGCTATCCTCGACGAGCTCGCCCGCTCCGAGCGTGCCGAGATCCTCATCCTCGACGACGCGCACCGTTTCCCGGCCAACACGCTCGACGACCTGCGCCTGCTGTCCAACCTCGACTTCGACCGCACGCCCCCGTTTGCTCTCGTCCTGGTCGGTCAACCCCGGCTGCGCGAAACCCTCGCCCAACCCGAGCTCGCTTCGCTCCAACAGCGCCTCGCCATCCACGCCGCCCTGTCGCCCTTGACCGAGCCGGAGTCGGCCGACTACGTCGACCGGCGCATGCGCGCCGCCGGCGCCCGCGCCACGCTGTTTCGTCCCACAGCCCTCGCCAAGCTCTTCGAGAAAACCCGCGGCGTACCCAGGCTCCTCAACAACCTCGCCACCGCGGCACTGCTGGCCGCCGCCGTCGCCGGCCGCAAACACGTTGACGTCCAGGATGTCGACGACGCCTTCTTCGATGCCGAGAACGCCTGATGACGCAGCCAGCCGACATCTGGACCGTGATCCTCGCCAAGCTCGAAGCCAGCGTCGGGCCCGACGTATGCTCTACCTGGTTCCGTCCCCTCACGGTCGTCGGCTGCGACGAGGGCGGCTTACGGCTCCATGCTCCGAACGAGACATTCCGCGCCTGGCTCGAGGAAAACTACGGCGCCCTCCTGCGGCAAACCGTCACCGAGGGCCTCGGCTCCCCGCGCGAGGTCGCGATCGCGGTCCCATCGCCGGCCGCACCGGACACGGAATTGCTGCCCGTCGTCCGTGCCGCCGCACTCGAACGAGCGTCACCAGGCTCGCACTGGCTGATCGACCATCTCTGGACGCGAGGCGCCGTCGGCATCGTCGGAGCACCCCCAAAGTCGCTCAAAAGTTGGCTGGCCCTGGACATGGCCGTGGCCGTCGCCGCCGGCGTCCCCTGTCTCGGCACCTTCCCGGTGTCGACCCCAGGCCCCGTCCTGCTCTACGCCGCCGAGGAGACCCTCCCGGCAGTCCGGGCGCGCCTGGAGTCCCTGGCGCGCCACTACCAGCTCGACCTCGCCCAGATCCCCGTCTGGGTCATCACCGCCGACGCGCTCCGCCTGGACCGCGCCGACGATCAGCGCAAACTCGAGGCCACGGTCCTGCACTACCAGCCGCGGCTGCTCGTCCTCGATCCCCTGATCCGCCTGCACACTCTGGATGAAAATGCCTCGGGGCCCATGGCCGCGCTGCTCGGCTTCTTCCGCTTGCTGCAACGCAAGACCGGCACCGCCATCGCCCTCGTGCACCACACCCGCAAGAACCCCGCCGCCGGCGGCGCCGGCTACAGTCTCCGCGGATCCTCGGATCTCTACGCCTGGCTCGACTGCTTCCTCCACCTCGAGCGCCGCCGCGGCCAACTTACCCTCAAGGCCGAGCATCGCTCCGCTGCACCCTTCGGCCCCGTCCCCCTCCAGCTCACCCAGCCCGACGGCGCCGGCACCCATCTGCAGATCGTCACCGAGACCGCCGCGGCCGCCGGCGCCGCGCCACCCGACGGCATTGCCTCCCGACTCCTCGACGTCCTCGCGGCATCGCCCAATCCCCTCAGCATCGCCGAGCTTCGCTCGCGCCTCCACGTCCGTAACCAACGTCTCCTCGAGACCCTCCGCCAACTCGTCTCCCAGCGCAGGGTCTCCCGGGTCGACGGCGGATATGCCGCGGCGCCGCCCATGCCCCGGTAGTGCCCCGGCGTTCCCGATTCCGGTTCCCGCCTACGACACGCGCAAACGGGAACCGAACCGGGAACGTCGCCTCCCGGCCTCAGATGTTGGTTGCTGCAAGATGTCGTGGGCGGATCAGTGCAGGAATGCGCGG
>VGBV01000157.1 GCA_016870325.1 Actinomycetota bacterium
CGATGATGCGGGCCTTGGTGTGAGAGGAATCGGTCACGATCCCGGCCTGCGAGCCCGTCAGCGAGATCGCCTTGTGGCCCAGCTCGACGATCGCCATCGCGCAGAGCGCGCAACTGATGCGCTCGCCGGTGGAGAGCAGCATGTCCATCTCGCGCGGGTCGGGGCGCTCGGCGACCTCGCGCGCCATCGCGACCAGCTCGTCGGTGGTCTTGCCCCGCGCCGAGAGCACGGCGACGACGCTCTTGCCCTGCTCGCGCGCGGCGACGATGCGCTGCGCCGCGCGCTTGATCTCGTCGGCCCCCGCGACCGAGGTGCCGCCGAACTTCATCACGACCAGATCGGGGTTGCGCGCCCCGGCCGTCTCTTTCTGCTGTGCCGCCACGGTCGGCTGAGGATACGGCTCGCGGCCGAGTCTAAGATCGCGCGCGGTGGCCGCGAAGCGCCCCCAGCCGAAGCCGCGGGCCTTCGCAAGGAGGCTGCGCTCGATGCTGCCCGTCTCTCCCCTGCCCTGGCACTGGAACTCCTGGATCGCCAAGGGAGCCGTCGCCGCGGTCGCGGCGCTCGTCCTCGGGGGCGCCCTCGCTTCGATCCTGCTGCAGGGGGGCGGAGACTCGGAGCCCGGAGCGGCGGCGGCTCCGAAGGCATCCGAGCCGGTCAAGCGCAAGCTCGCGGGGCTGAGCCTCGCCCAGAAGGCCGACGCCGTGGTCGTCTCGGGCTTCTCCGATTCCGACCAGGTGGCGAGGCTCGTCTCGTCGGCTCAGCTCGGCGGCGTCCTGGTCGGGGCCGACGACTGGTTCGGGACCTTCAAGGGCCGCACCCTGATCTCGCGGATCGACGCCCAGGCGGCTCGCGGGGGGCGCGTGCCGCCGCTCGTCGTCGGCGTCCAGGAGGGCGGCCTCTACCGGGCCTACCCGGAGCTGCCGCCGGCCGAGAGCCAGGCGACCGTCGGGGCGACCGCGAACCCGAAGCTCGCCGCAGAGTGGGCGCGCGCCACCGCCCGGGCGCTGGCGAGGTCGGGCTTCGACCTCAACCTGGCTCCGGTCGCCGACGTCGCGACGCTCGACAGCCCGATCGCCGACCGGGCCTTCGGCGACGACCCGGCCCTGGTCGCGGCGATGACGGCGGCGTCGGTCCGGGGCTGCCGGCGCGGCGGCATCGCCTGCGCGCTTCCCTACTTTCCCGGGCTCGGGGCCGCGTCGCAGAGCACAGCCGACGGCCCGGCGACGATCAGCCTCGACCTGGCCTCGCTGCGGGCGCGCGACCTCGCTCCCTTCCGGGCGGCGATCGCCGCCGGCGCCCCGGCGCTGGTGCTCTCGCTGGGGCTGTACGCGGCCTATGAACCGGTCACCCCCGCCGCCCTGTCCCCCGCGATCGCGACGGGCCTGCTGCGGAACCAGCTCGGCTTCAAGGGCGTGGCGCTGACCGACGACCTCAGCGCGGGCGCCGCGGCGACCGGGCTCGCGCCCGAGCGCGCGGCCGTCCAGGCCCTGGCCGCGGGCGCCGACATGGTCCAGGTCAGCGATCCCGCCGGCGCCGCCGCCGCCCGGGCGGCGCTGCTGAAGGCCGCCCGCCGGGGATCGATCCCGGCCGAGCGCCTGGACCAGGCGGTGGCCCGGGTGCTGTCGCTGAAGCGCAGCCTGGGGCTGCTGGAGGGCTGAGGACCCCGCCCTGTGACCAGGGTCACTGACGCGCATATATCGCGCTGATATATATGGCCCTGTGAACGATCACGGGCTCAGCGCCACCGCCAAGGTCATCCTCGGGCTGCTGGGGTCGCGGCCGCGCTCGGGATACGAGATCAAGGCCGCCGTCGACCGCTCGACCAGGTACTTCTGGGCGGCCAGCTACGGCCAGATCTACCCGGAGCTGCGCCGCCTCGCCGAGGCGGGGCTGATCGAGGGCACCGACGCTCCCACCGGCGGGCGCCGGCGGACCGTCTATGAGCTGACCAATGCGGGGCGGCACGCGCTGGGCGAGTGGCATCGCGAGCCCCCCGAGCGCTTCGACTACCGCGACGAGGCGATGCTGAAGCTGTTCTTCGCAACCGCGGTGGAACCCGCCGGCGCCGCCGGGATTGCCCGCCAGCGGGCCGAGATGGCGGCCGAGACCGCCGAGGAGCTGCGCGCGGTCGAGGCCGAGTCCCCCGGCAGCGACCAGCCGGGATACGCCGTGCTGCGCTTCGGGATCGACTTCAACGAGTTCGTCGCGGACTGGTTCGAGCGCCAGGCGCTGGCCTTCGAGGAGGGCGTGCCGCTGCGCAAGCTGCCGCGGCCCGAGGCCGCGGAGATCGAGGGGGAGCGCTGATGTTCGACGCGCTCGCGCGCCTGGCCCAGCGGCATCGCCTCGCGGTCGTGCTCACCGCCGTCGTCCTGTTCGGAGCCGCCGGGGCCCTCGGCAGCTCGGTCGCCGAGCGGCTCGATCCCTACGGCGCCGACGACCCCGCCACCGAGAGCGTGATCGCCGACGAGCGCCTGCAGGCGGCCGGCTTCCGCGACGCGGGCGTGATCGTGCTGGTCGAGGACGCCCCCGTCGGGACCGCGGCGGGGCGCGAGCGGGTCGAGGCGCTCAGCGCCGGGCTCGCGTCGGACCCCGAGGTCGAGCGCGTGGTCGGCTTCCTGGAGACGGGCTCGCGCGACTTCGTCTCGCGCGACGGACGCGCCAGCTACCTGGCGGTCAGCCTCGTCCCCACCGACGACAAGGCCCAGCAGGAGGCCGCGGACCGCATCCGCGAAGAGCTCGCGGGCGAGCCGGGCGTCTCGTTGGGCGGCTACGCGCTCGCCCAGGAGCAGGTGAACCAGCAGGTCGAGGAGGACCTGAAGCGGGCCGAGATGCTGGCCTTCCCGCTGCTGTTCCTGCTCTCGTTCATCTTCTTCCGCAGCCTCGTCGCGGCCGCGCTGCCGCTGCTGGTCGGGATGCTGGCGATCCTCGGCACCTTCTTCGGGCTGCGGATGGCGACCGAGTTCGGCTCGATCTCGATCTTCGCGCTCAACCTGACGACGGGGCTGGGCCTGGGACTGGCGATCGACTACAGCCTGTTCATGGTCTCCCGCTACCGCGAGGAGATCGCGCGCTCGGGACCGGGGCTGGAGGCGATGCGGCGCACGATGGCGACCGCCGGGCGCACGGTCTTCTTCAGCTCGCTGACCGTGGCCGCCGCGCTCGCGTCCCTGCTCGTCTTCCCTCAGCGCTTCCTCTACTCGATGGGACTGGGGGGCTCGATGGTGGCGATCCTGGCCGCCGTGATCTCGCTGACGGTGCTGCCGGCCGTGCTGGCGCTGCTGGGCGAGCGGGTGAACTCGCTGGCGCCGAGGTTCCTGCAGCGCCGGCAGGCGCGCGAGACGGCGCCGCTCGAGAGCGGCTTCTGGTACCGGCTGTCGCGCTTCGTGATGCGGCGGCCGGGGATCGTGGCGGCCTCCAGCGCCACGCTGCTGATCGTGCTGGGGCTGCCCTTCCTGCGGATCGAGTTCACCGCGCCCGACTCCCAGATCCTGCCCGAGGAGCGAAGCGCCCGCCAGGTGGACGACGTGCTGCGGGCGCAGTTCGCTCCCAACCGCGACACCCCGATCCGGGTGCTGGTCGAGAACGCGACTCCGGAGGGTGTCCAGCGGGTCACGGCGGAGCTACGCGCAACCGAGGGCGTGATCGCGGTCAACCCGCCGCAGACGCTGCCGAACGGAGACGCCGTGGTCGAGGCGATCTCGGCGGAGCCCTATATCGCCAACGGCAGCCGCGACACGGTCAGGGCGATCCGCGAGCTGCCGGCGCCCGCCGGCGCCGAGGTGCTGGTCACCGGCGCCACGGCCGGCTTCCTCGACTTCCAGCAGAGCCTCTCCGAGCACCTGCCGCTGGCCGTCGCGATCATCGTCGGCGCGACGCTGATCGTGCTCTTCCTGATGACGGGCTCGGTCGTGCTGCCGGTGAAACAGCTGTTGATGAACCTGCTCAACCTAAGCGCGGTGTTCGGGATCCTGGTGCTGATCTTCCAGGACGGGCGGCTCGAGGGCCTGCTCGACTACCGCAGCCAGGACGCGGTCGAGCAGACGATGCCGATCCTGCTGTTCGCGGTCGCCTTCGGCCTCTCGACCGACTACGGCGTCTTCCTGCTCTCGCGGATCAAGGAGGCGCGCGACGGCGGAGCCGCCGACAACGACGCCGTCGCAATCGGCTTGGAGCGCACGGGACGGATCGTGACCGCGGCGGCGCTGCTGTTCGCGATCGCGATCGGCGCATTCGCGACCTCGGAGATCATCTTCATCAAGCAGAATGGGATCGGCACCGCGCTCGCCGTGCTGATCGACGCCACGATCATCCGGGCGCTGCTGGTGCCCTCGCTGATGGCTCTGTTGGGGAGCTGGAACTGGTGGGCGCCGCGGCCGCTGCGCCGGCTCTACTGGCGCTTCGGCGTCAGCGAATCGCTGCCCGAGAGCGCGCTTGCGGCTCGCGGCGGGCGCGACGGCTATCCTGCCGCCCCGTGACCATCGCAACCGCAATGTTCCTGATCGCGATCGGCGCGATCCTGCGTTACGCGATCAACGTCGAGACCGACGTGATCAACATCCAGACCGTCGGCCTGATCCTGATGATCGCCGGCGGCGCCGGCCTCGCGTTGTCCCTGCTCTACGAGCTGGTGCAGTCGGGCAACCGCGACAA
>VGBV01000158.1 GCA_016870325.1 Actinomycetota bacterium
TCGAGCCCTGCGGCCGCGAGCGGGCGGGCACGAGCATCCACGGGCTGCTCGTCGGCTGGCTCGAGGAGACCGAGCCGCCACCCGGCGCGACGGTCCTGATCGGCACCGGGGAGCCCGACCGCCGCGAGCTCGCCGAGCGCCTCGCCGCGGGCGGCTGGCGGCCGGCCAGCTTCGTCCACCCCACGGCCCACCTCGCCCCGAGCGCCGAAGTCGGGGCCGGCTCGATCGTCGGCCCCGGCGTCGTCGTCGGCGCGATGAGCAGGATCGGCGAGCAGGTCGTGATCGGCCGCGGCTCCCTGGTCGGGCACCACACCGAGATCGAGGGCTTCGCCACGCTCGGTCCCGGCGCCAACGTCGCCGGCAACGTCCGCATCGGCGCCGGCGCCTTCCTCGGCATGGCCGCCGTGATCCGCGACCACGTCGAGGTCGGCGAGGGCGCGACCGTGGCGATGGGAGCGGTCGTCGTCGGGGACGTCCCCGCCGGCACGCAGGTCCGCGGCCTGCCGGCTCGCTAGTCCTCCTCGAGAAGAGCGGGTACGCGCAGATCGGCGCCTGTCAGGCCGACCGGTTCAGCCCGAGCAGCTCGCGCGTCTGCGCCGGCGTCGCGAGGGGCCGCTCGCAGAGCTCGGCGACCTCGGCCACGCGGGCGACCAGGCGCGGGTTGCTGGCGTGCTCGGTGCGCTCGCGGTCCCACCAGATGTTGTCCTCGAGCCCGACCCGGACGTGGCCGCCGCAGGCGATCGCCATCGTGTTCGCCGCGAGCTGGTGGCGGCCGATCCCGCCCAGCGACCAGTTCCAGCCATCGGGGACCTGTGAGAGGAAGGCGGCGAGCATCGCCGGCTCGGCGGAGGCGGTTCCCGGGTTGCCGAGGATGATGTTGATGAACGGGCTGGGCCCGATCAGGCCGCGCTCGGCGAGCATGCGGCCGGTCTGCACCATGCCGGGCTCGAACACCTCGAGCTCGGGCTGGATGCCGCGCTCGGACATGCGCTCGGCGAGGCCGGCGATCACCTCGGGGGAGTTGACCGAGGCCACGCTGCGGAAGTTGTTCGACCCCAGCGTCAGCGAGGCCAGGTCCGGCTTCGCGTCCCCCTCGAGCTCGAGCACCGCTGCCCGCCGTTCGAGCTCCGAGACGAAGCGCCCGCTGCAGGTGACGCAGACGACCAGCTCGGGATCGAGCTTGCGAATCCCCTCGACGATCGGAGCGAAGCGCTCGGCCACATGCGTCGGAGCGCCCTCGTCGTCGCGCGCGTGGACGTGCACGATCGAGGCACCGAGCTCACGGCAGCGCCCGACGTCGTCGAGCACCTCATCAACCGAGAGCGGGACGTGCGGGGTCATCTCCCTGGTCGGGACCATCCCGGTGGGAGCGAGATTCACGACCAGCGGCTCTGTCGGCTTCGAGGACATCGACGGACGGCAACGCTAGCCTGCCGGACCGATCGCGGCGGCGCAACTCCCGGCGCCCGGCGCGGTTCCACATTTGATGCGACCCGATCCCGACAGCAAGCGGACGCTCCGGCGGACCCTCGCGCCGCTCCTCGCCCTCGGCGCAGCGCTGGCCACGCTCGCGGCCGCCCCGGTCGCGCTCGCGGCCGAGAAGGCCGTCTGGGGCCCGCACCAGCTGCAGGCCGGCCAGGACGAAGCGCGCTGCCCTGCGCCGCCGGTGCCGATCCCGCCGCCCGAGCCCTGCTCGGCCTTCCCCACCTACCAGGACCTCGGCGCCGACGTCTACCAGTTCCAGATTCACTGGGACGAGGTGGCGCCGACGCGGCCCTCGAACCCGCGCGATCCCGAGGACCCCGCTTATGAGTGGCTTGGCGTCTACACGACGATGGTCGACGACGCGATCGCCCACGGGGTCCAGCCCGCGATCCTGATCCAGCGCAGCCCGACGTGGGCGAACGGCGGGCGCTCTGCGATTTGGGCGCCGAACAAGCCCGCGGACTTCGCCAACTTCGCCTTCGCGGTCAGCAAGCGCTTCCCGCAGGTCCGCAGGTTCATGGTCTGGGGCGAGCCTTCCCGCGCCGAGAGCTTCATGCCGATGAAGAAGGGCAGCCCCAAGGGCCCGCGCCGTTACGCGGCCATCCTCGACGCGGCCTACTCCTCGCTGAAGCAGGCGAACGGCGCCAACCTCGTGATCGGCGGCATGTCGGTCAACGCCGGCACGGTGGCGCCGCCGCAGTACATCAAGGCGATGCGCCGCAAGGGCAAGATGCCGCGGATGGACCTGTGGGGACACAACCCCTTCGACCGCCGCGCCCCCGACATCGCCGACAAGCCGATCGGCAACAGCCGGGGGCTCAACGACGTCGACACCCTCTGGAGGGAGATCCGCGCGGCCTACTCGAAGGGGGGCGGCAAGGGCAAGGGCAAGGCGGGCAAGCGCAAGCGCGTCAAGGCCCCCAAGGGGCTCTTCCTCTCGGAGTGGACGCTGCCGACCGACCACCCGGCGCCCGTCTTCGGCGACAGCTTCTTCGTCTCGCGCTCCGAGCAGGGCAAGCGCATCACCGCCGCCTTCAAGATGGTGAACAAGCTCAAGTACGTGAAGGCGCTCGGCTACTTCACCCTGCTCGACCAGCCCGGCGGCAGCGGCGCCAACCGCTGGGGTCTGATCGACCAGGACGGTGTGCGCAAGCCGGGGTTCGGCGCCTACGCCGCCGCTCCCTGAGCCCGGCGCCAGCCCGGGTAGAGGCGGTCCATCAGCTCGCCGCACCGGCGCTCGAAGGCCGAGCGCAGGCCCCGGTCCCAGTGCGGCCAGGGCGGCATCTCCGCCAGCGGGCGGCCGGCGGAATAGGCGGGCCAGCGCTCGTTCTCACGCCCCACCTCGAAGGCGACGGGGGCGACGCCGACGTGCTCGCAGATGCGCGGCAGCTCCCCCTCCAGCTCCTCCAGCCGCACGCGGATGCCGGCGGCGGGTGAGCGCGCCAGGTCGGCCTCGACCACGCGGTTGACGTAGGACCAGTGCCAGCAGACGCGCTCGAAGCGGTCCATCGCCGCCCATTCCCCGGGTGAGACCTCGCCGGCCAGGTCTCCGCGCGGCCGCCACGCCGCCCACTCGGACTCGGGCGGGCCGTCCGCGTGCCAGCCCAGGCGGAACGCCGAGCGCGCGAACTCGCGCCCGTCGCGGGTCACCCAGACGAAGCGCGCACCGGCGAACGCGCGCCGGATCAGGGGCACGATCAGCGCCATCTTGTGGCTCGTCTCGCCGTAGACGGTCCCGCGAGAGGGGCGGCGGCTGCGGCGCAGCGCGGCGACGATTTCCTCACCGCGGGCGCCCCGGTAGCGCCACTCGGTCGCCTCGGCGATCAGCTGCGGGTGCGGCTCGTGGCGGCAGTCGCAATCCGGCGACTGGGAGAGAACGCGCGCCAGGGTCGTGCTGCCCGACCTCCCCGGGCTGAGGCAGAAGAAGGGGGCCTGAGGGCCGGCCTGCGCCACCGCGCGTGAACCTATCGTTCCCACCCAGGGCCTGCGCGCCCTAACATCCGCGCCTGGCGCGGCGGGGCGCCCCCGATCCAATGACCGACTTCATCGTTGATCCGCTTGTCGAGTTCTGCGTCGACGTGATCGGCGCGATCGGCTACATCGGCATCTTCCTGCTGATGCTGGTCGAGAGCGCCAACATCCCGATGCCGAGCGAGGCGACCATGCTCTTCGCCGGCTTCAAGGTCGAGGAGGGCGAGCTGACCCTGCTCGGGATCACCGCGGCGGGCGTGCTGGGCAACATCGTCGGCTCCTGGGGCGGCTACGCGATCGGATACTGGGGGCGCGAGGAGCTGCTCGAGCGTCATCACATCTTCCACGTCAGCCCGCGGGCGATGGCGAAGGTGGAGGACTGGTTCGAGCGCTACGGCGCGATCACCGTCTTCTTCACCCGCATGCTTCCGATCGTGCGCACCTTCATCTCCACCCCCGCCGGCGCGGCGCACATGAACTTCTGGAAGTTCACGATCTACACGGCGCTCGGCTGCATCCCCTGGGTCCTGATGCTCGGCTTCATCGGCGTCCAGGTCGGCGCCAACTGGGAGGAGTGGCGCGACAAGCTGCACTACTTCGACTACGTCGTGCTCGCGGGCCTGATCGCGCTGGCCGCCTGGGGCTTCCTCAAGTGGCGCCGCGGCAGGGCCGAGGGCGTGACCGAGGCTCGGGCCGACTCCGAGCCGGCGGCCGAGGCCTGACCCCGGTGCCCGCGGGCAGCGAGGGTGACGGCACCTCGCCGGCGATCCCGCCCTCGCGCGCCGTCGTGCTGGGAGCGGTGCAGGGCCCGACCGAGCTGCTGCCGGTCTCCAGCTCCGCCCACCTGACGCTGGTCCCCTGGCTCGCCGACTGGGACTGGGAGCGCTTCGACCCCGAGCTGCGCAAGAGCTTCGAGGTCGCGCTGCACGTAGGCGCCGCGCTGGCGCTGCTGATCGGCCAGCGGCGGGTGATCGAGCGCGAGCTCGGCTCGTTCGACCGCCGCAAGGCCGAGGTGCTGGCGCTCTCGTTCCTGCCCGGCGCCGCGATCGGGCTGATCGCCGAGCGCCAGATCGAGCGGCGCCTCGGCGGTCCGTTCCCGACCGCTGTCGGGCTGATCGCCGGCGCGCTGGCGATGGCGATCGCCGACCGCCGCCCCCAGAGCCGCGTTCGCGG
>VGBV01000159.1 GCA_016870325.1 Actinomycetota bacterium
TGCCCCCTGCGTCCTTGGGCTGCCCCCTGCGTCCTTGGGCTGCCCCCTGCGTCCTTGGGCTGCCCCCTGCGTCCTTGGGCTGCTCGGCCATGCGCGCCCTCAGGCGCACGGCGCCGCGGAATCAATCATCTAGGCGGTCGCCTTCGCCTCGAGGGCGGCCACCAGCAGCAGCCGCTGGCGCTCGGTCAGGCTGCCGAGCCGCTTGGCCTCACTGAGGTTGATCGAGTTGATCAGCTTGCGCGACCGGGCCCTGCCCCAGCGCCGCTGGGCGCGCAGGAGCTCGCCGAGGGTCATGCTCTCGGCCTCCCAGGGGCAGTCGTGGACGACGCTGAGCACGTCGCGCTGGCCCGAGGCGATCTCGCGCTTCATCTGCGCGCGGGCGAGCCGCACCTCGTTGGCGCGCGCCAGCGCCTGCATGTGCTGCGGCTCGACGATCGCTCGCTCCATCACCGCGGGCTCGGCGAAGGCCCCGGGCCGCCGCCCGGGGGCGGGCGCCGGGGAGGGCGTAGTGACCCGCTCCGGCGGCCGGGCCGGTGCGGTGCGGTTGCGATCAGGGGCGATCGTCGAGGCTTCGGTCATCACGTTCCTCCCGTGGTGGGCGTTTGGCGGGGATTGGTATGTAGCCGGCGTCGCCCCCTGCGGCCCTGATTCGGCGGCCGGGGAAGGGACGGCTCTCTCCTGAACTCCGTCCGCTCCCTGTCCCGGGTGCGGTGCGCGCGGCATGACCAAACCTACGGTGCGGGCGCGGAAGGGTCAAGGCCCGAGCGATCCGGACTGTTCGCTAAGAGCAGCCTTTTCGTTCGGGACCCCGGCGGGGTCCGAAAGCGACCGCTCCCAAGGGTCCCGATCAGGCCCGGGGAAGGTCCGGGTAGTCCCCGACGACCCGCTCGAAGACGGCCAGCGCCCGGTCCAGGTGCTCCCGCTCGTGGGTCGCCATCAGGCTGGTCCGCAGCAGCGCGCCCCCGGGCGGCACCGCGGGGTGCAGGGCGACGTTCGTGTAGACGCCGGCGTCGAACAGCGACTTCCACAGCAGCACGGCCTGCCAGTCCTCGCCGACGATCACCGGCACGACCGGTGTGGTCGCCTCCTCGCCGCCGGGAAGCGTCCCGGGCTCGACCACCTTGAGGCCCAGGTCGCGGAATCCCTGGCGCAGGTAGCGGGCGTTGTCCAGCAGCTTCGCGAACAGCTCCGCCCCCTCGGCGCGCATCACGCGCAGGGCGCCGAGCGCCGCGCCGGTGGCCGCCGGGACGGCCGAGGCGCTGAAGATGAAGGCGCGGGAGGAGATTCGCAGGAACTCGATCACCTCGGCCGGGCCGGCGATGAAGCCGCCGCAGCTTGCGAGGCTCTTGGAGAAGGTTCCCATCCGCAGGTCGACTTGGTCTTCGAGGCCGAACAGCTCGCAGGCGCCCGCTCCCCGCTCGCCGAGCACCCCGACGCCGTGGGCCTCGTCGACCATCAGCCGGGCGTCATGGGCCTGGCAGAGCTCGACGATCGGAGGCAGGTCGCAGACGTCGCCCTCCATCGAGAAGACGCCGTCGACGACGACCAGGGCCGGGCTCTCGTCCTCGCGCGCCCGCTTCAGCATCGCCTCCAGCTTGTCCATGCGGTTGTGGCGGAAGGGCCGCATGCGCGCGCCCGAGAGCTTGCAGCCGTCAAGGATGGAGGCGTGGTCGCCCGAGTCGCAGATGACCGTGTCGCCGGGCTCGAGGATGGCGCTGATCGCGCCGAGGTTGCTCTGGTAGCCCGTCGTGAACACGATCGTGTCCTCGGTCCCCATCAGCTCGGACAGCTCGCGCTCGAGCTCTACGTGCAGCGGGGTCGTCCCGTTCAGCAGCCGCGATCCCGTGACGCCGGTGCCGTACTGCTCGAGGGCGTCGCGCGCGGCCTGCTTGACGCGCTCGTCGGTGGTCAGCCCCAGGTAGTTGTTGGAGCCGAGCATGATCGTCTCGCGCCCCTCCATCTCCACCACCGGGCCCGCTTGCGACTCGAGCATGCGGAAGTAGGGAAGGACGTCCTGCTCCTTGGCCGCCGCGAGCTGCTCGGCGCGCTCGTGGTGCTGGACCTTGGCGAACACGTCCAGCGGGGTTCGCGTCGAGGGTTCCATCACCGGAAGTGTTCCACTAGCGTGCCGTCCGTGTCCGTCGAGGTCAGGCCCGTCCTGGGGCGAGGGGAGTTGACCAGCTTCATCAAGCTGCCGTTCAGGCTGCACGAGGGCACCCCCTGGGTCCCCCCGCTGATCATCGAGCGCCGGGACTTCCTGGACCGCACGAAGAACCCGTTCTTCCAGCACGCCGAGGGCGAGTACTTCCTCGCCTGGCGGGAGGGGCGGCCCGTCGGCCGCATCACCGTCACGATCGACAAGCGCTGGGACGAGTTCCAGGGCGGCAACGACGCGCAGTTCGGCTTCATCGAGGCCGAGGACGACCCCGATGTGTTCGGCGCCCTGTTCGCGGCGGCCGAGGAATGGGCGCGGGAGCGCGGCCGCGATCGGCTGCTGGGGCCGATGGACTTCACAACCAACGACGAGTGCGGGCTGCTGGTCGAGGGCTACGACCTGCACCCGCTGATCCTGCAGCCCTGGCACCCGCCGTACTACAAGGAGCGGATCGAGGCTCTCGGCTACGGCAAGAGGATGGACCTGCTGATGTGGAACCTGGAGATGGGGGAGCTGAAGCAGGGCGACCGCTTCGCCGACGCGATCCACGAGGTCGCCGACAAGGTCGAGTCCGAGCACGGGATCACGGTCCGCAACATGCGCAAGCGTGACCTGAAGAACGAGATCGCCCGCTTCATGGAGGTCTACAACTCGGCCTGGAGCAAGAACTGGGGCTTCGTCCCGATCACCGACGAGGAGATCGAGTTCCAGGCGACCAATCTGAAGCAGGTGCTCGATCCACGCTGGGCGTTCATCGCCGAGAGGGACGGGGAGGTGCTGGGGGCGGCGCTGACGCTTCCCGACATCAACCAGGTGACCAAGCGCATGAACGGGCGCCTGCTGCCGTTCGGCTGGCTCAAGTTCCTGACCGGCAAGCGCAAGATCGACTACGTGCGCGTGTTCGCGCTCGGGGTGAAGCCCGAGTACCAGCACACCGGGATCGCGGCTCGCTTCTACGTCCGGCACATCGAGACGGCGGCCGAGCTCGGCATACCCGGTGGCGAGACCGGCTGGATCCTCGAGGTGAACGAGCCGATGAACCGTGCCATGGAGGGCATGGGCGGCGAGATCGTGAAGCGCTACCGCCTCTTCGAGAAGCCGCTCTAGCCCCGCCGCCGGCCGGTGCTTCAGGGGGGAGAACCTCGTCGAGTGAACGCTCATCCGGGCCATGGCCCGGATCGACGTCCACTCGGCAGATGAGCCCAGCAGACGCAGCTCGGTCTGGGGGTTGGCGAGGGTGCAGCACGGGGTCGTCACGCGGGCGCAGCTGGTCGAGTGCGGGCTCTCGGGCGAAGCGATCGAGCACCGGATCCGCACGCGCAGGCTGCACCGAGTCCACCACTGCGTCTACGCGGTGGGCCGTCCGCAGCTGACGCGCGAGGGTCGCTGGCTTGCGGCAGTGCTGGCCTGCGGCCCGGGGGCCGTCCTCAGCCACTTGAGCGCCGCTCTGTGCTGGGGAATCGTCGGGGGCGCCAACCTTCGCCGCGGTGGGCCGGTCCACGTGACGGTGCCCGCGGGCCGAAGGCCGCGGCCGAGCGGGGTCAGGGTGCATCGCCGGGCCGCGCTCGATGCCTCGGAGCGGTCCGCGCGCGATCGGATCCCGCTGACCTCGCCCATCAGGACCATGCTCGACCTCGCCGCCGAGCTGCCGGCGCCGCGGCTCGAGCGGGCGGTGGGTGTCGCCGACAAGCTCGGCCTTGCGAGCCCCGATCAGCTGCGTCTCGCGCTGGCGGAGCGTCGCGGCGCCCGGGGGGTGGGCGCGCTTCGGGCGCTGCTGGACAGGGAGAGCTTCGCGGTCACCGACTCGGAGTTGGAGCGGCGGTTCCTGCCGATCGCCCGCAGGGCGGGGCTGCCGCTGCCCGAGACGCAGGCGATGGTCTGCGGCTTCCGGGTCGACTTCCACTGGCCCTGCCTGGGCCTGGTCGTCGAGACGGACGGACTGCGCTACCACCGGACCGCTTCCCAGCAGGCGCGCGACCGCGCCCGCGACCAGGCGATGACGGAGGCGGGGCTGGTGCCTCTGCGCTTCACCCACGGCCAGGTCCTCCGCCAACCCGCCCGCGTCGAGCACACGCTCCGCAAGGTGGCCCGGCGACTGCGGAGCTGATCGAGTGGACGCTGATCCGGGCCATGGCCCGGATCGACGTCCACTGGGCGCTCGCGGCGGTTAGGTCTTGCGGCGCATCTAGGATGCTGGCCGATGGCGGAAGAGCAGCTCCTGCATGGCGAGGTCGTCGAGGCGGGGCCGGTGCGGCCGGTGCCCGCCGAGCGCTCCGGCGCGGCGATGACGCTGTGGGGGCGCGAGGTCGGGCCGATCGCGGTGGCG
>VGBV01000160.1 GCA_016870325.1 Actinomycetota bacterium
TGGCGGGGTCGGGCGAGCCGCTGGCGCCACCGCCGGCGAGCGGCGAGCGCGTGCTGGTCGCGCTCAGCGGCGGCGTCGACTCCGGGGTCGCGGCGCTGCTCGAGCGCGAGCGCGGCGCCGAGGTCGTCGCGGTGACGCTGAAGCTGTGGGCCGACCCCGCCACCGACGGCGAGGTGAGCTGCTGCTCGCCCCAGGCGGTGCTGAGGGCTCGCCGGCTTGCGCACTCGCTCGGCCTGCCGCACCTGACCCTGGACCTGCAGCCCGAGTTCCGCGAGAACGTGGTGCAGCCGTTCCTGGACGGCTACGCCGGCGGGGCGACGCCGAACCCCTGCGTGCTCTGCAACGGCGAGGTCCGCCTCGACGCGATGATCGCGCTCGCCGGCCGCGTCGGCGCGGCGGCGCTCGCGACCGGCCACTACGCCCGCATCGCCGACGACGGCGAGGGGCCGCTGCTGGCGCCCGCGGCCGACCCGGCCAAGGACCAGACCTACATGCTCTCCGGGCTGGCGCCGTCCTCGCTCGCGCGCCTGCGCTTCCCGCTTGCCGATCTGGAGAAGCCGCGCGTGCGGGCGCTCGCGGCCGAGGCCGGGCTCGAGGTGGCCGGCCGCGCCGAGAGCCAGGATCTATGCTTCCTCGCCGGCGTCGGCAAGCGCGAGTTCCTGCGCCGCCACGCGGGACTGGGCGAGCGGGAGGGCGAGGTCGTCGACGCCTCCGGCCGCGTGCTCGGCTCTCACGCCGGCCAGCACGAGTTCACCGTCGGCCAGCGCAGGGGAATCGGCTTGGCCTCGCGGGAGCCGCTGTACGTGCTGGCGACCGACGCCGAGTCGAACCGCGTCACGGTCGGGCCCGCTTCCGAGCTGCGCCGGGACTCGATCCGTCTGCGCGGTGCCCGCCTGCACCGCGACCCGGCCCGCGTCGACGCCGTCCGCCTGCGCTATCACTCGCCGCTGCGCGCCTGCCGCGTCCAGTCGCTAGGGCACGACGGCGAGGCGACGCTCGCGCTGTCCGAGCCGGCCGAGGCCGTCGCCCCGGGCCAGGTCGCCTGCCTGATGGACGGCGAACTCGTCGTAGGCCACGGCACGATCGCCTAGCACCCGCCCGCTCCTAGACTTGGCCCCGTGAGAAACGACGAGATCCGCCGTACCTACTTGGACTTCTTCGCCGAGCGCGAGCATCGGATCGTGCCCTCGGCATCGCTCGTGCCGGCTCAGCACGACCCGTCGGTGCTGTTGACGACGGCCGGCATGCAGCCCTTCAAGCGCGCCTTCCTGGGCCAGGAGGAGCCGCCGTCTCCCCGGGTCGCCGACGTGCAGCGCTGCTTTCGCACCACCGACATCGAGCAGGTGGGCAACACGGCTCGGCACCTGACCTTCTTCGAGATGCTCGGCAACTGGAGCTTCGGGGACTACTTCAAGGCCGAGTCGATCCCCTGGGGCTGGGAGCTCTCGACCCAGGGATTCGGCTTCGAGCCCGAGCGGGTCTGGGTGACGGTGTTCGAGGGGGACGAGGAGCTGGGCCTGGGCCCCGACACGGAGTCGATCGAGATCTGGAAGTCGGTGGGTGTGCCCGAGGAGCGCATCGTGCCGCTGCCCCGCTCGGAGAACTTCTGGCAGGCCGGGCCGACGGGCCCATGCGGTCCCTGCACCGAGCTCTACCTGGATCGTGGGGCGGAGTTCGGCGAGCCGGACGACCACCCGGGCGACGATACGGACCGCTTCATCGAGTTCTGGAACCACGTGTTCATGAGTTACGACCTCTCGGCTTCCGGCGAGCTGACGCCGCTGCCCCGGAACAACGTGGACACCGGCATGGGCGTCGAGCGCATGGCGACGATCCTGCAGGGCGTGCCCTCGGTGTTCGAGACCGACGGCCTCTGGCCGCTGGTCGAGCTGGCCGAGGACCTCTCCGAGCGCGCCTACGCCGACGGGGGTGCGACCACGCGCGCGATGGGGATCCTCGCCGACCATTCGCGAGGTACCGCGGCCCTGATCGCCGACGGCGTCGTCCCCTCTAACGAGGACCGCGGCTACGTGCTGCGGCGTATCATGCGCCGCGCGATCCAGCAGGGACGCTCGATCGGGCTCGAGGCGCCGTTCATGGGGAAGTTCACCGACCGGGCGCTCGACCTGCTCGCGCCGGCCTATCCCGGGCTGGCGGCCCAGCGCGACGACGTCACGCGCTGGGTGCGCGACGAGGAGCAGGCCTTCGGGCGCACGCTCGACCGCGGTACGGATATGCTCGAGGACCTGATCGACCAGGCCAAGCAGGCCGGCACCTCGTGGGTGGACGCGGCCGAGGCCTTCAAGCTGCACGACACCTACGGCTTTCCCTATGACCTGACCAAGGAGCTGCTCGCGGCCGAGGGGCTCTCGGTCGACGACCAGGGCTTCGAGGAGCTGATGGAGGAGCAGCGCCAGCGCGCCCGCGTCGGCACCGCCACCGCCCACGGCTCCGAGGATCATCACGGCGCGGTGCTCGCCTTAGCCGCCGCCGCTGCGCCGTCGCGCTTCGTCGGCTACGAGAGGCTCAGCATCCAGACGAGCGTCTCCGCCCTCGAGCGGGAGGACGGGCGCGTGCTCGCCAAGCTCGAGGAGAGCCCCTTCTATCCCGAGGGCGGCGGGCAGGTCGCCGACTCCGGCCTGCTGCGCTGGGAGGGGGGCGAGGCGAAGGTCGCCGACGTCTATCGCGTCGGCGAGGATCAGGCCCTGGCGCTGGAGGCGAGCGACGGCCCCGAGCCGGGATCGGTCGTCGAGGCCGAGGTCGACCACTTCAGCCGCCACGCGACGATGCGGAACCACACCGCCACCCACCTGCTGCACGCGGCGCTGCGCGAAGAGCTCGGCACCCACGTGCGCCAGGCGGGATCGGCCGTGCGCCCGGACAAGCTGCGCTTCGACTTCACCCACGGCGCGGCGCTCACCCCCGCCGAGGCCCGGCGGGTCGAGGATCGCGTCAACGAACAGATCAAGGCGAGCCGCCCCGTCCGGGCGCTGCAGATGTCGCGCGCCGAGGCCGAGAAGCTCGACGCGATGGCGCTGTTCGGCGAGAAGTACGGGGACTGGGTCCGCGTCGTCGAGGTCGAGGGCGTCTCGCGGGAGCTCTGCGGGGGCACGCACGTCGCCAACACCGCCGAGATCGGGCTGTTCAGAATCGCCTCGGAGGGCTCGAGCGCCGCCAACGTGCGCCGGATCGAGGCACTGACCGGGCCCGCCGCGATCGACTGGTTCCGCGAGCGCGCCCGCGAGCTGGAGGCCGCCGGCGAGGCGCTCGGCTCGCCGCAGGACCCGGTCGCCGGCGCCAAGCGCGCCAAGCAGCGGCTCGCGGAGCTGGAGAAGCGGTCCAAGCAGGCCGGCTCGGAGGACCTGGCCAAGCACGCCGAGGCGATCGCCGAGACCGCCCAGGACGTCGGCGGCGTCGCCGTGATCGTCGCCGAGGCGCCGGGCGCCGACCAGAAGGCGCTGCTGGTGCTCGCCGACCGGATCAAGTCGAAGGCGGGAGACGCGGCGGTGCTGCTGGGCGGCGCCGACGGAGGCAAGGTCGCGCTGGCGGCGAGCTTCAGCGAGGCGGCGGTCGAGCGCGGAGCCTCGGCGGCAGAGGTGATCAGGGCCGCCGCACAGCTCGTCGGCGGCGGCGGGGGCGGCCGAGACAACGTCGCCCAGGCGGGCGGCAAGGACCCCGACAAGCTCCCGGACGCCCTGGAGGCCGCGCGCGATGCGATCGGCGCGGCGCTCGGCGGCTGACCGAGGCGTCGTGCGGGTGCTCGCTGTCGACCACGGCACGGCGCGCTGCGGGACAGCGATCTCGGATCCCAGCGGGACCCTGGCGACGCCGCTGGCCGCCGTCCCACCGGATGTCACGGCGATCGCTAGGCTCGTCGGCGACCACGGTGCCGAGCGCGTCGTGGTGGGTTTGCCGGTCTCCCTCTCCGGGGAGGAAGGCGAACAGGCCAGTGTCTCTCGCGCCTTCGCGGCGGAGCTGGGGGATCTGCTGGATGTGCCCGTTGAGACCCATGACGAACGCCTGACGACGACGATGGCCGCACGAAGCGCACGCGAGGGAGCGCGAGCCGACCGGGACTCGCTCGCCGCCGCCCACCTGCTCGAGTCCTACCTGGCCAGCCGGGGCGGGGGCCCGGACAGCTGATGGCGCCTGACCGCGACGAGTGGCAGGTCGACTCCGAGGGCAACCTGAGCCCTCCGGGCGATCCGCACCCGACCACCGACGAGTTCGGCCGCGACGATCCAGACGCGCTCGAGCGCGAGCGCCGGCGCCTCGAGCGCGAGCGCCGGCGCAAGGGATCGAAGCCTCGCAAGCAGAAGCAGCGGAAGGGCGCGACGGGCGGCTTCGGGCGCATCGGCCGGCGCAAGCGCAGGGACGAGCCCGCCCCGCCGCCGCCCGCGACCCCGGAGGC
>VGBV01000161.1 GCA_016870325.1 Actinomycetota bacterium
TTCGGGCTGGCTGCGGCTGCCCGCCGCGCGCCTGCGCTCGAGGCTGGGGCGGGTGCCGGAGCGCCCCTGGATCGTCCCCGCCGCGATCGGCTGGCTCGGCCGCCGCGTCCGGCGCGACTGGCGCGTGCTCGAGCTGGGCTCGGGGCGCTCGACCCTGTGGCTGGCGAAGCGCGCCGGCAGCGTGCTCTCCTTCGAGGACAACTCCTACTGGCAGGACCGCGCCTCGGGGCTGCTCGAGCAGGCGGGGCTCGACAACGCCGAGGTCCGCTCCCTGCCCGTTCGCAGCTTCGCCGACGAGATCGCCGGGCTCCCCGACCACTCCTTCGACCTGCTGGTGGTGGACTTCCTCGAGGCCCCCGACGCGACCCGGGTCGAGGCGGTGCGCGCCGGCCGTGACAAGGTGAGGCCGCGCGGCTACCTGCTGCTCGACGACTCCGACCGCCCCAGCTACGCGGAGGCCCACGAGTTGCTGAGCGGCTGGCGCGAGCGCCGCTTCACCGGCGTCAAGGACGAGTGGCCCGCCGTCTGCGAGACGACGATCTTCCAGAGCCCGCCGCCGGCCTCGCCCGCCTCGCCCTGAGGACCCGGCGGTGAACGAGAGAGGGCCCCTCGCGGGGCCCTCCTCGGTGAGCCTGTAAGCCGGATCCTGTCGTGGGCAGCCATCTATCTCTGCGGCCTACCTGGACCTCGCCTAGCCGGGTCGGCGGTCCTGCTTGGCCTTGCACCGGGCGGGGTTTGCCGTGCGCGCCGCGTCACCGCGACGCCGGTGCGCTCTTACCGCACCCTTTCACCCTTGCCTGTGCGCGGCTCACGTGTGGCCGCGCCATCGGCGGTCTGCTCTCTGTTGCACTTTCCCGCGGGTTTCCCCGGGTGGGCGTTACCCACCGCCCTCGCTATCTGGTGTCCGGACTTTCCTCGAACCATCACCTCCCGGTGACGCTCCGCGACTGCCTAGCTCACGCTTCAGATGGTACGCCGTCCGCCGAACGGCCGTGAAAACCAAGCAGCTCCAGGACGCAGCCCGATCGACGAAGCGAGCGTGCTCGAAACGAACGTAGCGAGGCGATCGGGCGAGGACGACGAGATGCGCCGGCTTGCAGCGGCCGCGACCAGGGAGAGATCCGCTGCGCTCAGGCGAGCTCGGACCCGCAGGAATCGCACCCTGCGGGCTCGAGCTCTCCTGCGCAGACGGGGCATTCGGCGCTGCCGCGGGCCGTGAGGTCCTCCCAAACGCCGAGGACGATGTCCTCTAGCGTCGACCCCGACGGCTCGAACAGGCGAGCTGCCGAATGCACGTGCGCCCGCCCGGGGGCGAACGCGGTCTCGGTGGCCAGAGCAGTGCTCACGAGACGCTCCGGAACACCCCGACGACGCGGCCGAGGACGGTCACCTCGCGGGTGCGTATCGGCTTCATCTTCCTGTTCTCCGGCTGCAGCCGGATCTGGTCCTTCTCGCGGAAGAAGCGCTTCACGGTCGCCTCCTCGCCGCCGACCAGGGCGACGACGATCTCGCCGTCGGAGGCGTCGTCGGCCGGTCGGACGACCACGAAGTCGCCCTGGAGTATCCCGGCGTCGATCATGCTGTCGCCGCGCACGCGCAGGATGTAGTCGCCGGCCTCGCCGCCGATCACGTCGGGCACCTGCAGGTACTCCTCGACGTTCTCCTCGGCCACGATCGGGGACCCGGCGGCGACATGGCCGACGAGCGGCAGCCCGGTCGGCCGCACGGCGCGCTTGGCGCGCTCGACCAGCACCTCCATCGCCCGGGGCTTGGTCGGGTCGCGCCGCAGCACCCCCAGGGTCTCCAGCTTGGAGAGGTGCGCGTGCACCGTCGAGGAGCTGGTCAGGCCCACGGCCTTGCCGATCTCGCGCACCGTGGGCGGGTAGCCGTGCCTGCTTAGATAGCGGCTGATGTAGTCGAAGATCTCGCGCTGGCGCTTGCTCAGGTCCTTGACGTCCACCTTCACCTCCCGCCTCGCGCGCCGTGAGGGCGGCCGGCTGAATCGGTCTGGATCGAACACATGTTCGTGACAGTAGCGCGGCCCGCGGACGCTTTCAAGCACCGTTCGGGACAGAACGGATGCCGTGGCGTCGGGCCTGCCGTACCGGGGCAGGCCCTAACATGCCCCCTCCCGCGCCTGTGGCGGAACTGGTAGACGCGCAAGGTTGAGGGCCTTGTGACCCTCACGGGTCGTGGAGGTTCGACTCCTCTCAGGCGCACTCTTGAGCGCCCGGCCACCCTCAGGGCCGGGCGGACGCTCCCCCTCAGGGGTCCGGCCGCGCCCCCCGCAGGGTCCGGCCGCCTTCCTAGTCTGCGCGGCGTGTCCAGGTTCGCCATCCGCGTGCCCACGGTCGACGACCTGCTCGACCCCTAGAGCGTCGAGCCGCTCGAGCGCAGGCCGCTCACCGACGAGGTGCGCGAGCGCATCCTCTACGCCTGGCCGGCTCGCGCAGCGCGAAGCGTTGGGCAGGCGAGGACATGGACGGCCGGATCCGCGGCATGCGCCGCGAGGCCCGGCTGGCGTGGCGCGCCCTGCGGCGCGTCGAGGCCGCCCAGCGGCGCCACTCCCCGCAGCCCGCAGAATCAGCGCGCGCCGCGCCCGAGCGCGCAGCGGCCTGACCTCTTCCACCGGGCGCGGACCGCTCAGCTGCCGGTGAACCGGGGCGGGCGCTTCTCCGCGAACGCCATCACGCCCTCGATGAAGTCGGCGGTGAGTCCCTGCTCGCGCTGCGCGTCGGCCTCGGCCTCGAGCTGGTCGGCCATCCCCGCGTAGAGGCGGCGGTTGATCAGGCGCTTGAAGTTCGCGTAGGAGCGGGTCGGGCCCTGGGCCAGCTGCTCGAGCACCAGCTCCGCGTCCCCGGCCAGCTTCTCGTCGGGGACGACCCGGTTGACGATCCCCCACTCCAGCGCCTGCGCGGCCGGCACGCGCTCTCCCAGCATCCCCATCTCGAGCGCGCGCGCGACGCCCGTTCGGGCGGGGAGCACGGCCGTGACCCCGCCGTCGGGGACGAGACCGATGTTGACGAAGGCGAGCAGGAAGTAGGACGACTCGGCGGCCAGCACCAGGTCGCAGTCGAGCGCCAGCGAGCAGCCGATGCCGACCGCGGGCCCGTTGACGGCGGCGATCACGGGCTTCGGCATCTCGCGGATGCCGAGGATGATGGGGTGGTAGAGCTGCTTCAGGCGCAGGCTCAGGTCGGGCAGCCCCTCCTCGCCCGAGCGGTCCTCCTTCAGGTCCGCGCCCGAGGAGAACGCGCGCCCGGCGCCGGTGATCATCACCGCGCGCACGGAATCGTCCGCCGATACCTCCTGGACCACGTCGAGCAGGTCGAGGCCGAACTGCTCGTTCCAGGAGTTGAGCGAGTCCGGGCGGTTGAGCAGGATGCGAGCGGCTCCCTCGGAAACCTCCAGGCCGACCGTCTCGCGCGATCCCCTGCTCATCGGGCGCAAGCCTATATGGGCGCTGGGGCTCTCAGCCCGTCAGCGTCGTCAGCCAGACCGCGGAGATCAGCGGCAGCGGCCGCCGCGGCGGCAGCCCCCTCAGCGCGGCGCTCGCGCCAACTCCTTCCCCGGCCGCGGGCAGGGTGATCAGCAGCGGGTCGGCGGCGAGCCGGCGCAGCTCGGCGGGCGGCAGCGGGCCCGCCACCTGGACGCGGCCCGAGCGCAGCGCCGCTGCGCGCCGCAGCGCCGTCGGCAAGCCCACGAACCTGACCGACTCCAGCGCCGGTCCCAATCCCTCGCCCGTCCCCCACCAGCCCGGGTTGCGGATCAGCTCGTCGCCTCCCCCTCCCTGCCCGCCGGCCACGAACGCCCCGGTGCCGCTGCCCCTGGCGCCGTCACGGAATCGCGATCCCTCGCCGCTCTGGGGATCGAGCGCCCGCGGCGAGACGATCGCCAGGCGCGGCTCGGCCAGGCGCCGGCCCAGGTCACCCACCGGGCTGCGCAGGAGGAAGCGGACCTCGCCCGGCCGCGGCGCGTCGACCGCGAACAGCTCCGGCAGCAGCGCCCGGCCCGCGGCGGTCGAAATCCAGCGGCGCGAGCTGACCAGCACCGCGGCGGCGTTGAACGGGGTCCCGTCCTGGAATGAGACCCCGGCGCGCAGCTGCAGGGTCCAGAGGGTCCGGTCGGGCGAGGGCTTGATCGCGGTCGCGAGCCCGGCCGGCCGTGGCCGCCCCCCGTAGGGCGCCGCCACCGACGCGACCAGGGGCTCGTGGACCTGGCGGCTGACGATCGCCCCGGCGACCCCCTCCGCCGCCGGCGGG
>VGBV01000162.1 GCA_016870325.1 Actinomycetota bacterium
TGCGGGGTCCGCTCGATCCCGGCTCGGGCGGCGCGCGCCGCGCCGCCCGCGAGCTGCTGGCGGTGCAGTCGAGCGACTGGGCCTTCATGGACCACCGCAGGCAGGCGGGCGACTATCCCTACAGCCGCGTCACGGCGCACTCCCAGGACCTGGTCGAGGCGATCGCCCGCCCCGAGCGCGCCGACCCCCGTGTGCGTGGACTTGCGCCCGACCTCAGCCTGGCGCCGCTGCTGGAGCCCTGACCTGCGACGATTGGCTGCATGGCCAGCAGCCGGCACGAGGGCCCGAGATGCGCGTCCTGATCCTCTCCTGGGAGTACCCGCCGCTGATCGAGGGCGGTCTCGCGCGCCACGTTCGCAAGCTCTCCGAGGGGCTGGTCGAGCGCGGGGTGGAGGTCCACGTGCTCACGCGCGGCGGCGAGGAGTCGCCGCCGCAGGAGGAGATGAACGGCGTCCGGGTCCACCGCGTGCGTGAGCCCACCCGCCCCTTGGACCTGAACGAGTTCGTCGCCTGGGTCGAGCGCATGAACTCCGACATGCTCGCCGCCGGCGTCGAGCTTGGGGACAGGCTCAGCTTCGACATCGTCCACGGCCACGACTGGCTCGTCGCCAACGCCTGCGACCACCTGGCCAAGCGCTTCGGCGCGCCCCTGGTCACGACCATCCACGCGACCGAGCACGGGCGCCATCAGGGCTGGGTCGACAAGCACCCCCAGGTCTACATCCACGGGGTCGAGCGCTGGATCGCCAACCGCTCCGACCGCGTGATCGCCTGCTCGACCTTCATGCGCGAGCAGATCGTCGACGTCTTCGGGGTGCCCGAGGCCTCGGTCGAGGTGATCCCCAACGGCATCGACCCCCAGGACATCCAGCCCCAGGACGACGCCGAGCTGCGGCGCCTGCGCGCGGAGTTCGCCGCCCCCGACGAGCCGCTGATCCTGCTGGTCGGACGGCTCGTCTATGAGAAGGGGTTCCAGTTCGCGCTCGAGGCGCTGCCGACGATCATCGAGCGCCTGCCGAAGACCCACTTCGTGGTCGCCGGCTCGGGCACGCACGAGCGGGAGCTTCGGCGCCAGGCCGAGGAGCTGGACCTGATGGAGCATGGAACCTTCGTCGGCTGGATCGGCGACGACGTGCTGCACTCGCTGTACGCGATCGCCGACGTCTGCGTGGTCCCCTCCCTGTACGAGCCCTTCGGCCTGGTCGCGCTGGAGGCGATGGCCTCGAGCTGCCCCTGCATCGTCGCCGACACCGGCGGCCTGCGCGAGGTCGTACCCCACGACGAGGTCGGGCTGCGCTTCCGCGCGCGCGATCCCGAGTCCCTCGCCGAGATGACGATCCGCGTGCTCGAGGACGCCGAGCTCTGCAGGCGGCTCACCGCCGAGGCCTTCCAGCACCTGCGCCGCTTCGACTGGGCCGACGTCGCCGAGCGCACCGCCGGCGTCTACGACGAGCTGGCGGGGCTGCGCTCGACCCCGGCGACCGAGGTCTAGGCAGGATGGCCCTGCCCGAGGGGCGCCGCGAGCTGAGTCCGTCGCGGCAGGCGATGGGCGACAGGCGCAAGCCGGGCTTCGGCTCCAAGACAGGGATCTCGGTCCCGATCTCGTTCGGCCTGCCGCTGATCGTCGTCGGCCTCTTCCTGCTGGTCACCGCGGCGACGAGAGGCGGCGCCTCCTTCGGGGTCCTGGGTACGGTCGTGTTCGCCGGCGGGCTGGCGCTGTTCGCCTCCGGCAAGCGGCTCTAGCTCACTCCGCCGGACCAGCTCGGCAGGGATCAGCTCGAGACCCGCGTTCAGCCGTCGCCGGGATCTGCCTCCGGCTCGACCGCAGGCGCTTCTTGGGGCCGGTCGCTGGGAGGTTGAACACCAGTGAGGTCACACCCTCCTCGGCGCGGTATTCCTCCTCTGTGGCGGGACGCGCGCCGCCACGAACGGCGGCCTCCAGCGCAGCGTTGGTGCGGTGCTTTGGCTTCGGCATTCCCATAGCCTACCCGGGGTCAGGCCAGCGCAGGTTCTCAGGCGCCTCCCGCATCCTGATCAACTTCGCCGGGACGCCCCCGACCACGGCGTTGGCGGGGACGTCCTTGGTCACCACCGCGTTGGTGCCGACGATCGAGTTGTCGCCGACCCGGACGCCCCGCAGGAAGCACGCCCCGTAGCCGATCCAGACGTTCGAGCCGACCTCGACGGGCTTCGTGTAGATGCCCTGTACCCGGATCGGGCGCTCGACCTCGACCACGCCGTGGTCGAAGTCGATGAACATGGCGCGGTCGGCGATCACGCACTGCTCGCCGATGCGGACGTGCTTGTAGGAGCTGATCGTGCACTCCTGGCCGAACACCGTCTTCGGCCCGATCTCGACGGCACCTTCGTGGCTGCGGATCTTGGTGCCGTCACCGATCCAGCAGAAGCGCCCGAAGCGCACCTCGCCCCGCTTGTCGATCTGGATCTGCAGGTCCTTGCCGAAGAAGACCGGCCCGTCGGTCTCCCAGCGCCACCCCGCCGGGGTCAGCAGGCGCCGCCACAGGTAGCGCCACAGCAGCCGCGCGTAGCGCCAGTTCAGCATCCCGTTGGCGGCGAAGAACCGCAGGCTCCGGATCACGGCGGCTGATCATAAGTTGGCCGGATCGAGGGTGATCCTGCGGGGTCGGGCGCCGCATCTACACTGGCGCCGGTGCCGGCGAAGACCGACGAATCCCTCGCCAAGCGCCTGCTTGCCGGCGACAAGCGGGCGCTGGCGCGCGCGATCACGCTGATCGAGAACGACGACCCCGCCGGCTGGGAGCTCGTTCGCGAGGTCTATCCGCAGACCGGCAGGGCCCGGATCGTCGGCCTGACCGGGCCTCCGGGCGTGGGGAAGAGCACCCTGATCGGCGCCCTGACCAAGGAGATGCGCGACGCCGACCGCGAGGTCGCTGTGCTCTCGATCGATCCCTCCAGCCCCTTCACCCGCGGGGCGCTGCTGGGCGATCGCATCCGGCTCTCCGACCACTTCCTCGACTCCGGGGTCTTCATCCGCTCGATGGCCTCGCGCGGTGCGCTCGGCGGGCTCAGCGAGGCGACCCTGCAGGCGGCGCTGCTGATGGACGCCTCGGGCAAGGACGACGTCTTCATCGAGACGGTCGGCGTCGGCCAGGCCGAGATCGACATCGTCGACCACGGCGACACCGTCGTGCTCGTGCTGATGCCGGGCAGCGGAGACTCGATCCAGGCGCTCAAGGCCGGCGTGATGGAGATCCCCGACATCATCGTCGTCAACAAGGCCGAGCACCCGATGACCGAGACGATGGTGCGCGAGATCCGCGGCGTGCTCTCGCTGGGGCCCGCGGCGTCCTGGCGGGTGCCGATCGTTCGCACCGAGGCCGCGCACGGCGACGGCGTCGCGGAGCTGGCCGAGCGCATCGGCGAGCATCGGGCCCACATCGAGGCCGAGGGGACGCTGGAGGAGCGGCGCGCCCGCAACCTGCGCAACGAGGTGCTGGAGCTGGCCGCGGCCCGGATGCGGCGCGGGCTCGAGGCGAGGGTCTCCGACGACCCCGAGATCGAGGCGCTGCTGGAGCGCGTGGTCAGCCGCGAGCTCGATCCCGCCAGCGCCGCCACCGAGCTGCTGGAGCGCGACGGTGGCTGACGGTTCGAAGGCGAAGCCGAAGACGGCCGAGTCTCGCAGGCCGAAGCCGCCGAGCCTCGACGACGTCGAATACTGGGTCGGCCTCCGAGTGGACGGCGTCGGCGGCCGAACGATCGGCCGCTTCGCCGGGCTGCACGTGGACGCGGAGGACGGCGAGCCCCGCTGGGCCGTGGTCCGGGTGGGGCCGATCGGCAGCTGCACGGCGATCCCCTTCGCGCACGTCGCCGAGGGGGCGGGTCGCCTCTGGGCCGCCTACGAGCGCGACTGGGTGCGCGAGGCGCCCCGCTTCAAGGCGGATGAGGCGCTGACGGCCGACAACGAGCTCGAGCTCTGCGCCCACTGGGGAATCCGCGACGGCTACGGCCGCACCGCCGAGGTCGCGCACCGCGACCCCGACGAGATCAGCGCCATCCCGGCTGTTTGACGGCGACCCCGTCAGAGCGGGGTCGTAGCGGCCGCCGGCATCAGTCGCGGCCGCAAGCGGCCGCTCCATGGCCTGCGGCCTGACGACCCCGTCAGAGCGGGGTCGTAGCGGCCGCCGGCATCAGTCGCGG
>VGBV01000163.1 GCA_016870325.1 Actinomycetota bacterium
AGGCGGGCGGGGCTCCGTTGGCCCCCCCCGCGGTCGCGGCGGCCACCGGGGTCACGACAGCGGCCCGTGTGGCGGGCACGACGACCGTCCCGGCGACCATGTCCCCGAGCCGCTGCTTGCGGGCGCCGACGGCGATCAGGACCCAGCCGATCAGCAGCCAGTCGACCAGCCGCAGCAGGTTGCGCATGCTGGCGGCGCCGAAGCCGACGTCCTCGCCCGCCAGCGGCTCGACCCGGACGCCGGCCACGTTCTTGCCGATCGTCTGGCCCCAGCGCCACTCGCTGAAGGAGAAGTAGTTGAACCAGAGCGAGAGGTAGCCGACGGTGATGATCCAGGCCGCGGTCTCGTCGCCGCCGCTGCTCAGCTCCTGGGCGACGGGAGCGACGTAGGCGACGTAGGGGGCGAGCCAGAGGGCGTTGTCGATCAGCGCCGCGTAGAAGCGGCGGCCGAGCGAGGAGTACTCCCGCTCGGCGGCGTCCCCGCCCCCCGCGCCCGCCTCGACGCCCGAATCTTCCCGGCTCATCTCAGAGATGCTGAACGATCTGGCCGAGCGCGGAGATGTCGCCTTCCCCCTCGCGGTCGATCAGCAGCGCCCTGACCCCGGCCGCCTCGGCGCCGGCGACGTCCTCGTGGGGGGTGTCGCCGACGTGCAGCGCCTGCTCGGGCGCGCAGCCCGCCAGCGCCAGCGCCGACCCGAAGATGCCGGGATCGGGCTTGCGCGAGCCGGTCTCGGCCGAGGAGACGGCGCCGTCGAGATGGCGGCTGAGCCCGCTCGCCTCCAGCACGGTCCCCAGCGAGCAGTCCCAGTTGGAGACCACCACCAGCTTCAGCCCGCGCCCACGCAGGTCGCGCAGGGCCGGCTCGGCGTCCGGGTAGGGGTCGAAGCGGACCGAGGAGACCAGCTCCTCGGCGCTGATCTCGACGCCGAGCTCGTCGGAGATCAGCCGGGCGCAGCGCTCGCGCAGGTCGACCAGCGAGGCCTCGTCGCGGCCCTCGTGCGCGTGCTCGCGGTAGTAGTCCATCTCCATGCGCACGGCCGCCTGCAGGCGCTCCTCGCTGACGTCTGGCAGCTTCGAGCGCAGCAGCACCCAGGGCGGCTCCAGCTCCAGCAGCGTGCCGAGTGCATCAAGAAATACAGCGCGGGTCATCCGGGTGGGAATACTTCCTCAGCGTGGACGAGGGCTTTTGGGACAAGTACGGGAACCAACTCGAGGCCGTGATCATCCTGGTCGGGGCGGTCGCCCTGGCGCTGCTGATCGACCGCCTCCTGCTCGGCCGCGCCGAGCGCGCCACCGAGCGCCTCGAGACGTCCCAGTTCTCGCGCGAGGCGCGCACCCGCCTGCGCCTGGTGCGCCGCCTGGTGTTCGTGGCGATCATCGGCATCGGGCTGGCGCTCGCGCTCAGCCAGTTCACAGAGATCAAGCGCCTGGCGGCGGCGCTGCTGGCCTCGACCGCGCTGCTGAGCCTGATCGTCGGCTTCGCCGCCCAGACCGTGCTCGCCAACTTCGTCGCCGGGATGCTGATGGCGATCCGCCAGCCGGTCAGGATCGGCGACCTGATCTCGATCGACGACGATGTGCACGGGCGGGTGATGGACATCGCGCTCACCTACACGCTCGTCAACCGCGGCGACGGCGCCGTGTTGGTCATCCCCAACGGCAAGATGATCACCGAGGTCGTCGTCAACCATTCCGCCGGCAACCGCAGCGCGCCGGTCACGGCCGAGCTCTGGCTGCCGCCCGACGCCGACCTCGAGGCGGCCCGCCGGGCGCTGGAGGGGAGCGAGCTGACGGGCATGAGGCTGCAGGAGCTGACCGCGGACGGCGCCCGGGTCGAGGTCCGGGCGACCCCGGGGGCCGGCAGCGACCGCCAGGCGCGTGCGGCCGAGATCCGAGAGCACGCGCAACAGCTGCTTCGGCGGGCCAGCCTCTTGCGACAGGCTTAAGCCTCCCGGCTACCCTGTTTCGGTCATGTCTGCCCGGTCCCGGCGGCGCCACCGGCGAACCAGCCGCAAGCGCAATCCATTCCTGCTGGCCCTGCTCGTGGTCGGGGCCACCGCCGCGCTTGGCGCGATGATCCTGGGCAGCTGGGTGATCAGCGTCGCGGCCGAGGCGCCCCCCGCCAACGAGCTGCAAGCGGTGGACCAGGGCGCGAACTCGATCGTCTACGCCGCCGACGGGTCCCGCCTAGGCTACATCCAGTCCGACGAGGCACGGACGCCGATCGGGATCGAGAAGATCCCCGAGGACCTCCAGCACGCGACCGTGGCGATCGAGGACGAGCGCTTCTACGAGCACGGCGGCGTCGACGTCGAGGGCGTGATCCGGGCCGCCGTCGAGAACCTCGAGGCCGGCGAGGTGCGCCAGGGCGGCTCCACGCTGACGATGCAGCTCGCGCGCAACCTCTACATCGAGGACCCCGAGCGGGACCTCGAGCGCAAGATCAAGGAGGCGAAGATCGCCGAGTCGCTCGAGCAGGAGCACTCGAAGGAGTGGATCCTCGAGAACTACCTCAACACGGCCTCCTACGGCACCGTCAACGGCCGCACCGCGGTCGGCGTCGAGGCCGCCTCCCAGATCTACTACGGCAAGCCCGCCCAGGACCTGACCCTGGCCCAGGCGGCGATGCTCGCCGGCCTGCCCCAGTCGCCCTCGCTGTACAACCCGCTGCAGAACCCGAAGTCGGCGCTCGAGCGCCGCAACGAGGTGCTGCGCCGGATGGCCGACCAGGGCTACATCTCCGACTCCGAGGCCGAGGCCGCCATCGACGAGGACGTCGACCTCGACCCCAGCGACCGCTACGAGGAGATCCGCGAGCCCTACTTCTTCGACTTCGTCGAGCAGCAGCTGATCGAGGAGTACGGCGTCAACACCGTGCGCCAGGGCGGGCTCAAGGTGCACACGACGATCGACCCCGAGCTGCAGGAGGCCGGGCGCGCGGCGATCGCGGGCCAGCTCCCCTACTCGACCGACCCCTCGGCCGCGGTCGTCGCGATCGACCCCGACAACGGCTACGTCAAGGCGATGGCCTCGAGCGGCAGCTACTCCGACGCGCAGTTCAACCTCGCCGCCCAGGGGCACCGCCAGCCCGGCTCGGCGGCCAAGACCTGGGCGCTGACCGAGGCCGTTCGACGCGGCATCAACCCCGACACGACCTACTACACATCGAAGCCGCTCGACCTGGACGACCCCGAGTTCGGGCACTGGGAGGTCGCGACCTACTCGAACAGCTACGCGGGCTCGGTCAACCTGCACCAGGCGACGCTCGCCTCCGACAACACCGTCTACGCCCAGCTCGCGCTCGACCTCGGGCCCGACGCGATCGCCGACACCGCGCACGACATGGGCATCGTGACCGAGCTCGACGGCCTGCCCGCCGAGACGCTCGGGGGCCTGCGCCTCGGGGTCTCGCCGCTGGAGATGTCGAACGCGTACGCAACCCTCGCCTCGGGCGGCGTGCGCAACAAGCCGATCGCGATCAGGAAGGTGAGCTTCCCCGACGGCCACGTGGACGAGCTCGGCGAGCCCGAGCGAGAGCGCGTCTTCGACGACGGCGTCGCCTACGAGGTCACCCAGATCCTGGAGGACAACGTCTCGGCCGGGACCGGCACCGCCGCCAACACCTACTGCGGCGACCAGGCGGGTAAGACGGGCACCACCGACGACTTCAACGACGCCATGTTCATGGGCTACACGCCGAAGCTGGCAGCGGGCGTCTGGGTCGGCTATCCCGACGCGCTCGTCTCGATGACCTCGGTGCACGGGATCTCGGTCGCCGGCGGCACCTTCCCCGCGCAGATCTGGCACGGCTTCATGTCGGTGGCGCTCGACAAGTACGGCTGCGCGACCTTCCCCGAGCCCGAGAACCCGGTCGAGTGGATCCCGTTCAACGGCGAGTACACCTCGACCGCGGGCTCGAGCTGCTCGGAGTCCTCGATCGGCGGCAGCGGCAGCTCCGAGGGCGCCTACGGCTGCGAGACCGAGACGACCACCGAGGAGGAGGACAGGGAGCCCAAGGACGACGGCGCCTACGCGCCCGGCGCCGGCCAGAAGCCGACGCCGAAGCCCGAGCCGAAGCCCGAGCCGAAGCCCGAGCCCGAGCCGCCCCCGCCCCCGCCCCCGCCCCCGCCCCCGCCCTCGGG
>VGBV01000164.1 GCA_016870325.1 Actinomycetota bacterium
CGGCGCAGGGCCAGCAGCCGCAGCGTGATCCCGAGGCCGCGCAGCGAGGGGCCGAGGTGGCGCAGGCGGGGCGGCGCGCTGGCGCGGCCGTCCACGGCGTGGTACTTGGCGGCGACGAGGCCGGCGCCGTAGGCCCAGCCGAGCTGCTGGCGGAAGAAGCCGAGCTGGGTCGGGCGGTGGCGGTGGCGCACGACCGCGTCCTCGGCGTAGGCGAGGCGCAGGCCGCTGCGCTCGTTGAAGCGCAGACCCAGCTCGACGTCCTGGGCGCGCGGCATGCGGGTGTCGAAGGGGCCGATCTCGTCCAAGGCGCGGCGGCGATAGGCGGCGTTGGCGGTGATCGCGTACGGGGGGTTGGAGTTGACGGCGTAGCGCTGCCACTCCCCCAGCATGCGCACGGCCTGGCGCTCGGCGGCGGTGGTCGCGGGCAGGTGGCGCAGCTCGCCGGCGACGCAGCCGACGGCGGGGTCGGCGAAGGGAAGGGCGAGCTCGCGCAGCCACTCGGGATCGGCGATGCAGTCGCCGTCGATGAAGGCGACGACCTCGCCGCGGGCGGCGGCGATGCCCCGGTTGCGGGCGAAGGAGACGCCGCGGCGGGGCTCGCTCAGCGCCGTGACGGGGTGGCGGGCGATCGCCGCGGCGGTGCCGTCGCCGGATCCGTTGTCCACGACGAGCACCTCGCGGCTCTCGGCGGGGTAGTCGCAGGCCAGGATCGAGGCGATGCAGTCGCCGATCATCTCCTCGCCGTTGCGCACGGGCACGACGACGGAGACGAAGGGGAGCGCGCCGTCCGGGTGGGTTGCGTCAGACGGCGGGTTCGACGGAGCCGGGGGCACTGGCGCTGACGTTAGCGCCGGGGCGGCTCGCCTCGATCTCGGCGTGCTCGGAGTCGAGGTAGGCGCGCTCGAGCAGCTGCTCGATCGTGACGCCGGCGTGCTCGCTCGCCTCGGCGGCGGCGCGGCGGCGGCGGGAGGCCTGGACCTCGCGCACCTCCTCGGCGAGGGGGCGCTCCGCCCATGGCGAGGCCGGGGCGCCGGAGTCGAGGGGGGCGATGCCGTCGCGGATCAGGGAGACCTCGAGGTAGCCGCGCAGGGTGCGCACCTCGCGCGCCGAGGCGCGCCGGGGCTTGCGGGCACCGGTGAAGGCGTCCCAGGCCTCGGCGAAGGTGCCGAAGTCGGTGCGGCCGCCGTTGCGGTGCGCGGCGAGCATCGGGCAGACGCCGCCGCGGTCGTCGGTGTAGGAGCCGACGATCACGCGGTTCGAGCCGATGCCGCGAAGCATGCCCTGCTTGGTGTGCCGCGGCAGCGCCTCGACGGCGTTGCGCAGGCGCTCGGCGTTGTCGCGTCGCTTGCGGGGCATGTGGTGACAGGGATAGCGCGGCGCCGCGGAGCGCGCGGGAATTCGCCGTCATCTGGGACGCTTGGCGCATGAGCAGCCGCGGATCGATGCGCTTCGTGGTCGCGGCCTTCGGGGACGCGGGACACGCGTTCCCGGCGATCGCGCTGGCGCGCGGGCTGCAGGCGCGCGGGCACGAGGTGCTGGTCGAGAGCTGGGAGGAATGGCGGGGGGCGGTCGAGGGGGTCGGGCTGCGCTTCGAGGCGGCGCAGCAGTACATGGTCTTCCCCCCTCCCGGGCCGGACACGCCGCAGGGGCAGATCGTGGCGCGGGCCTCGCGGGCGCTCGCGGGGCTGATGGAGGAGTTCGAGCCGGACCTGGTCGTGAGCGACATCCTCACGCGGGCGCCCGCGCTGGCGGCCGAGGTGGCGGGGGTGCCGCAGGCGACGCTGATCCCGCACGTGTACCCGGTGCAGCAGCCGGGCCAGCCGATGTACTCGCTCGGGTTCGCGCCGGCCCGGACGCCGCTGGGGCGGGCGGGGTGGCGGGCGACGATGCCGGTGCTGAACATGGGGCTGCGGCAGGGGCGCGACGAGCTGAACGAGACGAGGGAGCGGCTGGGGCTGCCGGCGCAGGAGCGCTTCCACGGCGGCATCAGCGAGCTGCTGGCGATCGTCGCGACCTATCCGCAGCTCGAGTACCCGCGGCGCTGGCCGGCGGGGGCTCGGGTGAGCGGGCCCCTCTTCTTCGAGCTGCCGAGCGATCCCGTCGGGATCCCCGAGGGGTACGGGCCGCTGGTGGTGGTCGCGCCGAGCACGGCGCAGGACCCGGAGTGCGAGATGCTGCGCGCGGCGCTCGAGGGGCTGGCCGGGGAGCCGGTGCGGGTGCTGGCGACGACCAATCGCAGGGAGCCCTCGGAGCCGATCGAGGTGCCGGCGAACGCGAGGCTGCTGGAGTGGCTGCCCTACTCGCGGGCGATGGCGGCCGCCGACGTCGTCGTCAGCCACGGCGGGCACGGGACGGTCTGCAGGGCGCTGCAGGCGGGGGCGCCGCTGCTGGTCTGCCCCGCGGTCGGCGACATGGCCGAGAACGGGGCGCGGGTGGCCTGGTCGGGGACGGGGCTCTCGCTGCCGCGCCGGCTGCTCTCGCCGCGGGGGGTGCGGCTGGCGGTGCGGAGGCTCCTCGGGGACCCGGGATATCGCGAGCGGGCGGGCGAGGTCGCGGGCTGGTCGCGCGAGAACGACGGGGCCGGGCGGGCGGCGGAGCTGTGCGAGCAGGCGGCCCGGAACGCGTCGAGCCGGCCTGCGCCGGCTCGACCTGCGTAGTCCGATCAGCTCCGGGGGTGGGATTCGAACCCACATGGGACGCCTTAACAGGGCGCTGCCTTACCTATCGGCCACCCCGGATCACATGGATGCGTAATGAAGTTGTAGGACCTTCTACGCAGCGTCTTCGCCCAGCTTACCCTCACCCCCCTTGAAGCGCGCCAGAAGCCGACCCGGCAACTGGGTCACGCCTCGCTCGATCTCGGCGTGGCAGTTGGCGCAGACCAGGACGCACTTGCGGGCCTCGGACCGAAGCTTGTCCATAGAGCGTGTACGACCGCGCATTGCCAACCCGAAGTCCTTGACCGAGGGATCCACGTGGTGGAATTGAAGGGCCCCGGTGCAAGCATCGTAATCGCACAGTTCGCAGCGCCCGCCGAACTCCGCGACCAGCCGCTCCTTTGCCTGGCGCCGCCAGCGAGCAACTCGCTCGGCGCGGCAGCGCTTGCATCGATAGTAGCCCGTCGGGGGTACGTAGAAATCGGTCAACCCATGACTGGCGCAATGCAGCTGAACCGTCGTCTCGCCACGATCGCGGGCGGCGAGCGCCGCCTCGCGCTTCGCTCCATGGCCGGCGACTTCGAGTCCGTGACGCTGAAGCCAATACCTGACTGTCGACGGACTCCTGTCGACCTCAGCGGCAATCTCCCGCACCGACTTCCCGTCTTCGACGAGCGTCGCGAGAAGATCACGCTCTATGCCCCCGCGACTGGCGTACTTCGCCCCGTTGACCGGAGCCAGCCCGTGCTTATTCAGGTGGTAGCTGATCGTGGAGGGGTTGCGCCCCAGCCGCTCGCCGATCGCCGCCAGCGAGAGGCCTTCGGACAGGTGTTCCTCGAGCAGCGGTCTTGTGATCTCGACCGTCATTTCCAGGGATTTTCCCGGGGGGATCGGATCGAGGGGGGCTGCAATGTGGCCGAAGGCGCGCTGATGTGTGGCGGAAGGCGCGCGGGAATGAAGCAAGTGTGTGAAAACCCGTCGCGCCGCACCGGGGTGCGCTCGGACGCTCGGGCGGGCCTACGCCCCGATCGACTCGGTGGCGGAGATACGGTCGCGGAGCTCGGCGCGCTGGGCGATCAGGCGGCGCCGCTCCTCGTCCTCGCCGGCCTCGCCGGCGGCCCTGATCCCCCGCTCCAGCCGCTCCTGCTCGAGCAGCATGAAGTTCAGCTCCATCGCCGCCTCCGAGGACCAGTCGGCCCCCTCCCCGCGCCCGGCGCGCATCACCAGCTCGGTCACCAGCGAGCTCAGCTCCTCGTCGTCGCGGGGCAGCCCCTCGCTCGGATCTTCGAGGTGGTCGCGCAGCCACCCCAGCGCCCGGGCGCCGCCCGGGGACATGTGCTCCTCGGAGAGCCGGGCGATGTAGGCCCGTCCCCGCTTCGGGTCGGCGACGCACATCGTCAGCAGCGCCCGCTCCCGCGCCTCGCGCGGGCTCAGCGGCGCGCGCGCCGGC
>VGBV01000165.1 GCA_016870325.1 Actinomycetota bacterium
CCCGGCCGCCACGGCCCAGGCGAGCGCGGCGATCGCGAGCCCGCCGAGGCCTGCGGCAGCCCACTGGGCGCGGCGATCGCCTCGCAGCCACTCGAGGGCGTTCTCGATCGGGGTCGGAAGGCGCAAGGGCGCCAACGCTATCCGCAGCGCCCCCTCGCCGCGCGCGGGCGTCGCGGTGGGTGACGCGTTCTGCCCCGGGCGTCTGGTCTAAACTGGCTGACTGACCAGTCAATCTGTTCCGGGCGGGGCTTCCAGGAGCAGGTGATCACGACCGACGGAGGCTCGAACGCATGGATTTCGCTCTCAACGACGAGCAGCGGGAGTTCAAGGACCACTGCCGGCGCTTCGCCGAGGAGGTCATCCGACCGGCGGCTCCCGGGCACGACGCCGACGAGAGCACGCCCTGGGAGGTGATCGCCGAGGCGCGCAGGTGGGGCCTCAACGGCCTCGACCACCTGCAGCGCACCGGCGCCGATCCCGACGGCCAGCTCGGGATCCTCGCCGCCGAGGAGCTGCACTGGGGCTGCGCGGGCATCGCCCTCGCGATCAACGGCTCGGGCCTCGCCGCGGCCGGCATCGCCGCCTCCGGCACGCCCGAGCAGATCGCGCGGTGGGTGCCGCAGTGCTTCGGCACCGACGAGGAGATCAACCTCGGCGCCTACGCCGTGACCGAGGCCCAGGCCGGCTCGGACGTGAAGAGCCTCCGCACCACCGCCAAGCTCGACGGCGACGAGTGGGTCCTGAACGGGACCAAGGTCTTCATCACCAACGGCGGCATCGCCGACGTGCACGTGGTCGTCGCCACCGTCGACCCCGAGCTCGGCCATCGCGGCCAGGCCTCGTTCGTGATCGGCAAGGGCACGCCCGGCCTGGAGCAGGGAAAGAAGGAGGCCAAGATCGGGATCCGCGCCAGCCACACCGCCGAGGTCGTGCTGGAGGACTGCCGGATCCCGGCCGAGCAGCTGCTGGGCGGCATGGACAAGCTCAACAGGAAGCTCGAGCGCGCCCGCTCGGGCCAGAAGTCGGGCGCCTCGAACGCGCTCGCGACCTTCGAGATGACGCGGCCGATCGTCGGCGCCTCCGCGCTCGGCATCGCCCAGGCCGCGTATGAGTGGACCCTCGAGTACCTGGACGGCGAGACGATCGAGGGCCGCCCGGCCCTCTCCGAGCAGCGCATCCAGCAGGTGCTGGCAGACGTCGCGACCGAGATCGACTCGGCGCGGCTGCTGGTCCAGCGGGCCTCCTGGATGGGCCGCAACGGCATGCCGATGACCGGCGGCCAGGGCTCGATGTCGAAGCTGAAGGCCGGCGACGTGACCATGTGGGCCACCAGCACCCTGATGGACCTGGTCGGCCCCTACGCGCAGAGCACCGACTGCCCGCTCGAGAAGTGGTTCCGCGACGCCAAGATCTACCAGCTGTTCGAGGGCACGGCCCAGGTCCAGCGCCTGGTGATCTCCCGGATGCAGGCCAAGGAGTACCGCGAGCGCCTGGAGTGGGCCGGCGAGCTCGCCTCCGAGGCGACGGCTGCAACGCCGGTTTCAGCCGCGGCATAGCCCAGCGGCCAAGCTGTGGGTGCGGCGGGGTGACCCGTCGCGCCCTATGATCAGACGCGAGACCACACGCCGAGTTCCCGCGCGCCGAGCGCGCGGGGATCGGGGGACCCAACAGGTGCGACGCCTGCTGCGCACGAGCGCGGGAGGCGGGGAGCACCGGGGGCGAAGGGCCGACCGAGGCCCGGCGCGACTCACACCGCGCCAGCCCGACAGCTAACCCCGTAGGCGTCAGGTGAGCCGGATGACGATTCGACGAGACATTGCCTCAACGAGGCGCCCGGGCCGCCTGCCGAGCGCGCTCTGCTGCGCGGCGCTCGCGATCGCCGCCGGAGCCCTCGGTGCCGGCTCGGTCCCCGCCCAGAGCCTGCAGGACCGGCTCAGCGAGACCGAGCAGAGGCTCTCGGAGGTCGACCGCCGCGAGGCTGTGCTGACGACCGACATCTCGCGCGCCTCGGCGGAGATCTCGCAGCTTCAGTCCCAGGTGGCCGACCTGCGAAACCGGGAGGCGACGCTGGCCGCGGAGCTCGCCCGCAAGCAGGCCGAGCTGGAGCAGGCCCAGGCGCGGTTGGAGGAGCTGCGCGACCGGCTGCGGCGAGCGATCGACATCCTCGAGGACCGCCTGGTCGCGATCTACAAGTCGGGCGAGCCCGACCTGATCAGCGTCATCCTGCAGTCCGACGGCTTCGACGATCTGCTCGAGCGCACCGAGTACCTGCAGCGGCTGGAGAGCCAGGACTCGGCGATCGTGGGGCGCGTGCGCGAGCTGCGCGACGAGATGCGGCGCACGGTCGAGACCGTCAAGGCCGCGCGCGACTCGATCGCCGAGCGCAAGCAGGAGCTGGAGGCGCTGCGCGGGCAGCTCGAGCAGCGCAGCGCCGAGCTCAGCGCCGCGCGCGAACGCCAGCAGCAGGCGCTCGCCGGGGTCCGCGAGCAGCAGCAGCAGCTGGAGGGCGATCTCTCCGACATCTCGGCCCAGATCGAGAAGCAGCTCGGCTCGCTCGGCGGCGCCACCCTGCCCGCGGGGCCGATCCGCGGCGGGCAGGGCGGCTTCATCTGGCCCGTCAACGGCCCAGTCACCTCGGGCTTCGGCTGGCGCTGGGGCCGCATGCACGAGGGCATCGACATCGGCGTGCCCTCGGGGACGCCGATTCGCGCCGCCAAGTCGGGGACGATCGTGCTGGCCTCGGCCTACGGCGGTTACGGCAACTACACCTGCATCAGCCACGGCGGCGGCCTCTCCACGTGCTACGCGCACCAGTCGCGCTTCGCCCGCACCTCGGGCTCGATCAGCCAGGGCTCGATCCTCGGCTACGTCGGCTGCACCGGGCACTGCTTCGGCGACCACCTGCATTTCGAGGTCCGGATCAACGGCTCGGCCGTCGATCCGCTCGGTTACCTCTAGTCATCCAGACTGGGCCGAGCGCTGAAGCGGGTGTGGGGCCGTGCCCGGCCCGGGCACGAAATCCGCTCCTAGAGCGAAAATTACGTACAAGAGGCCAGACGGTCGGGGCGAGGCTCTGGAGTTGCTGCCGGTCCTGACGAGGAAGACAGGGGACGATGTTCGCACGGACGCAACACGGTCCCGACGGGGCCAACGGCAACGGCAAGATCGCCCAGAGCTACATCGCGGGCATCGGCGCCAGCGGCGTCCTGCTCGCGGGCGCTGTCGTCACCTTCGTGTTCCTGGTCGGCGCCGTCCCCTTCCAGGCATGGCACGGCGGCTCGGGCAGCTCCGGCGGCTCCGACCACACGCAGCGCGGCAACTCCCGCGGCCGCTAGATGAGTGATTCCACGACCACGCACGCCTGAGGCCCCGCATGGCGCATCGCATCCCGGCGTCCTCGGGCCTGCCCTTGGCGCCACCAAGGGCTGCGCCCTGCGTCCTTGGGCTGCTCGGCCATGCGTGCCCTCAGGCGCACGGCGCCGTGGAATCAATCATCTAGCCGCGCGAGCGAAACCGCCCCGGCCGTTCTTCTCAGGGCCGCCGCGCCAGCTCGCGCTCGAGCCAGAGCAGCGCCACAGACTGCAGCTCGGAGTCGTGCTGTACCGAGCGGTGGTCGCCGCCCGGCACCAGGATCAGCTTGCGCGGCGGCGGCGCCAGCTCGTACAGCTCCCCTGACAGCTCGGCGGGCACCTGCTCGTCGCCCTCGGCGTGCAGCAGCACCAGCGGCTGGCGGCGCAGCCGGGTGACGGCCTCGCGCAGGTCGGCCCGGTCGAGCCAGGCCTCGAGCGTCAGCGGATCCTCGACGCGCATCTCGAAGCGCCCCTGGCGCAGCCCCCGCGCCAGCCCCTCGGCCGAAGCGGGGCAGATGGCGATCACCCCGGCCACGCGCGGGCTCAGGGCCGCGGCGTGGATCGCCAGGAAGCCCCCGAGGCTCGAGCCTCGCACCGCGACCCTGCCGCGATAGACGCCGTCGTGCCCCGCGAGCAGCTCGGCCATCGCGACGACGTCGTCGACCGCCTGCGCGGACATCGCCCCCTCCGAGCCACCGTGCCCGCGCGCGTCGAAGCCGAGCGCGGCCCAGCCGTTGGCGGCCGCGAGGCGCG
>VGBV01000166.1 GCA_016870325.1 Actinomycetota bacterium
ATCGCCGCGAGCGGCGGGGCAGCGAGCGAGGCGACGCGCGCGCGCACGGGGGCACCGTAACAGGGCCGGCCGGCACCGTCGGCGGTGGCGTCGTCTCGCGATCGTGGGGGCGCGTGGCTAGTCTTCTGGCATGGCCACTGCCACCCGCAGCGTGCACGAGGTATGCGTGGCGGCGAAGGCCGCCTCGCACCTGCTGGCGCGCGCCGAGCGCGCGGTCAAGGACGCCAGCCTGCGCGATCTCGCCGATCGCCTCGAGGCGAGCGCGGGCGAGATCCTCGATGCCAACGCCGCCGACGTCGAGGCCGGGCGCGAGGAGGGGCTGACCGAGGCGCTGATCGACCGCCTCACCCTGACCGAGGCGCGGGTCGCCGAGATGGCAAAGGGCGTGCGCGAGATCGCCGAGCTGGAGGACCCGGTGGGCGAGATCGCCGAGGACTGGACGCTGCCGAACGGGCTGCGGGTGCAGAAGCAGCGCGCGCCGCTGGGCGTGGTCGGGATCGTCTACGAGGCGAGGCCGAACGTGACGATCGACGCCGCGGCGCTGTGCCTGAAGAGCGGCAATGCGGTGGTGCTGCGGGGCTCGAGCGCGGCGGAGACCTCGAACGGGGTGCTGGCCGCGCTGGTGGGCGCCTCGCTGGCGCAGGCCGGGCTGCCGGAGGCTTCGGTCTCGCTGCTCTCCGGCGGCGGCCGGGAGCAGCTCGGCGAGCTGGCCACCCAGGAGGGGCTGGTGGACCTGATCATCCCGCGCGGTGGCGAGGGACTGAAGATGGCGTTGAAGGCGGTGGCGAAGGTGCCGGTGATGTACGCGGCGGCGGGCAACTGCCACGTCTACGTGCACGAGGACGCCGACCTGGAGATGGCCGCGCGCATCGCCTACAACGCGAAGGTGCAGCGCCCCGGCGTCTGCAACGCGGCAGAGACGCTGCTGGTGCACGAGTCGGTGGCGGCCGAGTTGCTGCCGGGCCTGCTCGACGAGCTGCGCTCGGCCGGGGTCGAGCTGGTCGGGGACGAGCGGGTGCGGGAGCACCCCGGGGCGGCGCCGGTGGGCGAGGCGACCGAGGAGGACTGGGTGACCGAGTACCACGGGCTGAAGATGGCGGTGGGAGTGGTGGACTCGCTCGAGCAGGCGATCGAGCACGTTAACCGGCACGGGACGGGGCACTCGGACGCGATCGTGACCGCGTCCGACGAGGCGGCCGAGGAGTTCACCGACAGCGTCGACTCCGCGGCGGTCTACGTCAACGCATCGACGAGGTTCACCGACGGCTACGAGTTCGGGATGGGAGCCGAGATCGGGAACTCGACCCAGAAGCTGCACGCCCGCGGGCCGATCGGGCTGCGCGAGCTGACCTCGACCAAGTACGTCGTCCGCGGCAGCGGCCAGATCAGGGAGTAGTGCCGTCGGGAAGATCGGGGTCCTCGGCGGAGCCTTCAACCCGCCGCACGTGGGACATCTGCTGCTCGCCCAGGAGGCGCGGGCGGAGCTGGGGCTCGACCGGGTGCTGCTGGTGACGACGGGGCGCGCGCCCCACAAGGAGATCGCCGCCGACCCGGGGGCCGAGGTTCGCCTGGAGATGACGATGCTGGCCGCGGCGGGGGAAGACGGGGTAGAGGCCTCCGGGCTCGAGCTCGAGCGCGACGGGCCGAGTTACACCTACCTGACGCTCGAGGAGCTGGCGGAGCGGGAGCCGGCGGACGAGCTCTGCCTGCTGCTCGGGGCCGACGCCGCCGCGGGGCTGGCGAGCTGGATGCGGCCCGAACGGGTGCTGGAGCTGGCGCGGGTCGGGGTCGTCCCGCGCCCCGGCGTGGGGATCGGCGCGGTCGAGTCGGCGCTGGAGCGCCTCGGCTCCGCCGATCGGGCCGAGATAATCCCGATGCCGGTTTGCGGAGTGTCATCGACATTGATCAGGGAGCGGACGGCGGCGCGGAAGCCGCTGCGCCACCTGATTCCGGATCCGGTGATAGAGCTGATCGCGAAGCGGGGGCTGTACCGGTGAGCGTCGCCGAGGGCGCCCGCGCGGACGGGGGCTCCGAGGAGCTGGCGCGGCAGATCGCCGAGACCGCCGAGGCGAAGGGGGCGACCGACGTCGTCGCGCTCGACGTGCGGGCGCTGGTGGGCTACACGGACTTCCTGGTGATCTGCACCGCGCGCAACGAGCGCCAGGCGAAGGCGATCCACGACGAGGTGCACCAGAGGCTGAAGCGGCAGGGGATATTGCCCGCGCGCGTCGAGGGCGAGCGCGAGGCGGAGTGGGTCCTGGCCGACTACCTCGACTGCGTGCTGCACGTGTTCACCCCGTCGACGCGCGAGCGCTATCGGCTCGAGGTGCTGTGGGGCGAAGCCCCGCGTGTAGCAACGCCGCTGGATTCCTGAGCGGCGGCGCGGCCGTCGCGATGGGTCCGGGCGGCCGCCGCGAAACGCGGTGATGGCGAAGCTGTCCTTTCTCCCGCGTACGCTGCCTCCGTGGCGGCCGAGAGATTCCGGCGCAAGGTGATGGGCGGGTATGACCCGTCGCAGGTGGACGCGGCACTGGAGGCCCGCGACGAGCGCCTGGACCAGCTCGAGCGGGAGGCCCAGCAGCTCGCCAGGCGCGTGCTCGAGACCGAGAAGCGGGTGCGCGGCCAGATCGGCGGGGTGGGGGAGGCGACGAGCGCGATCGCCGGCCTCGGCCGCCGGCTGGACGAGCTGGGCGGCCACGCCCGCCGCCGGGCGCTGCGGATGCGGCTGACCGCGCGCGACGCGATGCAGATCGCCGAGCGCGCCACCGAGCTCTCCCGCCTGCGCGAGGAGCTGGGGGTGGTGGTCTCCGAGCTCGCGGCGTTCGCGGGAATCGGAACGGCGGTCGAGGAGGAGCGGCAGGGGAGGACGGCTCCCGCGGGCGAGCGGCCAGCCGACGGCCTCTATCGCGGGCCGGTGGAGGTCGAGGTCGGGCCGCTGCGCGACTTCGCCCAGCTGACGAGCTTCGAGGACGCGGCCTCCGAGATCGACTCCGCCGCCGAGGTCAGGGTCAGCGGCTTCTCCGGCGGCCGCGCCACCTTCTCGATGAACTTCGCCCAGCCGGTCGCGCTGGTGCGAGAGCTGGAGCAGCGGGCCCCGTTCCCGTTCCAGGTCCGCGCCGAGGGGGCTGAGGGCGTCGTGCTGGATCTGGACGGCGAGGCCCGCGGGGCGGCTTAGGCCGACATTCGCTTGTCCTCCGGCGTGTTCGGCGCGCCACCTGTGAGGGTCAGACGGCGAGCCTGGGCGGGTGAACCCGAACCGACGTGGAGCGATCGCCGAGGCGGCAGTTGCGCACGCGGCCGCGGTCTGCGGCGTGCCCGTGTTCAGGCCGCTCGCCGAGCACGGGCGCTGCGATCTCGTGCTCGAGGTCGGCGGTCGTCTGTTTCGCGTCCAGTGCAAGGCCGCGACGAGCAACGGCCAGGTGGTCAGGATCGGCCTTTCCAGTTCGTGGAGGACCGCGACCAGGTCGGTGCGCCGCTCCTACAGCTCCCGAGAGGTGGATCTGATCGCGGCGCACTGTCCCGAGATCCAGGCGACCTACCTGGTGCCGATCGAGATCGTAGAGGGCCAGGGAGCGCTCCAGCTGCGGTTGTCGCCTCCCCTGAACGGCCAGAAAGCGGCGTTACACTACGCCGAAGAGCACGAGTTTCCTGGGGCTGTAGCTCAGCTGGAAGAGCGCCTCGCTGGCAGCGAGGAGGCCAGGGGTTCGAGTCCCCTCAGCTCCACTCCCGCGCCCGAGGGGATCACCACCGTCGGCGCCCACCAGTTCCGCAACCGCTTCGGCTTCTACATGGAACGCGCCGAGCGCGGCGAGGAGATCGTCGTTACCCGCCGCGGCCGCCCCGCGGTTCGGCTCGGACCACTCCAGCCGCCACTCGACCGCTGAGGCCCGATCGCCACCCGGCCCCTCGGGTCCGGCACGGGCTTAATCCGGCCGTCCTGGCTCGTACCTGCGCGAGCGCAGCAGCCCACGCCTGTGCAGCGCCAACCTGCCGAGAGCGATCAGGGTCTTGACGGCATAGAGGCTCGCCGGAGCCAACCCGATCGTCGACGCCTCGGTGAAGT
>VGBV01000167.1 GCA_016870325.1 Actinomycetota bacterium
GCGCCCGCCGCGCCCAGCTCCGAGACCGCGCCCGCCGCGCCCGCCGAGCCGCCCGCCCTGCGCTCCGCCAAGACGGCCGCGACCGAGGTCGTCTCGGTCGGCGACAACTTCTACCTGCCCGGGACGGTCGAGATCAGCGTCGGCGACAAGATCACCTGGCGCAACGACGGCGCCGCGCCGCACACCGCGACCGCCGACAACGGCAGCTTCGACACGGGCACCTTCCAGCCCGGCCAGAGCCGCTCGAAGAGCTTCAACACCGCAGGGACCATCCCCTACTACTGCACGATCCACGGCCAGGCGCAGTCGGGCACGATCAAGGTGATCGCCTCCTCCTCGGGCGGGGGCGGCGGTGGTGGCGGCACCGGAGGAGGAGGCACGGCCACCACCAGCGACAGCGAGGCCGCCGCGGTCAGCTCGCCGGGGGCCGCCGGCTCCAGCACCAGCCTGCCGGCAACGGGCCTGGCCGCGATCGTGCTGGCCGCGATCGGCCTGGGCCTGATCGGCAGCGGCTCCTCCTTGCGCCGGCTCGAGCGCCGGCGGCCGCGAGGCCGCTTCTTCTCGCTCTAGTACACGTGACCGTAAGTATGGGCCTGAATCGGCGAGCGAAAGCCGAGCATGGCAAGGACGCAGGGAGCCGGCATGGCAGCGCCATGTCGGCGACCGAGGACGCCTCCAGGCGAAGGCTTGCAGCCGCGGATTCGGGGTCGTACTTGCGGACGCGTGTGCTGGCGCCGGGACGCCGACGCGAGTAGGTTTCCCGGCGAATGGCCGGCGAACACAACAAGGGTGAGCAGCCCGGCGAGCTCGACGTCCTGCTCGAGACCGAGCAGACCTTCCCTCCCCCGCCCGAGTTCGCAGCCCAGGCAAACGCCAACGACCCCGCGATCTACGAGCAGGCCGCCGCCGACCCCGAGGGCTGGTGGGCGAGCTGGGCCGAGCGGCTCGAGTGGATCGCCCCCTACGAGCAGGTGCTCGACTGGTCCGACCCCCCCTTCGCCAAGTGGTTCGTGGGCGGCAGGCTGAACGCCTCGGCCAACTGCCTCGACCGCCACCTCGCGGCCGGCCTCGGCGACCGCGTCGCGATCCACTGGGAGGCCGAGGACGCCGACGACCCCGAGACCGGAGAGGAGCGGGAGGGCGGCCGGCGCGCGGTCACCTACGCGGAGCTCTCGGAGATGACCAACCGCGCCGCGGGCGCGCTGCGGGGCCTGGGGATAGGGAAGGGCGACGTGGTCGGCATCTACCTGCCGATGCTGCCCGAGACGGTCGCCGCGATGCTCGCCTGCGCGCGCATCGGCGCCGTCCACAACGTCGTCTTCGGCGGCTTCGCGGCCGCCTCGGTCGCCGAGCGCATGGAGTTCTCGGGCGCGGTCTGCCTGATCACCGCCGACGCCACGCTGCGCCGCGGGCAGCCGGTGCCGATGAAGGCCGCCGTGGACGAGGTCGCCGCCGAGATGCCGACCGTGGAGAGCATCCTCGTCGTCGATCGCTGCGGCACCGACCCGCCGATGACCCCGGGCCGCGACCACTCCTGGTCAGATTTGTGCGCGGCCGCCGATCCCGACTGCGAAGCGGAGCCGATGGACTCCGAGGACCCGCTCTTCATCCTCTACACCTCGGGCTCGACCGGGAAGCCGAAGGGGATCCTGCACACCACCGGCGGCTACCTGACGGGCGTCACCGCCACCCACAGGCTGATCTTCGATCTGCACGATGAGACCGACGTCTACTGGTGCGGCGCCGACGTCGGCTGGATCACCGGCCACTCCTACATCGTCTACGGCCCCCTCGCCAACGGGGCGACCAGCGTCATGTACGAGGGGGCGCCCAACTACCCCGCCGAGGACCGCTGGTGGTCCATCATCGAGCGCTACGGCGTCACGATCTTCTACACCGCGCCGACGGCGATCCGGGCCTGCATGAAGTGGGGCCGCGAGCACCCCGAGAAGCACGACCTCTCCTCTCTGCGGCTGCTGGGCTCGGTCGGCGAGCCGATCAACCCGCGCGCCTGGCTCTGGTACCACGAGGTGATCGGCGGCGGGCGCTGCCCGATCGTGGACACCTGGTGGCAGACCGAGACCGGCGCGATCATGATCACCCCGCTTCCGGGCCTGACGACCACCAAGCCCGGCTCGGCGACGATCCCGTTCCCGGGCGTCGAGGCGAAGATCCTCGACGACGAGGGCAAGGAGATCGAGCAGGGCGCCGGCACCCTGGTCCTGACCCGGCCCTGGCCCTCGATGGCGCGCACCCTCTACCGCGAGGACGAGCGCTTCGTCGAGACCTACTGGGATCGCTACGGGCGCGAGACCTACCTGGTCGGCGACGCCGCGCGGCGCGACGAGGACGGCTTCTTCTGGATCGTCGGGCGCATCGACGACGTGATCAACGTCTCAGGGCACCGGCTCTCGACGATGGAGGTCGAGTCCACGCTGGTCTCGAACCCGCAGGTCGCCGAGGCGGCCGTGATCGGTGTTCCCGACGAGATGACCGGGCAGGCGATCGTCGCCTTCGTGATCCCCGAGGGCCAGGCGCCCCCCGAGCCCGAGGCGCTCGCGGCCGAGCTGCGCGACTACGTCGCCACCAAGATCGGCAAGCTCGCCAGGCCGAAGCGGATCGTCGTCTGCGATGACCTGCCGAAGACGCGCTCGGGGAAGATCATGCGGCGCCTGCTGCGCGACATCGCCGCCGGCGAGCACCTCGGCGACGTGACCACGCTGCGCGACCCCGACGTGGTCAGGGACGTGGAATCGCGCTTCAGGCAGCAGGCTTAGCCGCGGGATCCTGCGCTCGCAGCAGCAGGTAGGTCAGGTAGATCGCGATCAGGAATATCGGCAGCCCCATCGCGGTCTTGGCGACGCCGAGCGCGATCAGCGCGCCCGCCAGGTAGAGGGGCAGCTGCACCGCGAGGCGCAGCGTGAACACCCCGACCCAGATCCAGCTCGCCCGGGTGTAGGCACGGACGCGCTCGGGGTCCTGCCGCCACGCCATCCCCTCCCCGCGCAGGGGTCCCACGATCAGGCCGATCAGCGGGCGCCGCACCGCGATCGAGACCAGGTAGGCGAGCGCGTAGGCGGCGTTCAGAAGCAGCCCGGGCAGGAAGAAGTCCTCGGCCTCGCCCGTGCGGTCGGCCACGAACGCGGCGAGCGCGACGCCGGCGAAGCCGATCAGCGCGAACTGGAGGGGATCGCGGCGCACGACCCGGATCACCGCGATCAGCGCGCCCACACCGACCGCGATCCAGATCGCCGTCGCCAGGTCGTTGCCCCCCAGCGTGTAGGCGGTCACGAAGGCGAGACCCGGGATGCTCGAGTCGGCGATCCCCTGGGGGCCGCCGAGCGCGTCGAGCAGCTCGGCATGCTCCCCGGCCCGTGCGTTGCCTTCGCTCACATCGTGATTCTGGCGCAACCGGCGCCCCGGCCGGCGCGCCGAGGCTGCGATGCTTGGCTGGATGCTCCAGCACGTCTCGATCGAAGTACCGCCGGACGAGCTCGAGCGCTCGATCGAGTTCTGGGGGCTGCTCGGCTTCGAGCGGGTCGAATCGCCCGAGGCGCTGGGCGACGCGATCGTCTGGGTCGAGCGCGAGGGCACCCAGATCCACCTGATCGCGACCGAGGCGCACACCGCGCCCCTGCTCGGGCACGCGGCCGTCGTCGTGCCCGAGCACGCCGAGGCCAAGGCGAGGCTGCGGGAGGCCGGCTACCAGGTCGAGGACACGAGGCAGCTCTGGGGCGCGGATCGCGCCTTCGCGATCGGCCCCGGCGGGCACCGGGTCGAGCTGATGGCCTCGCCGCCGCCGCGCACGGCCTAGATGAGTGATTCCACGACCACGCACGCCTGAGGCCCCGCATGGCGCATCGCATCCCGGCGTCCTCGGGCCTGCCCTTGGCGCCACCAAGGGCTGCGCCCTGCGTCCTT
>VGBV01000168.1 GCA_016870325.1 Actinomycetota bacterium
TGCCGCCGACGGCGGCCGCCTGGCGCTCGGCGGCCTCGGCCGCGATCAGCTCACCGGCCGCGCGATAGGCGGCGGGGCGCAGCAGCGCGCGCTTGGCGTCGACGTAGTAGTCGGCCTTCCTGCCGGAGCTGAGCGTCACCTCGCCGATCACGAGCGCGTGCTCGCGCAGCTCGGCCAGCAGCAGCTCACGGGCGGTGGTCTCAATCATCGGGGGCATCGTATGGCGCGCCGCCCCGCGGCCGAGGCGCCGGCCTAGCCGAGCGCCTCGCGGAACCCCTGGCGCCAGCTCGCGTAGCGCGGGGCCCAGCCCAGCTCGCGCCTCGCCTTCGCGTTCGAGGCGCCGCGCAGCTCGGTGGCCAGCCCCGCCGCCTCCTTGCCGGCGAACAGGCGCGCCAGACAGACAGGCACCCGCCGCGGGCGCTTGGCGCCGATCGCCTCGGCGAAGGCAGGCAGCCACTCGCTCATCGGCGCCGGCTCGTCGTCGCTGACGTTGTAGGCGCCCGGGGCGCCTCGCTCGAGTGCGGCCAGCGTCGCCGCGGCCGCGTCGTCGACGTGGATGAAGGAGAAGACGCCGGTGCCGGCTCCGATGACGGGGAAGCGGCGCTTGCGGACCTGCTCGGCGATGCTGCCGTCGGCGGCGTAGTAGGTGCCGGGGCCGTAGAAGTAGCCGTAGCGCAGGATCACGCCCTCGATCCCGGGCGTCTCCAGGGCGCTGCGCTCGAGCTCGCGCAGCGCCGGCGGACCGGCGGCCATCGGGCTTCCGTCGGGCAGCTCCATCAGCGGCGCGTCCTCGGAGACGACGCGGTCGCCGACGGGCGCGTAGAAGAAGGCGACGCTCTGGGCGATCAGCCGCCGGGCGCCGGCCTCGGCGGCCATCCGCGCCAGCGCGGGCCCGACCTCCGAGCGCAGGCGGTTGGTGGCCGCGAGCGAGTCCGGGTCGCGGAAGTCGAGCGCGTCCGGCAGGGCGGTGAGCTGGTTGATCACGACCTCGGGCCGGGCCTCGGCGACGACGGCCTCGAGCGCCGGCAGGTCGAGCGCGTCGACGATGGCCGGCTCGGCGCCGGCGGCGCGGATCGCCTCGGCCTTCGACCGCGAGCGGGTGGTGCCGACGACGTCGTGGCCGGCGCCGGCGAGCAGCGCCGTCAGGGGGCGGCCGACGACCCCGCTGGCTCCGGCGAGGAGGACTCTCATCGCCGCAGCCTAACCCGTCGGCGGGAGCTCGGAAACGACGGTGTCCTGGTACTCGGCCACCGGATGCTCGCCGCTCCAGGTGCCGAAGCGGATCGGCTCGCGGATCGCGAGCGAGGCCTCGGCGTGCATCGCGCGCACGCGCCCCTCCTCCAGCCCCACGGCCACCTCGGCGTCGTGGGCGGGCAGGGCCCAGAGGCCTTCGCCGCCCTCGCGCGGCGCGAACAGGAGCGCCGCGTCCCCCGCCTCGATCCGGCGGCGCGACGACTCGTTGACGAGGAAGAAGGTCGCCAGCAGGCGGCCGCCGGGCCTCAGCACGCGGGCCGTCTCGCGCAGGTAGTGAGCGACCTCGGCGGGAAGCAGGTGGGTGAAGACCGAGGAGGCGATCGCAACGTCGAAGCTGTCGTCGGGGTAGGGGAAGCGGAACTCGTCGGCCCGCTGGCCGCCGCCGGGGTTGTACTCGGCGTTGGCCAGGTCGATGTGGCGGAAGCGGAAGCTCGGATGCCGCGGGGTGATGCGGCGTCGGCACCAGCGGATGTCGGTGGCGGCGGGGTCGAAGCCCTCGTAGGAGCCGTCTTCGCCCAATCGCCGGGTCAGCGCCAGCGCCACCCGCCCCGCGCCGCAGCCGATGTCCAGCACCCGGTCGCCCGGAGACAGATCGGCGAGCTCGACGGCGTCGCGCGCGGTCCTCTCGCCGAGCTCCCTGAACAGCTCGCCTCCGAGCGCCAGCCGCAGCCGCCGCGGGGGCAGGGGCCCGTCCTGGTGGTGCCCCGGCCGGACGGCGTCGAGGGCGTCAAGCCCGGCGGCTCCGAGCCGGCGGGCCCGCATCGCAGCGCGCCGCAGCGGCGAGCGCAGGGGAGCGGGAAGGCGCTCCAGCCTCCCAGACCGGCTGCGGTCGGGCGGCAACGCCCTAGTTGTAGACGTAGATCGGCATCCCGATATCGACCCAGTTGTAGATGAAGCGACTGAACGAGACCGGGTTGCGGAGGCAGCCGTGGCTGGCGGGGTAGTTGGGGACGGTGTGGTAGCCGTGAGTGGCGTAGCCCCGGATGAAGTAGGCCGAGTAGTACATGCCTTTCGAGTTGTAGCCGGGCTGCTTCATGTAGAAGGTGTACTTGCCGCGGACGGTCGGCGTCGCCGACGCGCCCGTGGAGACGTGGAAGGTGTGGACCGACCTGTTGCCCTGGACCAGCGACATCACCTGGCGAGAGATATCGACCTCGACGTGGTGGCCCTCGTCGTAGCGCGGCTCGAACGCGCCCTTGTCCATCAGCAGCTTTTGGAAGATGGAGCGGCGGTAGGAGTAGCTGCGGGCCATGCCGTTGGTCTTGCGGAAGGCCTTGATCGCCAGCCGGGTCCCGAACGTGACGCGGCTGCCCTTGGTGCCGGTGTGGAAGCCCTGGCCCTGCAGCGAGCGGTTGAAGAGGCGCGCGACCGGGCCCTTTGAGAGCTTCTTCGGCACGTCCACCTTGAAGGCGGTCGAGCCGCGCTTGCCCGCGTTCTCGGCCTCGATCACGTAGCGGCAGCAGGCATTGACCTCGAGCGGCATCTTGAGGGAGCCGTCGGGCTTGGGGCTGATCTTCTTGCGGAACAGCTCGCGGCCGCTGGCGCTGACGGTGATGAAGACGTTGTCGGTCGGGCCCGGGTTGGTGAGCACGCCCTTGACGAAGACCTTCTTCAGCAGGTCGACGCGGCTCGGGTTGCCCTGGATCTGGACCGAGACGTCGTCGGCGGCCTTGCCGGCGCCGGCGCCGTGGGCCGAGGCGGCCGGCAGCGCCAGCAGCGCCGCGGCACCCGCAGCCAGAAGCATCGTCCGCGTCCTGCCGCGCGCGCTCACGAGGCGGCATTGTGGCAGATGAAGGACCCGTTGCAGGCGCCGCCCTCGGCGCTTCATCTCTGCGACTAGGTGATGTAGGCGAGGGCGATCGCGTTGTTGATCATGTGGGCGATCACGGGCGGCCACAAGGACCCGGTCTTCTCATACAGCCAGGCGAGGGCGACCCCTAAGGCGGCCAGCGGCACCACCGTCGTGATCCCCGTGGTCGCGTGGACCATGCCGAAGGCGAGCCCGGAGAGCAGCGCCGCGGGCCACAGGGACATCCGCGAGCGCAGTCCCGAGAAGAAGAATCCCCGAAAGAACGCCTCTTCGGCGACCGGTGCCAGGCCGACGATCAGGACCACCGCCGTGACCGCGACGATCAGGTTCTCGTCGCCGACCCCCAGCTCGCCGGCCACGTCCTCCTGATCGGGCTGGATCACCAGCGAGGCGAACAGCCCCGCGAACAGGTAGTAGGCGAGCATCGCCAGCAGCATCCAGCCGAGACCCGAGAGGGCGAAACGGCGCAGGCCGAGGCGGGCGGGCGCCCGGCGCAGCCCCTCGAAGCTCCAGCCGGAGGCGTTGCCGAGCGGGAAGACGAGCAGCGTCAGCCCGAACAGGGCCTGCGAGGCGAGCAGGGCGCCGTCGCTGTCGAAGTCGGGGTCGAAGGGCAGCACCAAGATCGGCGTCACCACCGCAAGCAGCAGCCCGGCGAAGAGGCCCCGCACCGTGTTGCCTAAGGACCAGGGGATCTCGGGCAGCGACCCGCGGCGGCCCGGGTCCTCGCCGGGGGGCTCGGCGCCCGGCTCGCCGGCGGCCACGGGGGCGACCGCCGCC
>VGBV01000169.1 GCA_016870325.1 Actinomycetota bacterium
GCTCGGGCCGAGCCCAGGGACCGGCCCCGAAGCCCGTGCCGCTGGGCTCGGTCCCGAGCGAGCGCTCGGACCGGATCCTGGCCGGGATCGGCGAGCTGGACCGCGTGCTCGGCGGCGGCTTCGTGCCCGGCTCACTCGTGCTCGTGGGCGGCGCCCCGGGGATCGGCAAGAGCACGCTGGCCGGAATGGCGCTCGCAAACATCGCCGCCCACGGCGCCGGGGTCCTCTACGTCTCGGGCGAGGAGTCGGCCGCCCAGATCCGCACCCGGGCCGAGCGCCTCGGCGGCGCCGCGCTGGAGGTGCCGGTGCTGGCCGAGCCCTCGCTGGAGTCGGTCTTGGCCGCGGTCGAGGCCGAGCGCCCCGCCGTCTGCGTGATCGACTCGGTGCAGACGCTCTCGGTCGGCGACTCGGCGCCCGGCAGCGTCGCCGCGGTGCGCGAGGCGACCGGAGCGCTGCTGGAGTCGGCCAAGCGCCTGGACGTGACGATGATCCTGATCGGGCACGTGACCAAGGAGGGGTCGCTGGCGGGGCCGCGGGCCCTCGAGCACCTGGTCGACTGCGTGCTGCACTTCGAGGGCGAGCGCGAGCGAACCTTCCGCACCGTGCGGGCGCTGAAGAACAGGTTCGGCGCCACCAGCGAGGTCGGCGTCTTCGAGATGCGCGAGGGCGGCCTGGCCGAGGTCGCCGACGCCTCGGCCCGGTTCGTCGGCGAGGTCCACTCGGCGCCCGGCTCGGTCGTGCTCTGCGCGATGGAGGGCACGCGCCCGCTGCTGGTCGAGGTGCAGGCGCTGGTCGCCCCGACCGAGATCGTTCCCCCCCGCCGCACCGCCACCGGCGTCGACCGCAACCGGCTGGCGCTCGTGCTGGCCGTGCTGGCGCGCCACGCCGGGGTCAACGTCTCGGCGGCCGACGTCTTCGTCAACGTCGCAGGTGGCGTCCGCGTGGACGAGCCCGGGGCCGACCTCGCGATCGCGCTGGCGGTGGCGTCCGCGAGCTCCGGAACCGTGCTCTCATCCGGCGCCGCCTCCTCCGCTTCGCGTCCGGGGGCGGCTGGGGAGGGGCGCCCCCTCGCGTGCTTCGGCGAGCTCGGGTTGACGGGCGAGCTGCGCCACGTCGCCCACGCCGAGCGCCGGGTCGGCGAGGCGCTCAAGTTCGGGCTCGAGCGGGTGCTGGGACCGCGCCCGGCCGAGGGCACGGTCGTGGGCCTGGACGCTCGCGAGACGGTCGCGGACGCCCTCCGCGCCGCCGGCGCCGGGCGCCGTTTGCGCGAAGCCGCTTGACAATCCCTTTTCCGAGCTTTCCACACGGATATCCCCGCAAATCGCGCACCAGGACGATCTGCTTTCATCATCGCATGGCGTCTGAGTTCTCCGGTGACGGCCTCCAAGAGCTTGAGGCGCGGCAGGATCCCCGGCTGCTTCGCGCCCTCGACATGGTCGCCCCCGGCACCGCTCTGCGGGAGGGCATCGACAACATCGTGCACTCGCGCACCGGTGGCCTGATCGTGATCGCGGACCCCGAGGAGGTCTCCTTCATGTTCTCGGGGGGCATCAACCTCGACGTGGACTACACCCCGGCGCTGCTCTACCAGGTGGCGAAGATGGACGGCGCGATCGTGCTCAACAAGCAGGCGGCGAAGATCGTCGGCGCCAACGTGCAGCTGATGCCCGACCCCACGATCGCGTCCTCGGAGACCGGGACCAGGCACCGCACCGCCGAGCGGGTCAGCAAGCAGACCGACGCGCTGGTGATCGCGATCTCCGAGCGGCGCGACGTGGTCTCGCTCTACCTGGGCGGGATGAAGTACATCCTCCAGGACATCCCGGCCGTGCTCGCCAAGGCGAACCAGGGCCTGGCGACGCTCGACAAGTACCGCATGCGCCTGGACGCCGTCTCCTCCCGGCTCACCCGCCTGGAGTTCGAGGGCGGCTCGGTCCTCTACGATGTGCTCTCGGTGCTGCAGCGGGCCGAGCTGGTGACCCGGATGGCCGTCGAGGTCGAGCGCTACATCGTGGAGCTCGGCACCGAGGGCCGCCTGATCGAGATGCAGCTCGAGGAGACGATGGTCGGCGTCGCCGCCGACAAGGCGGCGTTGATCCGCGACTACTCGGTCGAGGACACCGAGGAAAACCTCTCGACCACCCTCAGCCAGATCGCCCGCCTGCCCCACCAGGACCTGCTCGACTTCGGTCGCCTCGCCGAGCTGCTCGGCTACGAGCGCAAGGTCTCGACTCTCGACTTCCCCGTATCTCCCCGCGGCCATCGCGTGCTCGGCAGGATCCCGCGGCTGCCGAAGCTGGTGGTGCAGCGCATCATCCAGGAGTTCGGGGGCCTCGACGAGATCCTCGCCGCGAGCGACGACGACCTCGAGGCGGTCGAGGGAGTGGGGGCGACCCGCGCCAAGGACATCCGCGAGGGCGTCCGCAGGCTTCAGGAGATCGACCCGATCGATCGCTACTTGCAGAGCTGACGGTGACGTCAGCTGACCCAGCGAAAGGAGAGAGCCATTCCGGAGCTAACTGAGGAGGTAATCGACGAGGCGGCGGCAACCGACCTCGAACTCAAGGCGCCCGTCTGCAACTTCGAGGTCGGTGACAACGTCGTCTATCCCCATCACGGAGCAGGCGTGGTCCTGAAGAAGGAGACCAAGGACCTGATGGGCGAGAAGCGCGACTACCTGACCATCAACATCCTCCACAGCAACATGACCGTGATGGTCCCGTGCGAGAACGCCCATGTGGCTGGGCTGCGCCGGGTGATCGACGAGGAGCAGGTCAAGAGGGTGATCGGGGTCCTCACCGACGAGGTCTCCGAGATGCCGAAGAACTGGAATCGCCGCTTCAAGCACAACCGCGAGAAGATCAAGACGGGCGACGTCTACGAGCTCGCCGAGGTGGTGCGCAACCTCGCCATCCGGGAGATGGAGAAGGGACTGTCCACCGGCGAGAAGCAGATGTACACCCGCGCCAAGAAGATCCTCGCGTCCGAGTTCATGTACGCGCTGGACAAGGACGAGGACGGCGCCGAGAACTACCTGGACGGACTGCTCGAGGAGCGGTTCGGGCCGGTCGAGGCGACTGCCTGACTCGACCGCAACGGCCGTGATCGCGGCCGCCGGCTCCGGGGAGCGTCTCGGAGCCGGCGGCCCGAAGGCCTATGTCCAGTTCGGGGACAGGCCGATGCTGGCCTGGTCGCTGATCGCCGCGGACGCCGCCGAGCGCGTCGGCCAGATCGTGATCGCCGCCCCCCCGGGCGGCGAGGACCACGCCGAGGAGGTCGCGGAGCAGGCCGGGGTCGAGGCCCGCGCCGTGCGCGGCGGCGAGCACCGCTCGCAGTCGGTGGCGCTGGCCCTCGAGCACGCCGAGCACGGGCTGGTCGTCGTCCATGACGCGGCGCGCCCCCTGGCGACGGCGGCGCTGTTCGACGAGGTCGTGAGCCGGCTCGACTCCGACGCCGACATCGCCGCAGTCATCGCCGCCGCCCCTGTCACCGACACGATCAAGGAGGCCTCGCGCGGCCGCCGGGTGCTTCGCACCCCCGAGCGCTCCAGCCTCTGGGCGGTGCAGACGCCGCAGGCCTTCCGCACCGAGGCGCTGCGCGACGCGGTGGCGGCCCATGCCGACGAGCTCGGCTCCGTCACCGACGACGCGATGCTGGTCGAGCGCTCGGGTGGCCAGGTGCTGATCCACGAGGCCTCGCCCGAGAACCTCAAGGTCACGACCCCGCTCGACATGGAGGTCGCCCAGCTGCTGCTCGCCCGGCGCGGCTAGGCGCGATCCGGCGGCGC
>VGBV01000170.1 GCA_016870325.1 Actinomycetota bacterium
GCGGCTTGCCGCCCTGGCGCAGCTGTACGCCGACCGACCACTCGCCCGGCGCGGGGAAGAGGACCTCGCAGACCTCGTCGTTCGAGTGGCGCCGCGGCGCACACACGGTCGTCTGCGGCGTCGCCGTGCCCTCGCGGCTCAGCAGCAGGTCCAGGTTGATCGCGCCCGCCCGCTTCGCCCGCCGCGCCTGGCGGCGCGCGGCCTTGCGCGCCCTCGGCGTCGCCGAGGAGGTCGCCAGCGTGCGGGCCGCGACCTCGCGGGTGCGCAGCCAGCGCTCGCCGCGGCCCGGGCCGTCCAGCCTCACGACCAGGGTGCGGGGGCCGTCGGGGACGTCCACGCTGTAGTGGCGCACGCTGCGCGCGCCGCCGGTGCGGCCGCGAACGGCCACCCCCGGCTCGAGCGCCACAACCTCTGCGTCCGAGTCGCCCGAATCGCCGCCGGCGCCGGGCGCCAGCACCCGGTCGAAGGCCAGGAAGCGGTTCAGCGAGGAGCCCACGTTCCAGTTCCGGTCCAGGTACTCGCCGGGCTCGGGGGCGGTGTCGAAGTAGTCGTCGAAGCCGCAGTCGAAGTTCTCGCCCGCCGTGCAGCGCTGCCAGGTGCCCGTGTCCCTGTCGCCGCCGTCCGAGTAGCACATGATGTCCTGCTCGTCGGTGCAGTGGGCGCCGCTCCCGGTCGAATTGGGGGCGCCGTACTGGACCGCGCCCATGTTGTGCCCGTTCTCGTGCATGGGCACGCCGCGCCAGCAGCCCTTGTAGCTGATCCCGTAGCCGCCGCCGCGGTTGTTGCGGTTCTCGGCGATCGGGCGCTCGTCGAAGTAGAGCGAGCCGATCCCGCAGCCGTTGTAGCCGTCGTAGAAGATCGTGTAGTTCAGGTCGCCGCGGTCGAAGCCCGCATCCCTGGCGGCCGCGACCACGCCCTGGAAGCTCGCCGCACCGCTGTTGACGAAGGAGTCGACCCGCACCTCGCCGGCCTGGTCGCAGACGACCCGGTAGTCTGCCTGCGGCCCTCCCGAGGCGAGCGAGTTCTGGTTCAGGACGCCGTTCATCCGCTTGACCTCGTCGCGGATCTCGCCGATGACGCTCGCGTAGCGGTCGGGCGAGCCTGCCGGGCGCCCGTAGAGCACGTGCTGGGCGTGCTCGTCCGCGCACAGCGGCGGCCGCGGCTCCGCCTCGGCGCTCGCCGTGGCCAGCTCGGAGCCGGCCAGGTCCAGGTCGGGGCCGTGGGTGACGAGCTGCTTGCCATCCTCGAGCGCGACCGCGTAAAGCCCGGCCTGCTCGCCATCGAGGGCGGTCATCTGCTCGCCCACGTAGCGACGCAGCTCGGCCGAGTCGAGCCGCGCGTGCCGGTGCCCGCCCGCCTCGCCGCCGTCCCCGGCGGGCTCGCCGGACGCGGCCATGTGGTCGTGGGCGCCTGTCTCGGCGTCCGCGTGCTCGCTGGCGCCCTCGGCGGCGGGGGCCGGGGCCCCCTGCGCGGAGGAGGACGGGGCCGCGACGACGTTGACCGAGCCCCCGGCCGATGACTCGTTCATCGCAAGAAGGGTGCCGCCGAGCGCGGCGACGATCGCCAAACAGGGAATGAAGTGCCGCAACCCGCCCATGCGGATTTGCTCGGCATCCGGGCCCGAATTTGGCCGTTTGACCCACGAAATCTGGACGAAAAGGCGAGGGCCTCCGGGCCCACCCGCTTCGGCGTGCGTCGGGAGCCGTCAGGGGACCGAACAGACGGCCAGATTCAGGCCCCACCCAAACTCGAGTAACTTCGATCCGCCTCGACGGATTACCCCTATTGCCGTTGATGTGCCCGTTCGGCCTGTGCGTGGGCAACACGGGAAGCCCCCGGTCCGACCGGTCAGCGTGGGCCGCGGCGTTCAGGGGGGCGACCGCGCAGTTCACGATTGCGGCGCCGACGCAGCCGAAGAAGAGGTGCAAGAAGGGCAAGAAGCTGAAGAAGGGGAAGTGCGTGAAGAAGAAGCGGAAGAAGAAGAAGTGAGCTGAACCGCTAGCCGCGGCGCTTCTTGCCGCGGCTCTTCTTCGAGCCCGAGCCGCGGTCGAACGGGCAGATCTGCGGCTTGCGCTCGACGCAGCCCGCTCCCGGCGGGTCGAACTTGTCGCGCTGGGTATCGTCGCCGCCGGGACCGCAGTAGAGCGCGATGTCGCGGATGCCGTCCTGGGCCTGGATGGTGTCCAGGCCCTTGCCCCCGTAGAGGGCGTCCCTGCCAGCGTCGCCCCGCAACACGTCGCTCCCGCCCAGGCCCTGCAGCACGTCGTCTCCCTGCTTGCCCAGGATCAGGGCGTTGTCCTTCTTGTTGCCGATCAACACGTCGCCGTTCTGGGTCCCCTCGAGCACCTCGTTGTCGGCCTGGACGGCGGTGGGGGCGCAGGGGGAGACCCCCCGGCCGATCGCCGTGCCGCCGATCTGGGCCTCGACGCCGACCTCGATCGTCTGCGCGAAGCCGGCGATGTCGCCGTTGCCGGGGCCGCCGCTGAAGACGTGCCCGTCGCAGGGGCTGGTGGTGACGAGCTGGTCCTGGCCGTCCCCGCCCTCGAGGATGTCGGCGCCCGGCCCGGAGAACATGGCGTCGTCGCCGGCGCCCGGAAGCATCTTGTCGGCCCCGCTGGGGCCGCCGATCATGATCTCGTCGGTGTCGGCGCCCGTCAGCGTGTCGTCCCCCGCGCCGCCATCGAGCACGATTGCGGTCGTCTCGGGGTAGCCGTTCGTGATCGAGATCCTGTCGGGGCCGTCGCCGCCCCAGACCGTGGCGTAGCCGAGGGGCCGCGCCGGCTTCGCGCAGCTGACGACCGCCGCGCTCACGTTCTGACAGCCTGCGCCGGCGGTGATCGTGGTGCCGGCGGTGACGACATAGGTGGTCGCCGTCGCGCTCAGCTTCAGGTTGTCGGCCTGCGCGCCGGGACCGCCGGTGACCAGCAGTCCGGGGTCGATTCCCACCGTGGCGAGGCTGACGCTCGGCGTCGCTCCGACCTGGATGTTGCAGTCGTCGCTGAGGAACCCGTTGCACGTCTCCGAGCCTCCGAGCCCGGTGGCGCTGCCCACCCCGGCCCCGAAGATCTCGTCGTCGTAGTTGGAGCCGATCACGCTCTCCAGCTCGAACAGCTTCTCGGCCGGGTCCGCCTGGTTCAGGATCGCCTGCGGCGGGCTCTCCAGGGCGCGCTCGTTGGGAAGGTCGATCATGGCGCCATCGAGCGCGGGCACGGGGCCCGGGGGGGTCGTGGTCCCGTAGCTGACCGTGTCCGATCCCGCGCCGCCCCAGTAATAGTCGGTGTTGGCGTCGCCGCGCAGCAGGTCGTCGCCGGACTCGCCGTAGATGTCGTCCACGCCGTGGCCGCCGACGATCGTGTCGTCTTGCGGGCCGCCCTGCAGCAGGTCGTCCACGAGCTCGCCGTAGATCCGGTCCGAGCCGGCGCCGCCGTAGACGTTGTCGCCGCCGGCCCCGCCCAGGACAAGGTCGTTGCCGTCGCCGGTGTTGGCGGTGTCCCCGCCGACGCCGCCGTCGACGCGGTCGTCACCGGGACCGGAGTCGATGCGGTCCCGCCCTTGACCGGCATCGATTCGATCCGCGCCTGCCCCGGAGGCGATCGTGTCCACGTCGGCCTCGCCCACGGCCACGTCCGCTCCGTCGCCGGTGTCCAGGCGGTCGCAGCCGATCTGGCCGTCCACCGTGTCGTCTCCGGCGCCGCCCTTGAGCCTGTCGTTGCCCCGGGCGCCGAACAGGGCGTCGTCTCCCCTGCCGCCCGTGCCTC
>VGBV01000171.1 GCA_016870325.1 Actinomycetota bacterium
CGGCGTGGCCCCGGTGGCCCCCGCCGGCCTCGGGACGCCGAGCTGGTTCGCCGCGATCCAGGGCGCGCCGCTGGTCAAGGCGATACTGAACTCGCCGGTGCCGGTGCCGGAGGCGACGCTGCAGCGCGCCGTCGCCAGCACCTACCGGGTGCTCGCCTTCGCCAGCCCGCGCCGGGCCGATCCCGGCATGGTCGGGGCGTTCGCCGGCCACATCCGCAGCCGCGAGGATCTGGCGCGCGCGCTCGCGACCGGCAAGCGGCTGCTGCCCGAGATGAAGGCGCCGTTCCGGCTCGAGCGCATCGACTGCCCGCTGCTGGTGATCTGGGGCGAGCGCGACCGCATGGTGGCCGCGTCGGGCGCGGAGTTGATCGCCGCCGCCCTGCCCGAGACCCGCGTCGAGCTGCTACCCCGCTGCGGCCACTGCCCCCAGGTCGAGCAGCCCGACCGCGTCGCGGAGCTGCTCGAGGAGTTCCCGGACTGACCGACCCAGCGCCGAGTGGACGGGGGCATCCGGGCCATGACCCGGACGGCCGTCCATTCGATCGGACGGCGAGCTAGGCGCTGATGGCGTCGCGGGCTTCGCGCTCGCGGAGATGGGGCTGCAGCTGAACGGGCGCGGCGGAGATCGCCCGCAGTCGCATGTCCTTCCAGGTGACGCCCTCGCGGAGCAGGGCCGACAGCCCGAGGCCGACGGCGGTGGCGATCTCGACCGCCTGCAGGATGACGCCGTAGGCGAGCGCGTCGGCGGCGCCGACGCCGAAGCCGCCCGCGAGCACGCTCACCGTGGCGAACTGGAATACGCCGATGTTCGACGGGGTCGCCGGGATCACCGCGGTCACGTTGACCGCGAACAGCACGGCGGCGGCGGCGCCGATGCCGACCTGGTGGTCGAGCCCGAGCGCCGCGAACAGCACCCAGCAGGAGAGCAGCTGCAGCAGCCAGGCGCCGAGCTGGGCGACCGCCGCGACCGTGCCCCTGCGCGGATCCTTGAACACGACCAGGCCGCTGCAAACCTGGCCCAGCGCGCGCCGGGCGGCGGCGGCGGCGCGGGCGATGCGCCCCTCCCCGTTCGTTCGCACCACGAACGGCGCCAGCAGCACGGCGATCAGCAGCACCAGCGGCGCCAGCGAGAACAGGAAGATCCTCTCGGTGCTGTGGTGGAAGAGGTCGGTGGTGTTGACGATGATCACGCCGAGCAGCGCCAGCGCCAGGATGTTGAGCATCGTCTGGCTGACCAGCGTCCCGATCAGGACCGCGAAGGTCTCGCGCATGCGCCCGATGCGCCGTGCCAGCACTGTCGCTCGCGCGGGCTCGCCGAGGCGGGCCGGCAGGGTCGCCGACATCAGCACGCCGATCATCGTCGCCGAGGTGACGTCGCGGCGGCGGACGGTGCGGCCCGGCAGCGCCGCGCGCGCGATCACGACCCAGGATCCCGCGCGGGCGAACATCGCCGCCACCATCAGCGCCAGCGCGATCAGGACCCAGGTCAGGTCCGACCCGATGACGCTCTGGGCGACCTTGTCGACGCCGATCTTGCGCGCGGCCAGGTATGTGAGCCCGAGACCCAGCACTCCGGCGACGCCGAGACCCAGGCGGCGGGCCAGGCGGCGGCGGCCGCTGGTGGAGGGCTCGGCGTCGAGCGAGGGCAGGCAGCGCGCGGGCCGGCGGGGCCCGCCGTCGATCCGCACCAGCCCGGCCCGGCGGGCGGCGGCGTCGATCCCGTCGACGGGCACGCTGAGCGGCCGCGCGGCGCGCTCGTAGACCTCGCCCACCTCCCCGGCGACCCGGGGCCAGGCGTAGCGCTCGGCGCTCTCGCGACCGGCCTCACCCAGCGCCGCGCGGCGCTCGGGCTCGTGGGCGAGGCGCAGCAGCTCCTCGCCAAGGGCTTGGGGGTCGGCGGAGGGAACGAGGACGCCGTCGACGCCGTGGCTGACGACGTCGCTGTAGCCGGCGATCGCCGAGGCGACGGGCGGGGTGCCCGAGGCCATCGCCTCGATCAGCACCATCCCGAAGCTCTCGCCCGAGAGCGAGGGGGCGCAGAGCAGGTCGGCCTCGCCCAGCGCCGTCCAGAGCTCGGCGTCGGAGACCTTGCCGCGGGTGTCCACGTGCGCCGCCAGGTCGGGGTCGGCGATCGCGCGGTGTACCTCCTCGGGGTCGGCGCCGATCACGGTCAGGCGCGCGGGCACGTGCTCGACCAGGGCCTGGAAGGCCGCCAGCAGCACCGGCAGCCCCTTGCGCTCCTCGGCGCGCCCCACGAACAGCAGGCGCAGCTCCTCGGAGGGGGTCTTCGGGCCCTGGTGCGCGGCGGCGACGTCGACGCCGTTGGGGACGATCGTGTAGTCGCCGCCGAACCAGCGCCGGCCGGTCCAGGCGGCCGCCTCGGAGACCGCGATTCGGGCCGAGAGCTGGTTGAAGATGCGCCGCGCGCCGAGCAGCGAGGCGATGTGGTTCGGCACCGCCTTGGTCGCGTAGGCGTGGAAGGTCCCGACCACCGGCGCGCCGCGGAAGGTGTTGGCGTCCCAGCTGACCAGCGGCGCCGGCGGCTCGTGGACGTGGATCACGTCGTAGCCGCCCGAGCGAAGCTCGCGCCGCATCCTGACCAGCCCCTCGGGGAAGGGCGAGATGTTGGAGACGGCCCCATTGGCGCCGATTCCGATCGTGCGGCCAAGCGGGACCAGGTAGTCGGGCTGGTCGGGGACCTCGGGCGCGGCGGAGCGGTGCAGGCGACGCGTGAGCTTGTCCGGCGGGTCCCAAGGGGCGAGCACGCGTACGTGCTCTCCTCGCGCGGTGAACTCCTCCGCCAGCGCCTCAACGTGCCTGTTCACGCCCCCCCGGTAGGTCCAGGAGTAGGGCGAAACCAGAGCGATGCGCATGCCGGGCAGGGTACCGGGTCGGCCCCTCCTGAATCAGGCGGTGTCGTAGCGGCCGCCGAGATCAGTCGCGGCTGCAAGCAGCCGCTCCGAATGCGGCGGCCTGACGACCCCTCAGTGCGTGCGGTCACCCAGTGGTCGGTTCGTGCGGTCACCCTGATCGGCCTGCGACCAGGCGAAGGCCAGGCACGCTCCGAGCGCGATCGTGCCGATCGTGAAGAAGGTCACGGCCGAGTCGTTGGCGACGATCCCGAGCGCCACCGCGGCCGCCGCGCCCGTGTAGCCCGCGCGGGCGTACGGGGCGGCCGAGAGCCACGCCCAGATTAGGCGGCGGAAGACGATCGCCAGCAGCACCCCGGCCACGCAAGACCAGAACAGGATCGTCTGCACCCCCCGCTCGAAGCTCCGCTCCGCCAGCCGCAGGCGCCGCTCGACCACGTCGGCCAGCTCGCCGGCGCCTCCCGCGTCGAGCACCGAGCGGCTCAGGTGGGCGTCTCCGCCGAAGACGAGGTCGATCGCGAACAGCGCCGCGAGGCCGAGCACGGGCGCCGCCAGCAGCAGGACCCAGCGGCGCCGGCGCACGACCGCGGCCATCCCGGGCACCATCAGGGTGGCGACCGCCGCGCCCGCGGGCAGCACGATCGCGGCGCCGACGTCGGCGCCGAAGCGGCCCGCGGCGAAGATCAGCGCCGTGACCCCGCCCGCGACCAGGAAGGCGGCAGCCGAGGCGCGCACGCTGG
>VGBV01000172.1 GCA_016870325.1 Actinomycetota bacterium
GGCGCCGGCGCTCGCCCCGGCCCAGTCGCCCGAGCCCCGCACCAACCTCGCCGACATCGAGGACGAGGTGATGTGCCCGATCTGCGGCACCACGCTGGAGCTGTCGGACTCCCCGCAGGCCGAGCGCGAGCGCGAGCTGATCCGCGGGCTGATCGCAGAGGGCGCCGACAAGCAGCAGGTCAAGGACGCCCTCGTCGCCGAGTACGGCCCCGACGTGCTGGCGCTGCCCGACTCCGACGGCTTCGACCTCACGGCCTGGGTGGTGCCGGCGCTGGCGCTGCTGCTGGGCGTGATCGGCGTGGGGCTGGCGCTCGTGCGCCTGACCCGGCGCCATCACGGCGAAGGTGCGGGGCCCGAGCTCACCCCGGCCGACTCCGCCCGCCTCGACCGGGACATCGGCCGCTACGACGTGTAGCGCCGGGCCGTCCCACATCCGGCATCAGTCGCGGATGTGGCGGCCGCAAACATCAAACGCAGCCGCTTCGCGGCTGCTCCGAGAGCCTGCGGCCTACATCCGGCATCAGTCGCGGATGTGGCGGCCGCAAACATCAAACGCAGCCGCTTCGCGGCTGCTCCGAGAGCCTGCGGCCTACATCCGCTCGGGGGCGCTGATGCCCAGCACGCTCAGCGTCTTCGCGATCGTGCGCTTGGTCAGCAGGCAGGTCGCGAGGCGGAAGTCCTCGACCCCCTCGCCCTCGGCGCCGACCACCTGGCAGTCGCGGTAGAAGGCGTGGAAGTCCGCGGCCGTCGCGGTCGCGTAGGCGCAGAGGCGGTGCGGCGCGCGACGGGCGGCCGTCTCGGCCACCTCCTCGGGCAGCTCGCAGACCCGCTTCAGCAGCGCCCTCTCGGCCGGCTCGACCGCGCCCCCGACGGCGGCCAGGTCAGCCGCGACGGCGCGCTCGACCGCCCCATCCCCCGCCTTGCGCAGGATGCTCGCGATCCGCGCATGGGCGTACTGGACGTAGTAGACGGGGTTCTCATTCGAGGTCGTGCGCGCCAGCTCGAGGTCCAGGTCGACCGTGGTGTCGTGACTGCGCTGCAGCATGAAGAAGCGCGTGGCATCGACGCCGATGTCGTCGATCAGCTCGTCGAGCGTGACGAACTCGCCGCGGCGCTTCGACATCTGCGCCCGCTCGCCCCCCTCGACGACGTGCACGAGCTGCATGATCGAGAACTCCAGCCTCTCGGGGTCCAACCCCAGCGCCGCCAGGCCCGCGCGCAGGCGCTCCACGTATCCGTGATGGTCCGCGCCGAGCACATCGAGCAGGCGCCCGCCCGAGCGCTCGAGCTTGTCGCGGTGGTAGGCGATGTCCCCCAGGTAGTAGGTGGACTCGCCGTCGGAGCGGATCAGGACGCGGTCCTTGTCGTCCCCGAAGCTCGTCGTCCGCAGCCAGGTCGCGCCCTCGCTCTCGTAGACGTGCCCGCGCTCGCGCAGTTCGGCCATCATCCGGTCGACCGAGCCCGAGTCGTACTGCTCGCGCTCCGAGGACCAGGTGTCGAACTCGACCCGGTAGCGCAGCAGCGTCTGCTCGATCGAGGACCGCATCAGCTCGGCGCCGCGGCGCCCGAGCTGCTCGAGCTCGCCGGGGCCGAGCCCCTCACCCGCGAGCTCCTGCGCCAGGTGGGCGACGTACTCGCCCTCGTAGCCGTCCTCGGGAACCTCGTCACCGCTCATCCGGGCCGCGATCGAGGCCGCGAAGCGCTCGACCTGCCCGCCCGTGTCGTTGACGTAGTACTCGCGCTGGACGAGGTGCCCGGCCAGCTCCAGCGCGCGACCGACCGAGTCGCCGTAGGCGGCGTGGCGGCCCCCGGCCGCGGTCAGCGGGCCGGTCGGGTTGGCCGAGACGAACTCGATCAGCACCCCATCGGGGTCCGCGGGCGCCCGGGGGCGGCCGAGGTCGTCCCCCGCCGCCAGCAGCGACGCCGCGGCGCGGCGGTACCAGCCGTCCGCGAGGAACAGGTTCAGGAACCCCGGCCCGGCGACCTCGACCCTGTCGAGGTCCTCGCCGAGGCCGCCCTCGAGCCCCGAGGCGAGCCTGGCGGCGACCTCGCGCGGCTTCTCGCCGAGGGCGGGCGCCAGCAGCATCGCGGCGTTGGTCGAGAAGTCCCCGAAGTCGGGCTGCGGCGGGCGCTCCAGCGCCGGGGCCGCTCCGCCCTCCTCGGCGCCGTCGCGCAGGGATGCCGCGGCGTCGTTGACCGCCGAGCGCAGATCTCCGACAGGGTCGCTCACGAGGTCAGTGATGGTATGGCTCGCCCGCGAGGATCTTGGTCGCGCGGAAGAGCTGCTCCAGCAGCACGACGCGGGCGAGCTGGTGGGCCATCGTCTGGGGGCCGAGGGAGACCCGCTCGTCGACGAGGTCGAGCACCTCGGGCGGCAGGCCGCGCCGGCCGCCGATCAGGAAGCAGACGTCGCGCGCGTCGATGCGGCGCTCCTGCAGCCAGTTGGCCCAGCCGCGCGAGCTCAGCGCCTTGCCGCCGCGATCGAGCGCGACGACGTGGGCGCGCTCGGGCAGCCGGCCCTCGATGTTCATCTCGTCGCGCACCTCGACCACCTCGACCGGCTGGTGGCGGCCGAGCAGCTTGCGGTAGTGGGCGTCCGGGGCGAGGAAGGGCTGCTTGGCCTTGCCGACGGTGATCAGGCTCACCTTCACGGCGCCCCATCCCCATCCGCCGGGGAGACCCGCTCGCGCTCGTAGGCGCGGGCGGCGCCGACCCTCTCGACCGTGGTCGGGTGGGACCCGAGCAGGAAGCTGACCAGCCCCGGCGGGTCGGGGTCGGAGAGGTTGCGGCGCGCGAGCCGCTGCTGCAGCCCGACCATCGACTCGGGGTCGTCGGTCAGCTCCAGCGCGTAGGTGTCCGCCTTCGCCTCGACCGCGCGCGAGAGCTGGTTGCCGGCGACGCCGATCGCGAACGAGGTCACCGCCAGCGCCAGCGCCAGAGCCGGCAGCGACGCCGGCTGCCCGGGCTCGGCGCCCGAGCGCTCGCCCAGCGCCCGGCTCGCGCCGGCCGCGAACAGCAGCCCCAGCGGCGCCGAGATCGCGACGAACAGCAGCCCGCGCGGGATGTCGTTCTGGTCGACGTGGGCAAGCTCGTGGGCGACGACCGAGCGGCGCTCGCCCTGGTCGAGGTCGTCGAGCAGGGTGTCGTAGAGGACGACCCGCTTCGTCGGTCCCAGCCCGCCGACGTAGGCGTTGATCGCCGTGCTGCGGCGGCTGGCGTCGACGCGATAGACCTCGCCGATCTCGACCCCCGAGCGCTCGCCCAGCTCCAGCACGTCCGAGCGCGCCTGTCCCGGCTCCAGCGGCTCGAAGTCGTTGAAGGCGGGGGCGAGCACGACGGGCGCCAGCCAGGTGAAGGCCGCGGCCAGGGCGACCAGCGCGGCGCTGCCGGGAATCCACCAGCGGCGCGGGTAGCGCCGCACCAGCGCCAGCAGGCCGGTGCCCGCCGCCGCGGCGATCGCAGCGCTGATCCCGTTCGCCTTGGCCCAGTCGAGCGCCCAGTCCCCGAGCGCCTGCGTCGAGATGCCGACGTCGACGGCGCGCTCGTGCGCGGCGACGTCGAAGGGGAGGCTGACCAGCGCCAGCGC
>VGBV01000173.1 GCA_016870325.1 Actinomycetota bacterium
GCCGGCCCCAGCTGACGGTCTCGGCCAGCGGCAAGGCAGTTCTCGTCCTCGCGCAACTGGGCACTCCGCACGACCGGGTCGGAGGTGCTCCTTAAGCGGAAGACGAGGAGCGAGCCTCGGCAGCTCATCCTACTTCGAGAGGCGCGCCACCAGCAGCCGCTTCCCGAGGTTGCCCGGGTCGTGTTCGGCGAAGATCGCCCGCGAGAGACGAAACGCATCGGCATGCGCCGCGAGCCCGATCCAGCTCGCGATCGAGCTCCTCGCCACCTCGGGAGCGGTCCGGCCCTGGCGCAGATCCTCCTCGAGGGCCTCAAACCGGCGCCGCGCCCGCTTCACGTTGCGGCGCCGCACCCTCGTCCGCCCGCCTGGGTGATGGACGTAGCCGAGGAAGTCGCGCGGCTCGGCCAGCGGCGCGATCACCCTGCGGCGCGGATTGAGTCGCAGCCTGAGGCACTCGGCGAGGAACTCCTCGACCCGAGCGAGGAGCCTCCGGGCCGCGGCGCGGTCGTCGACAAGCGCCACGAAGTCGTCCATGTAGCGGACGTAGTGGCGCACCCGCAGCTCCTCCTTCATGAAGTGATCGAACGGGTCGAGGTAGAGGTTGGCGAACATCTGGCTGGTGAGGGCGCCGATGGGCATCCCCACCCCGGGCGCTTCGCCGCCGTGGGCGATCAGGGACGCGAGCAGGTCGAGCAGCCTGCGATCCGCGATCCGGCGCCCGAGCAGCGTCAGCAGCACCCCGTGATCGACGCTTCGAAAGTACGACGCGATGTCGCAGTGAACGGCGTAGCCGCGCCCGTCCCGGGCGCGGACGAAGCGTCGGTAGCGCTCGACCGCGGCGTGCTGGCCCCGCCCCCGGATGCAGGCGTAGGTGTCGGAGATGAAGCCGCGCTCGAAGAGCGGGTCGACGACGGCGACGATCGCGTGGTGGGCGACCCGGTCGCGAAACGGCGCGGCGCGGATCTCGCGGCGCTTGGGGTCCGAGATCACGAAGCGCCGGTAAGGGCCCCAGGCATAGGCGCCGGCCGCGACCTCGCGGTGCATCTCCCAGAGGCGGGTCTCGAGCGCGAGCTCGAAGCGGCGCACCGCGCGACGGTCGCGCTTGCCGGCGCTCGCCGCCAGGAAGGCGCGGTGAAGCGACCCGAAAGCCACCACACGCTCAAACAGGTGCTTCTCGCGCCGCACTGCGACTCAGCGCGGTCGGGGCGTTGAGACCCCGGCCCGGCTTTCGGGGAGCCCTACTCGACGGGCCGGGGTCGGACTCTGTTCACGCGCGCGGTCCCGAGCGTGCCCGGAGGCGCGGCGCCAGGGAGGCGGGCCTGTCGTCCCCGCGGCGTGGGCGCCGTCTCCGTGAAGGCGGCGCGAGCGAGCCACCGGGGCGAAGCCCCGGCGAGGACGATTAGCGGGCGCCCCGGAAGCCGATGTTGTTGTTCGAGTTCGACGGCTGGTTGTTGCCGTTGACCGCGAACGGACCGGCATTCGTGCCGTTGTTGAAGTTGCCGCCACGAATCAGGGCGGCGGTTGGGCCCGCTCCCTACTCCACATGCACTTCCCGTCCGGGCTGCCCGAGGCGTGCGACGTGGGCCTCGAGCCTCGCCTTGGGGATGCCGCACGCGAAGATCTTCTCCGGCTCGGAGTCGGCAGCCAGGTCGCGTACCGTAAGCCCGAGCTCGCGGCCCACCAGCCGGGCGTCCTCGAAGAACGCCTGGCAGAACGCCCCTGCGCCTACAAGCACGACCGCGTCGGGGTGGGCGAGCTTCGCGTTCAGGTAGCGCTCGACCAGCGGGCTTTGCATCGTGTAGCGGACGGCGCCGGCCTTGCCGGGCGTGGTCGAGGGGGCGTCGGCCCCCGCCGCCGCGCTCGCCGCCTCGAACCCCTCGCCGGCATCTGCGCCGCGATCTCGCTCGTGCTTGAGCCATCCCCCGAGCATCCGCCCGATCTCGTCGGCTACCGCGGTGAGGTGCTCGTAGCCGCGGCCCGAGAGGAAGCCTAGGCGCTTCGCGAGCCGCAGGCTGATCCGCAGCGCGTCGAGGCGCCCGGAGGCCTCCGCCAGCGCCTCGCGCTTGTCGGCGAGCCGGTTGGCAAGGCTGAGCGCCGTCAGCATCCGCAGGCCCTCGTCGAGGATTACCCGCCCCAGCAGGGTGCGCTGGGCGCGCGGAAAGCGGTCGACGTGCTCGTAGAGCGCCGCGCAGAGGTCGTAGGAGCGGACGATGATCGGGGCTCTCTCCTCTTCGGCTGGCATCCGGCTTCCTTGCCGCTCAGCTTATGCGCTGCGCGCCCGGGCGAGCGGAGCGGGCTGCGCCCGCCCCGCCCGCCCGGGGCCAAAACGCAAACCGCCGAATGGCCAACAACGACTAGCGGGTGCCCCGGAAGCCGACGAAGCCGGAGCTGGAGTTGAACGAGTTCGACGGCCGGGCGTCGCCGACGACCGCGAACGGACCGGCACCCGAGCCGCTGCCGAAGAAGCCGCCACGAATCAGGGCGCCGGGGCCGGTGGCGATGGTCGAGGCGCCCGAGAGGCACATCTGGTCGTTGCTGGAGAAGGTGCCGACGGCGCCCCAGCCGGGACAGGCGGTCGAGACGGGCACCCAGTCCGCGACCCACTCGTAGAGGTTGCCGACCATGTCGTTGGCGCCGAAGTTGGAGACGCATCCGGCGTTGGCGCCGGTGTTGGCGACCGCCCCGGTGGAGATGTTGCAGGCGGTCGAGTCCGGGGTGCCGGCGACCGCCTGCTGCCACTCGCCGTTGGTCGGCAGGCGCTTGCCGACGTTGGCGAGCGCCTGCTGGGCCTGGAAGTAGGTGATGAAGCCCGAGGGGGTGACCCCGGCGACGCTGCGGGCGTAGATCGCGCCCGCGGTGCCGGCCTTGCAGCCCTGGCCGGTGTCGGTGCACGGATAGTTGTCCGATGAAGCCCCGTACTGGGTGCCGCCGGTGGGGGATGACCAGACCGAGACCTCGTAGCGGTCGATGCAGACCGCGCCGGCGGAGACCATCGTGTCGCCGGAGCCGTTGCCTTGGCAGATGGCGGTTGCGTCGGTGCCCGGCGGCCCGGCGGGACCGGCCGGCCCCTGGGGGCCGCGGGGGCCGCGCTTTGCCTTCTTCTTCTTGGCGGTCTGAGCGGTGGCGCCTTGCGCAACCTGGGTCTCCAGCTTGCTGATCCGGTTCTTGAGACTCGCGATGTCGGCGCTATCGCTGCCCGAGTCGCCGCCGGCGGCGGCAATCTGGGCGACGAGCACCGCCAAGACCACGGCCGCCAGGGCGACGACCGGACCCTGTCTCAGCCCTCTGCCTCTCATCTTTCGGGATTCTAGTCACCCCGGGGGGCTGAGCGCAACTCCGGCCAGCGGTCTCGATGGCCCGCGGGCGGCTGCTCTTGGTCAAGAGCAGGCGCGAGTTCGCCGGCGCTGGTTGGTGCCCCTCCCGCGTGAGGCTGTCGCACAAACCCCCTGCATTTCCGTCCGTTTGGGCCCAGAAAATGGCCCATGCCACAGAACTTCAGAAGCTGCGACCGTGACCAACCGCTGCTGCTGCCGCCTGATCTTCGCGACTGGC
>VGBV01000174.1 GCA_016870325.1 Actinomycetota bacterium
GCGACGGCCTCGCGGCCGCTCGCCGAGGTGACCCGCCAGGCCGGCAGGGCGACCTCGGACGGCGAGGAGCGCCGCCGGCCTCGCGCCGATCCGCTTGCGCGCGGCCTATCCTTTCGCGGCCCGGCGCACCGCGCGCCGGTTATAGGACCAAGGAGGATTCATGGCCGATTCGACCGCGAAGAAGAAGGCCGCGAAGAAGAGCGCGTCCTCTCGGAAGGGCGCCGCGAAGAAGAGCGCTGCCACGCGCAAGACCGCGGCGAAGAAGAGCGCGTCCTCTCGGAAGGGCGCCGCGAAGAAGAGCGCTGCCACGCGCAAGACCGCGGCGAAGAAGAGCGCTGCCTCCCGGAAGTCCGCCGCGACGGCCGTCAGGCCCGCCGCGGCCAAGCCCAGCGCCGCGGAGCGTCAGGCGATCAAGGGCTTCTCCGGGTTCTGGTGGCTGTGGCTGCTGTTCGGGCTCGCCTGGATCGTGATCTCCGTCGTCATCCTGCAGTTCGACGAGGCATCGGTCACGACCGTCGGCATCATCGTCGGCGTCATGTTCCTGGGCGCCTCGGTCCAGAACTTCGCGCTCGCCGGGCTCGAGGAGCGTGGCAAGTGGGTGTTCGGGTTGTTCGGTCTGCTGTTTCTGGCGGCCGCGGTGATCGCGTTCATCAGCCCCGAGAACACGTTCGAGGCGATCGCCGACGTGCTCGGGTTCCTGTTCCTGCTGGTCGGCCTGTTCTGGGTGATCGAGGCGTTCATGGCCCGCGAGGTCAACGAGCTCTGGTGGCTGGGGCTGATCGCCGGAATCCTGATGGTGATTCTCGCCTTCTGGACCGGTGGCCAGTTCTTCATCGAGAAGCAGTACCTGCTGCTGGTGTTCGCCGGCATCTGGGCGCTGATGGAGGGCGTGCTGAATATCGTGCGCGCGTTCCAGATCCGCCAGCTCGGCCGCCTGGTCTAGGCCCTCGAGCCGCGCCGGGACCGGGGGCCGCCCGTAGCGCGGGCGGCCCCCGCCGGCCGCCCGGGCACGCCTGGGCGAGCCCGCGGCGGCAGCCGCAGGGACGCAGCTGATGTCGAAGCGCCCAGGGACCGATGCAGGCACAGAGGTTCCGCATGAGCAGTCGCAGTTCAAAGCTTCGACTCTTCTTCGCCCACCAGGAGGACCCCTACGCGGGCGGCGACCTCGCGAACGCCCAGCGCCTGGGTGCGCTCCTCTGGGTCCTGGTCGTGGTCCTGATCGTCGTGCTCTGGATCCCGAGTCCGCCCAACGAGGCGATCGGGGACGCCGGCTGGGCGCCCGCGATCGCGCTGACGCTGATCGGCGCGGGGCTGATCTGGGCGATGCGGACCGGGCGCATCATCACCAGCTGGGGCTCGACGCTGGCGATGTCCTACGGCGCGGTGGTCGCGATCTGCGTGCTGCAGTGGCTGGCCGGAGGCGGGGGCTCGCCCTACGAGCGCGTCTTCCTGCTGCCGATCCTCTACGTGGCGGTGCTGCACCCGCCGCGCCGGATCGCGGCCTTCATGGGTTTGTGGCGCTTGCGATGGCGCTGCCCTTCGTCCATGACGGCTGGAACGCCGACGCCGCCGGGGCGACCTTCGCCACCTTCGTGATCTGGAGCGCGATCGCGACGCTCGGGACCGTGCTGATGCAGGGCATCCGCGCCCAGCGCCTGACACTCGCCGCCGAGGAGGCCGAGGCGCGCGAGGAGGTCCGCGTCGACACGCTGACCGGGCTGCACAACCGCCGCGCATTCGACGAGGCGCTCGAGACCGAGGTGGAGCGAGCCCGCCGCTCGGGCGCGCAGCTGACGGTGGCGATGGTCGATATCCACAGCTTCAAGAGCATCAACGACGGCTGGGGCCACGCCGAGGGCGACCGCTGCCTGCGAGAGGTGGCCTCGGCCCTGAGCGGCGCGGCACGGCGGCCCGAGATGTGCTTCCGCTGGGGCGGCGACGAGTTCGCGATGATTCTCACCGCCACCGGCGCCGGCGAGGCCGCCCCGCTTGGGACGCGCCTGCGCGGGGCCTTCTACACGAACTGAGCCGCCCCGACGAGGAGCCGGTGCAGATCTCCTTCGCCGTCTCCGAGCTGGCCGACGGGATGTCGGCCGCTGAGCTGAACGAGATGTCCGGGCTGGCCCTGACCGCCGCCAAGTCCGAGGCCAAGCACGCCGACGACCCCGAGCGCGTTGACGGGCGCTGGCCCGAGGACGGCGCGTAGGCGCCGTTCGCACCGGTTCGGGCGTCGCCGTGTTGGAGCGGGAGTGAGCTCACAACCGGTGCCCCGGCCCCCCGCCCGGGCCGACCTCGACCCGGGCGACCGTGGTCAGCGACTGGTAGTAGAGATCGCGGCCGAAGCCGGGCGCCGGAAACAGGAAGCCCTGGGTGGGCGAGGGGACCGCGACGCGCGCCTTCTCGGCGCCGCTGTCGAGGTCGAGCACGACCAGCTCGTCGCCGCCGCCCGCCAGCGCCGCGCGCCGCCCCGGCCCCGTGCGGGGCACGAGGTGGCCGACGCGCCGCAGCAGCGGCCGCACGAGCCGGTGGCGCAAGAGCTTCGGCCCGCGCCAGTCGCCGACGACGAGCTCGCGGGTGTCGGGGTAGAGGATCAGGTGCCCGGCGTGGGCGAGGCCGTCGCGGCGCCAGAGCGGCTCCAGCTCGTCGCCGCGCAGGCGCCAGGCGCGCACGACCGCGTTCCCGGAGTCATAGGCGACCACCACCCTTCCCTCGGGGTCCCAGCCGGGCGGGTTCGACTCGGTCCCGTGGGGGAGGCCGCTGATCTCGGTCGAGCGCACGAAGCCGTCGTCCAGGCGCGCCCACCAGAGCCGCAGCGGGTCGCTCTGGCTGCCGCTGCCGAGCATCGTGTGGTCGACGGCGTTGCGGCCGTTGTCCATCCAGAGCACGTGCTCGTCGGTGATCACCGGGTCCCAGCCGAAGCTGCGCCCGGGCGCGGGGCCGTAGGAGGGCGCCCAGCCGTCCTCGATCCGCAGCTCGCCGGCGGCGCGGTCCAGCCGCAGGCGGAAGAGGCGGGTGGTGCCTACCGCGATCACGCTCTCGCCGTCGCTCGACAGGCGCGCGATCGAGGGCTCGGGCAGGCGCAGCGGGGCCGCCACGGGCAGCAGCGTCTCGGGGTCGAGCACCGAGACGGTCGAGGGCTCGAGCCCGGCCGGGGCGTCGCAGTCCTTGGTCACGAGCTCGCCCGTGTCGAGCACGACGAAGGAGTTGTGCGGGCGCTCGGCCGGCAGCCGGTGCGAGGCGAGCACCTCGAGCTGCGGGCTGAGGCGGTGCGCCCAGGCGCCGTAGACCATGTGCAGGTCGCCGTTGGCGTGGGCTGCGATCCCCCCCGGCCAGTAGGGCCCGCCGGGCAACAGCGGGCTCGCGGCCGTGACCACGAGCGTCTTGGGATCGAGCCGCTCGACCCAGGCGCCGACCGGCGCCGCCTGGGCGCCGCGCGGGGGCGGGTGGCGCAGTGCGTAAAGCTCGCCCGGGTCACGCCGGGCCAGCACGTCGGTC
>VGBV01000175.1 GCA_016870325.1 Actinomycetota bacterium
CGCGGCTCCCGCCGAGCCGGCGCCGGAGGCCGAGGAGGCGCCGGAGACCGAGGTGCCTGAGGAGGAAGCGCCGGAGGCCGAGGCGCCCGAGGCGGAGGACGCGCCCGAGGCCGCCGCCGAGGACGCGCCGCCCGAGGAGGCCCCCGACGAGGGGTCTGCCGAGGACGGCCCGGCCGCCACCGCTTGACCCGCTTCATCGGGCTCACCGGGGGAATCGGAGCCGGGAAGTCCGAGGCGCTGGCCGCGTTCGAGCGAGCCGGCGCCGCCGTCCTCTCCACCGATCGCGTCGCCCACGACCTGCTCGACGACGAGGAAGTGCGCGAGCTGCTGGTCGGGCGCTGGGGAGAGGAGGTGGCGCCCGGTGGCAGCGTCGACCGCGCCCGCGTCGCCGAGATCGTCTTCGAGAGCCCAGAGGAGCTGCGCTGGCTCGAGTCCCAGACGCATCCCCGCGTGGGCCGGGCAGTCGCGGAATGGCGCAGCGAGCTGGGGCCCGAGGTTCCCGTCGCGGTGGTGGAGGTGCCGCTTCTGTTCGAGGCCGCGATGGAGGGCGCCTTCGACGCGACCGTGGCGGTGGTCGCCGCCGACGAGATTCGCGACGCCCGCCTGGCCGAGCGCGGCCAGCCCGGGCTCGAGGGTCGCGAGCAGCGCCAGCTCGCCCAGGAGGAGAAAGCGCGCAGGGCCGACCACGTGATCCGCAACGACGGCAGCCTGGAGCAGCTCGACAGGCTCGTGACCGAGGCGATCGGCGAGCTCTCGGAGGCGGAGGGAGCGCGATGACCCCCGGCGCCAGCACGCGCCGGGCCCGCAGGCAGTCCCAGAGGTCCGGCGCTCGCAGCCGGGGGCGCCGTCGCGGGCTGACGCTCGCGGTCGGCCTCGGCGCGATTGCGCTGCTGGCGATCGTGCTCGCCAATACCGAGGGCGTCAAGGACCGGATCAGGGAGGTGACGCTGCCACTGCGCCACGAGGACGTGATCCGCCAGCAGGCGAGCGACAAGGGCGTGCCGGCGGACCTGATCGCGGCCGTGATCTATGCCGAGTCCAGGTTCCGCGACCAGGAGTCCCACGCCGGCGCGCGGGGGCTGATGCAGGTGACGCCTCAGACGGCGGAGCTGATCGAGGAGCTGAGCGGCGGCTCGACCTTCGAGACCGACGACCTCTCGAACCCCGACATCAACATCCGCTACGGCACCTTCTACCTGCGCTACCTGCTCGACAAGTTCGACCAGAACCTGATCGCGGCGCTCGCCGCCTACAACGCCGGCGAGACGAACGTCGCCGCCTGGGGCGGCTCGGAGCTGAGGCCCGACGACATCCGCTTCGCGGAGACCCGCCACTACGTCGAGGACGTCACCGAGAAGCGCTCGGAGTACCGCGAACACTACGCGGAGGAGCTCGGCTTCGAGTAGGCCCGGCCGCAACTACGCGACGCGGCGCGGGTTGATGCTTCAAGCTATGGGGTGAGGCGATTCCGGAGCAGGGGAGCCGCGCTTGCGGCCGTGACGGTGGTCGCGCTCGCCGCGGGGTTCCTCGCCGGCCCGGCATCGGCGCAGGCCGCCAAGGGAGAGGGTCCGGTCGCGGGCACGTCGATCATCGGGGGGGTCGACGCCGACGGGACGCGCTGGCCGTTCATGGCCACGATCCTGCGCAAGGGCAACCTCCAGTGCGGAGGCTCGGTGATCGCGCCGACCAAGGTGCTTACGGCCGCGCACTGCGTGCTCGACTTCAAGGTCACGAACTTCACCGTCGTCACCGGGCGCGTCCGCTACGACGACCCGACCGGCGGCCAGGTGATTTCGGTGGCCTCGGCGGCCGTCCATCCCGACTACGAGACGACCCTGCGCCACGACGTCGCGGTGCTGACGCTGGCATCGCCCGCGGCAGCGTCGCCGATCGCGCTGCCGACCGTCGAGCAGTCGGCCACGTTCACGGTGCCCGGCCAGCTGCTGCGGGTCGCCGGCTGGGGCGCCCGCAACCCGCTCGGAGTCCAGCTCGCCCGGTCGCTGAGAAAGACGACCGAGAAGGTGCGCACCAACGTGCGTTGCAAGCGCGTCTATCGCTCCGTCTTCTCGGGGCGCTCGATGATCTGCGCGTTGGGCAAGCGGCTGCGCCGCTACAGGGGCTTCTCGATCCACACCACCTCGTGCTCGGGCGACAGCGGCGGTCCGCTCATAACCAACACCGCGTCCGGCCCGCTGCTGCTGGGCGTCGTCTCCTACGGCAGCGCGATCTGCGGCTTCGGCGGCACGCCGACGGTCTACGCGCGTGTGTCCGACGCGCTCGACTTCATCCAGGGAGCGCTCTAGCGGGAGGCGGTTGCTGCGCGCCGCGACCGCTGCTGTCCAGCGTGACCGGCTCGGCCCGGAAGCAGCTGATCACGTAGGGGTATATCTCGGTCGCGTGGTAGTGGAAGAGCTTCCGCACGCGCCCCTGGTAGCGGATCTTGTGGGCATGGCCGTGGCAGGCGTCGAGGTCGGAGGTGCGCATGTACTCGCCCTCGGAGCCGAGCGGACCGTGGATCGGGTACCCGTCGAGCGCCCAGCCGATCCGCTTCGAGTGCTTGCCGGCGCCGCCGCTGCCGATGCAGGCCGGGAGACCGTGGTAGTGGTAGACACCCGACTGCTGCGGGTGGCCCGAGCAGCTGTCCTGGACCTCGTGCGCGACCGCGTCCTTGCCTCCGGCGTCGAGGGCGTTGAAGATCGCGACGCCGTTCCGCATGATCCCGACCTGTCCCGTCGGCGTGCACTGCGCCCGCTTCAGCCGCCGCGGTCGTCCGGAGAGCTTCAGCGCCACGCTCTGCGCCGAGATCGAGTTGGGGTTGGCATCCACGGCGTAGGCGTCGTCGCTGGCCGCGACCGGAAAGGCGCCGGTCGGGTGGTTGGTCGGCAGCCCGTTCCCGCTCAGCTTCAGCAGCTTGCGGGCCAGCTTCTTGTTGAAGCGCGCGCCGGGCCAGTTGACGGCGCCGTCAACCGTGTACTTCGCGGTCAGGTCGTAGCTGGAGTTCCGGATCCAGGGAACCTCGGCGGCGGCCGGGCCGCCGAACGATTCCTGGCAGCTGTAGACGTAGCCCCTCCTGGGCCCCGAGCTCGTGACCTTTCCGTCTCCCAGCGGCAGCGCGGTCAGGTCGGGCCCGCCGGTTCCCGCGACCGCCGGGGTCGCCGCGCTTGAGGCGCCTCCGAGCGGCGTGGGCCCGGTGCCGAATGCCAGCAGCGCCAGGCCGAGCGACCCCGCTGTGATTCCCATCAGTGCACCGATCCTCCTCAGCATCGGCGCATCGTATAAGCCGTTCCTGAGAGCGGGCTGAGAAGCCGCTGCCGGGCCGCCCGCCCGGCAGCGGCTCTCGCCCCCTAGATGAGTGATTCCACGACCACGCACGCCTGAGGCCCCGCATGGCGCATCGCATCCCGGCGTCCTCGGGCCTGCCCTTGGCGCCACCAAGGGCTGCGCCCTGCGTCCTTGGGCTGCTCGGCCATG
>VGBV01000176.1 GCA_016870325.1 Actinomycetota bacterium
TGGACAAGGAGTTTGAGGATGAGCCCGGTGGCGAGCGATCAGTACCAGGAGTCCAAGCGCCTTCACGATGCTTCCTCGCGCTACCTGGCGGGCGGGGTGTCCACCGCGTTCCGCATGTTCGAGCGCCCAGTCCCACTCGTCTGCGAGTCGGCGGAGGGCTCTTCCTGGACCGACGTGGACGGCAACCGCTACATCGACTTCGTCTGTGGCTACGGGCCCGTGATCCTCGGCCACTCCGATCCTGAGGTCTGCGAGGCGGCCGGCCGCGCCGCGGCCTCGGTGCAGCAGGTGGGAGGCCAGCACCGCGAGGAGCTGGAGCTGGCCGAGCTGCTGTGCCAGCACGTGCCCTGCTTCGAGATGGTCCGGATATCGCTGTCGGGCTCGGAGGCGGTGCACGGCGCGATCCGGCTGGCTCGTGGGGTCACGGGGCGTTCGCTGGTCGTCAAGTTCGCCGGCCACTACCACGGTTGGCTCGACGGTGCCTTTACCGGGATCGCCCATCCCCCGCCGGGGCTGCCCGAAAGCGCAGGACAGCCGCATGAGGCCATCGCCGGGGTGGTCGTCGTGAATTGGAACGAGCCGGAAGCGATCAAGGACCTCTTCGCGCGTGCAGGGGATCGGATCGCCGCGGTGATCATGGAACCCCTCCCCTGCAACCAGGGAGTCCTCTTCCCCGAGGGCGGCTATCTGGAGTTGGTCCGCGAGCTGACCGAGTCCGCGGGAGCGATCCTGATCTTCGACGAGGTGATCACGGGCTTTCGGATCGGCCTCGGTGGCGCCCAGGAGCGGTTCGGGGTCATTCCGGACCTGACCGTGGTCGCGAAGGCGATGGGCAACGGCTTTCCGGTCAGCGCCCTCGGCGGCCGGGCTGAGCTGATGGAGGCGATCGCCACGAACACCGTCGTGCACGCCGGCACCTACAACGGCGGCGGGGTCTCGGTGGCGGCTTCCCTGGCCACGCTCAAGCGCCTCTCCGAAGACGTCGGCGTTCACGAGCGCATGGTCGGGCTTGGGGGGCGTCTGATGGCCGGTCTCGAGCAGGCGGCCGCGAACCACGGCCTCAGTCTCGTTACAGCCGGCCCGGGGCCGGTGTTCTTCGCCTGGTTCTCACAGGAGCCGGTGCGGTCCTTCGAGGACCATCTCAACGCGGACGGGGCGATGTATGCGCGCTTCGCGGAGGCCATGCTCGCGCGTGGCGTTCGGATCATCCCTGCCGGGCGCTGGTACCTGACCACGGCGCACGACGAGGATGACGTCGATCGCGCGCTCGAGGCCGCGGATGACGCGCTCGCAGGACTGAGTTGATCGCCTCGAAGCCCAACAGCCTCGCGTCCGCGCTGCGGGCGGCCGTGCAGGATGATCCGGTATTGGTCGGCGAGCAGGTGTCGCCGTACCTGACCGACGCGACCGAGGCGCAGGCGCTGAGCGGTACGGCGGAGGCCGTCGTACTGCCCTCCTCCACGGAGGCCGTCGCCGCCGCGATGACGTGGTGCTACGAGCACGGAGTGCCGATCGTGCCGCGAGGAGGCGGCACGGGCTACGCCGGCGGCTGCGTTCCAGACGGCGGCGTGGTCCTTGCCACCGATCGGCTAAGAGCGATCCGCTCCTTCGAGCCCCTGCTCTGGCGCGCGGAGCTGGAGGCCGGGATCATCACCCGCGACCTGCAGCGCCTCGCCCGGGAGAACGGTCTCTACTACCCGGTGGATCCGGGAGCGGCTGAGCAGTCCCAGCTGGGGGGCAACATCGCGACCAACGCGGGCGGGCCCCACGCGTTCAAGTACGGGGTCACCGGCGCCTGGGTGATGGGCCTCGAGGCCGTGATCCCGCCCGGCGAGCCGATCCGTGTCGGCGGGCCGATACGCAAGGACGTTGCCGGTTATGACCTTCGCTCCCTGCTGGTCGGCTCGGAGGGAACCCTCGGCGTGATCACCTCGGCCCACTTCAGGCTGATCCCGGCGGTCGAGCGGCGTCTCCCCGTCGTGGCCTTCTACGAGGAGTTGTCCGCCGGATGCCGGGCGGTCACTGCTGCGATGGCCAGTGGGATCGTTCCCGCCGCGATCGAGTACCTCGACGCTCCCGTGCTTCAAGCCTGCGGCGCGTCCTTCCCCGAGCGCCTCCCCGACCGGACCGAGCTCGTGGTGATCGCCGAGGCCGACGGGAGCGCGGCGGAAGCCGAGCTCGGTCAGGCCCAGCTTCAGGAGGCGATGGCCCCGGGCGCCCTCGAGCTGCACGTCCCGCGCTCGGACCGGGAGACAGCCGCGCTCTGGCGCTGGCGCGAGGGGGTCGGCATCGCCGTCGACGGCTTGAAAGGAGGGAAGATGAGCGAGGACATAGCCGTCCCCCTCGACCGCCTGCAGGAGGCGATCGAAGGAACGGTCGAGATCGGAACCCGCCACGGCGTCGAAGCCGGGAGCTGGGGGCACGCGGGCGACGGCAATCTCCATTCCACCTTCATGTTCGACCGTTGCGACCCGGATCAACTGGGGCGCGCTCATGCCGCGGCGGAGGACCTTTTCGAGCTCGCGACCGAGCTCGGCGGCACCATCTCCGGGGAGCACGGGATCGGCGTCGTCAAGGCCGGGCAGCTGCGCCGGCAGTGGGAGCAGCCGGCGATCGAGCTTCACCGGCGCACGCGAGAGCTCTTCGACCCAGCCGGACTGATGAACCCGGGAAAGAAGGAGCCGTGATCGAGCCACGCCTCCCCGTTTCCTCGACCACGCGGCATCAGGGCTGAGCGATGCACTTCTACCTATTCGACTGCGGATCCGGACCCGTGCAGGCTGTCGAGCGCGATGGGGTGCTCCGAGAGCACCGCTGGTCAGCGGCCGAGGGCCCTGTCGGGGAGCCGGGCGACCCGCTCGGCGACCCCGCGAGCGCGCGGCTGCTGGCCCCGCTGGCTCCCGGCAAGATCGTGGCGATCGGCCTGAACTACGCCGACCACATCCGCGAGTCCGGCGCCGAGCCGCCCGAGTCGCCGTTGATCTTCGCCAAGTACCCGTCCACGGTCATCGGCCCGGGCGAGGCGATCACGATCGATCGCGGTCTCACGGAGCGCGTCGACTGGGAGGTCGAGCTCGGCGTAGTCATAGGCAGGAGATCGCGGAACGTGCCCGAAGCCGAGGCGCTCGATGCCGTGTTCGGCTATACGGTCGCAAACGACGTCTCGGCGCGGGATGTCCAGTTCGCCGACGGTCAGTGGACGCGCGGAAAGAGCATGGACACCTTCTGCCCCCTCGGGCCCTGCATCGTGGGCCGCGAGGAGATCGACGATCCCCAGCAGCTGAGCCTGCGCACAACCGTCAACGGCGAGGAGATGCAGAGCGCCTCCACGTCATTGATGCTCTTCTCGGTCGCCGAGCTGATCGCCTTCTGCTCGGCCAGCTTCACGCTCGAGCCCGGGGACCTGCTGCTGACCGGAACCCCGTGGGGTTGCGGGGAGTTCATGGAGCCCAAGCGGTCG
>VGBV01000177.1 GCA_016870325.1 Actinomycetota bacterium
AGAGCGCCGACGACCTCTACGGTGACGGCGGCCGCGGCCGCGGCCAGGACCGCCGCCCGACGATGCCGGGCTCCACCAACGGCGGGCTCGTCCTCGACGTGCCCGAGTTCATCCCCGGGCACTGAGGAACGCGAGGGCCTAGATGATTGATTCCACGGCGCCGTGCGCCTGAGGGCACGCATGGCCGAGCAGCCCAAGGACGCAGGGCGCAGCCCTTGGTGGCGCCAAGGGCAGGCCCGAGGACGCCGGGATGCGATGCGCCATGCGGGGCCTCAGGCGTGCGTGGTCGTGGAATCACTCATCTAGTCCCTGGCCAAGCGGGAGCGCGGGGGCAAGAGAACGCATTCCCCGGTGGCGTCCGGGGGCCTGGATGGCATCGAACATATGTTCGTGCGAGGAGAGCCACGCGGAGCCGATGCCGGGCGGGCCGCGGTCAGGCTCGGACTGACGGTTCCGCGGAACCGCGGAATGTGACGAGATGGTCACGTCTGGCGGTTCCGCGGAACCGCGACATGCCCCGCCGGCGAACCCCGAGGACTCAGCCGGCCGGGGGCTCCTCGGGGATGACGCCGAGCTGCTGCATCATCGCCAGGTTGTCCATCACGCCCCGGTGCTCGGCGACCTTGTGCGGTGCTTCCAGTCGCGGCAGCCTATCCGCCGGGCCCATCCAGCGGCGGGACTACGCTGCCCCCGTGAGCAGCCAGATGGGAGTGGTCGCGGCGGGGCACCCACTCACCGCCGAGGCGGGGGCCCAGGTCCTGCGGGAGGGCGGCAACGCCGTAGACGCGGCGATCTGCTCGGTACTGACCTCGTTCATCACCGAGAGCCTGCTGACCGGGATCGGCGCCGGGGGCTTCATGCTGGTTCACGAACCAGGCAGCCGCTCCTCCACGCTCGTGGACTTCTTCGTCGCGGCCGGCGGCGCCGAAGGCGCCGAGCGCGGATCCGAGCTGGAGCCGATCCCGGTGGACTTCGGCGACACGACCCAGGACTTCCACGTCGGCGCGGCCTCCTGCGGGGTGCCCGGCACGCTGGCGGGGCTCGATCATGTTGCGCGGCGCTTCGGGTCGGTCCCCCAGGAGAGGCTGGTGGAGCCGGCGGTGGGGCTGGCCCGCGACGGCGTCAGGATCACCTCCGAGCAGGCCTACTTCCACGAGATCCTCAGCCCGATCCTGGTCTCGACCCCCGAGTGCGCGGCGCTGTACGAGCCCGAGGGCCGGCCGCTGGCCGAGGGCGACGTCTTCCGCTTCCCCGACGCGGGCGACGCGCTGGAGCGCTTCGCTTCCGAGGGCGCCGAGCCGTTCTACCGGGGCGAGGTCGCCCGGGCCGTCGCGAACTGGGTCGGCGAGCGCGGCGGCACGCTGGGGCCGGGCGACATGGCGGCGTACGAGCCGATCGAGCGCGAGCCGGTCAGGGCGGCCTTTCGCGGCGCCGAGGTGCTGACGAACCCGCCCCCGTCCTCGGGCGGGATCCTGATCGCCTGCGCGCTCAACGTGCTCGAGGGGCTGGGGGAGAGCACGGGCGTGCCGCAGATCGTGACGGCTACCGAGGCCGCAAACGCGCGCCGCACCGAGGAGTTCGCCGAGAGGCTTCACGACCCGGCATCCCTCGACGACTTCTTCGCCGGGGAGCCGCCCTCGACGCTCGGGTCCACGACGCACATCTCGGTGCTGGACGCCGCCGGAGTCTGCGCCTCGGTCACCTGCTCGAACGGCACGGGCTCGGGGCTCGTCGTCCCCGGCACCGGCGTCCACGTCAACAACATGCTCGGCGAGGAGGACCTGAACCCGGGCGGCTTCCACCGCATCCCGCCGGGCCGCCGGGTGAGCTCGATGATGGCGCCGACGATCGCGCAGCGCGACGGAGAGGTCGTGCTGGGACTGGGCAGCGCCGGCTCCAACCGCATCCGCTCCGCGATCCTCGGCACGGCAGTGCGGGTGCTCGAGCAGGGGATGGGCGCCGAGGAGGCCGTGCGGGCGCCGCGGATCCACTTCGAGGCGGGGACCGTGCAGGCCGAGCCCGGGGTGAGCGAGGAGGGCCTCGCCGCGGTCGAGGACGCCGGCATCCCGGTCGTGCGCTGGAGCCGGCAGAACATCTACTTCGGGGGCGTGCAGGCCGTCGTCCGCGACCCCGCAAGCGGCGAGATCAGCGGCGGCGGCGACCCCCGCCGCGGCGGCGCCGTCGTGCTCGCCTAGCCCGGGACCGGCTCGACGATCGTGATCGTGCGGGAGTGGGTGAAGAACTCGCGCGCGGCGCGGCCCTGCTCGCGGGGGCCGAAGCCCGAGCGCAGCTCGCCGCCGAAGGGCGCGTAGTAGTCGACGCCCGGGGTGGGGGCGTTGACCCGCTGCAGGCCGCACTCGAGCCGCGAGGCGACCTCGACGGCGCGGCCGAGGTCGCGGCCGTGAACGGCGCCGACGACCCTGAGCCCGACGGTCGTCGAGCCCGTGAAGGTGACGCCCGCGATCCGCGTCCTCGAGCAGGCTCCCGGCGGTCCCGCCCGAGAGCGGCGCGATCCGCAGCACTCCCTCGGGAAGCGCCTCGGCGGCGGCCTCGGCGAGCATCCTTGCGACGCCGATCGCGGGGGGTCGCGGGCTTCAGGATCACCGCGTTGCCGTAGGCGAGCGCGGGAGCCGCCTTCCAGAGCGGGATCGCGAGCGGGAAGTTCCAGGGGCAGATCGCCAGCACGACGCCGAGCGGGCGGCGCCGGACCACGACCGTCGCGCCCGGGGCGGAGCCCGGCAGCAGCTCCCCCAGCGGGTCGAGCGCGGCCTGCGCGAAAGGGGTCGTGGCTGCGCAGGGCGCTCACGGGGCGGGTCCGCCGAGCTCGCCGACCGGTACCCGCTCCCCGCTCTCGGCCGAGCGGTAGGCGGCCTCGACGAGGGCGATCGCCTCGCGCCCAGCAGCCGCATCGACGCGAGGGGCCTCCCCCGCCGCGAACGAGGCCAGCACCGAGTGGACCGACGCGGCGACCGAGGCGTCCCAGGAGCCCGTCACGTCCTCGTCCCGCCACTCGCCTTCCAGCCGCGAGCGGAGCTGCGGGACGTCGCGCAGGTCGCCCTCGAAGAAGGCCTCGCAGCCCGCCACCTGGACCATGCCCGCCTCGCCCACGATGTCGAGGCGATCGTCGAAGGTTCCCTCCGGCCCGTGGTAGGAGCCCTGCGCCACGCCCGAGGCCCCGTTGGCGAACTCGAGCGCGAGCGTGAACGACTCCTCGGCGCGCGGCCGGTCCATCGTCGCCGTGACCGAGGCGACCGGCCCGCCGAGCGCGCGAAGCATGTAGACGCGATGAAAGCCGGCGTCCATCAGCAGGCCGCCCCCGACCTGCTCGGGGTCCTCGCGCCAGCCGCCGTAGCGCCCGCCGATCCAGACACGCCCGTAGATCGCCCGCAGCGCCCCGATCTCGCCCGAGGCCGTCCGGGGCCTGGAGCCGACCG
>VGBV01000178.1 GCA_016870325.1 Actinomycetota bacterium
GATCGTCCTGGTGCTCCAGGACCATCCGGATCGCCCTCTCCCGCACCTCAGGTGCGAACCTCGTCGGTCTTCCCATGACTCCATCCTTTCCAAGAAATGGAGCCTCCGGGAAACCCGGGGCGATTCACGCTTCTTAATGACACTAAACTGGATCCGATAAGACTCATTTAATTCTTGAGTTAAGGGAAGGGTCCTGGGGGAGGCACACCACACGAAAGCCGAGGCTGTGGCTGGCATGGTCGGGCCCACTGAGGGCGCGGTAGGCCGAGCGGCAGTCCCTGGGGTAGTCGAACAAAGAGCCGCCGCGCAGCAGCCTGGACTGATTATCCTCAGCCTCAGAATCCTTGGCAGCGGGGTCGATCCAGGCACGGCCATCAAAGGGAGCCTCGTCATAGGTCTCGTGCCAATGATCCAGGCACCATTCCCATACATTGCCGTGCATGTCATGCAGGCCCCAGGGATTGGCGGGGAACGCCCCCACCGGCGTGGTCTGCTGGCGATCCTCACCCTTGGGGCCATCGGCATAGCTGAAGCTGCCGTTGTAGTTGGCCAACTCCGGTGAGATCGTTTCTCCGCAGGAAAATGGCGTGCTCTCGCCGGCTCGACAGGCGTATTCCCACTGGGCCTCGCTCGGCAGGCTGCAACGCAGGCCACTGCTTCCCGGCAGCAAGGTGTCGAGCCGCCGACAGAACTCCATGGCGTCCTCCCAGCTCACCTGCTCCACTGGCCGCTGGTCGCTGTTGCTCTCCCCCGGCAGGAGGGCGAAGCGGCCGTAGGCACCCTTTCCGTCCGGTTGGAAACGGGAGGGATTCACCGGCAGCTGCCGCTGCCAGCGCTGCCCCAGCGGGGGCACCAAGCGCGCCACCGCCCGCCACTGGGCCTGGGTGATCGGCGTCTGGCCCAGCCAGAAGCCCGCCAGCCGCACTCGATGCTGGGGGCCTTCCTGTTTATTTCGCCCCAGCTCATCCGGCGGGGAGCCCATCACAAACTCGCCGCCAGGGATCCACACCAGCGGCAGGCTGATGCCCTCCCCCAGCGTCAGCAGCGCCCGCTCCAGCCGCAGCGGTTGCCGCTTCACCCGCCAGCCCCCGCCCTGGCGCCGCAGCCGGGCTGTCTCCAGCTCGATGGTGTCGGTGGGCAGGGCGTTTCTGGCGGCGGAAGCTTGCTGCGGTGCTTCGGCAGGGGTTGGCTTGGTCACCAGGGGCTGGCCCTTTTGGGGCTCGTCGCTGTTGGATTTGTCCTTGCGGGGCTCCATTGGCTCGGGTTGGCCCGCCGCCGACCCGCTTCCTTCCTCGGCCGCTTCAGACAGGAAGGGCGGCCGACCCAGGGGCGGTTTGCGGAAGCGGGGTTGATCATGCAGCTCCCGCAGCAGTTGCTCCAATCGCTCGGCGTAAAGCCCGTCGTCGCGGAAGTCGAGCCAGAGGCGGGGGCCGAGGAAATCCGGCAGGAGCGGTTCGCTTGGGTTGTCGCGCACCAGGGGGATGAACTTCACCGTGTCGATGGCGCGGGCCACCTGGCTGGTCACGACCATGCCCTCGTAGCCGGCGCCGCCCTTGCGTTGCTCCGCCTTGCGCACGTAATTGCTGGTGCACACCAGCAACACCCGATCCGCCCGGCGGATCCCGGCCGTACTGTGCGGGCGCGTTAGCAGAGTCGAGCCACGCTCGCGACGTCCGATAAGAGGGCATATGTACAAATCGCGGCTTTGTGCTTCCTCGCCGCATTGCCATCGTCGGCGGCGGTGACTGGGGATTCAACCTCGGCATGGTCGAGGTCCTGCGACGAATCGGACTGAGCCCGGTGACCACCGCCGCCGAGGAGCTCGCGAGCGGTCGTGTGCTGCTGGGCTCGGGAGCGAGCTTCCTCGTCCTCGAAGCAAAGAGCCACGCTCGCCGGCGGCGCCACATACCGGTCGCGGAAGTGCTCGGCTACGGCGAGAGTACGGAATCGGGCGGCTCCCGAACCGAGGCCTACGAGCGCGCCATTGGCGCCGCGCTTCGCATGGCACGGAGCGATCCGGAGGAGCTCTCGTTCGTGCACCTCGACAGCGCCGCGGGCGGCGGCATTGCTCCCGAGGAGCCGGCGATCGCGGCGCTCGCACCTGAGCACGCCGGATCGCTGCACGCGACGACGTCGCGTGCGGCGGTCGGCTACATCCCGTGCGCGGCGGCAGCTTTTGACGTCGGGGTGAGCGCGCTGGCCCTGCGCGCCCGCTTGCTGCCGCCCATGCCGCCCCGGTGGGCGCGGAGTCTGCGCACGCTGCGCGGCGTGGTCGAGGGCGCGCGCGGCGGCGTGTACCGGAAGGCGTTGGCGACCTGTGCCGGATTCGATGGTGCGACGAGCGCCATCGTTCTCGGCTCATCGCTCGGTTGATCGCGATGTCGCGTCGACGGGAAGACCACTCCGTAGCGATCACCGGCATCGGCCTGGTGACGCCGATCGGCCACGATCTCGAGACGTTTCGCGAGCGGCTGTGGAGCAACCGCTCCGGGATCGGCGAGATCGAGCACTTCGACGTGCGCCACTCGCCGACCCGTGCGGGAGGTGAAGTACGAAATTTCCGGCTCGAGACGTATGCGCCGCACGCGCTCTGCCGCGAGATCGAGTCGCTCGACGACCGACGCGTGAGCTTCGGCTGCGCCGCGTTGATCGCCGCGCACGAGAACGCCGGTCTCGCGGGAGTGTACCCGCCGGACCGCATCGGACTGGCTCTCGGGACGGGTGCGATCGCGTACAGCCGACGCGAGCTTAACAACGTCCTCGTTCGTCTCCGGCGCTCGTCCTTGCCGCGTCGGTTTCTCGACCCGATCGCACGAGACATCTCTCCGCGGCGTCATCAAGCGGAGTACACCGCCGAGCGGGTCGGCGCGGCCCTCGGGATCCGCGGGCCCCGGCGCACGCACGTCTCCACCTGCGCCGCGAGCGCCATGGCGATCGGCTCGGGCCTGCAAATGCTGCGTCGTGGTACCGCGGATGCTTGTCTCGTGGGCGGATTCGACTCGCTCCTCACGCCCGGCGGCATTGCGTCGTTCGCGTTGCTCGGAGTGCTGTCGATGGGCGACCGCCCACCCCACCAGCTCCAGCGCCCGTTCGATCGTCACCGGGACGGCATGGTGATCGGCGAAGGGGCGGTTGTGTTCGTCCTCGAGCACTTGGCGAGGGCGCGCGTACGTGGAGCAAGGATCTTCGGCGAGCTGTGCGGCTTCGGCGCCTCGATGGATGGATTTCACATCGTGTCGCCCGAGCCGCGTGGCGCGGGCGCGGCGCGAGCCATTCGCCGCGCGCTCGACGAC
>VGBV01000179.1 GCA_016870325.1 Actinomycetota bacterium
GCGGTAGAAGGCCGCCGTGAGGAAGCGGGTCATGCGGCCCTCGCCTCTGCTCTCGCGCACGCCGTAGACCACGTCGTGGCCCCCGCGGGCGAGCTCCAGCATGCGTGGGATCGCCTCGGGCTCGTCCTGCAGGTCGGCGTCCATCATCACCGTCCAGGTCCCCGAGGAGTGACGAAGCGCAGCCATGTGGGCGCGGGCCAGCCCGAAGTTGCGACTCAGAAGCACGCCGCGAACACGCGGATCGCGCTTTGCGAGTCCGCGAAGCAGGTCCCGGGTGCCGTCGGTGGACATGTCGTCCACGACGACGAGCTCCCAGGTGAGGTCAAGCGGATCCAGCGCTGCCGCCACGCGGCGGTGCAGTTCGGGCAGGGTGTCCACCTCGTTGAAGGCGGGCACCGCGACCGTCAGGTCCACCCGAGGCGCAGCGGAATCCGCATTCATCGCATCACCCTCCGGCCCCGCTCGGCCGCGTGGCGAGCGCCGCGAGCGAGAGCCCAACCGGCAGGTTGAAGCGGCGCAGCAGCCCCCGCTCGGCGCGGAAGACCCGATAGAAGACCGCGTCGAGGGGCCCCGGGGCGCTCGGCGCGTCGGCGCGCGCCTCGCGGCGGCGCCCGAGCAGCCGCACCGGGAGCGCGAACGGAAACAACAGCGTGTTGAAGTGGGTGATCCGGGTCAGCTGCATGCCCCCGGCTGCGACCGCCGTGGCCAGCGCCTTGCGGGTGTAGCGACGGTGGTGGCCGAGGGCATGGTCGTGGGCTCCCATCAGCCGGGGGTAGGCGGGGACCGTGATCAGCGCCAGCCCTCCGGGGCGCAGGACGCGCGCCAGCTCGCGCACCGCCGCGACATCGTCGGGCAGATGCTCGATCACATCGGATGCGATCGCGATGTCAACCGATCCATCCGCGACGGGGAGCTGCTCGGCGCGGCCCTCCAGGACCCGGGTCCCCCGCCGAGCGGCCTCATCGCGCGCCACCTCGGAGGGCTCCACACCGGTCACCTCGCCCCATCCCTCCAGGCGGCAGGTCACGGCCCCCCAACCCGAGCCGACGTCTAGCACCTTGCCCACACCGTCCGGGGCCGGGAGCAGCGACTTGATCACATCGGTGCGACCACGCGACCACCAACCCTCTGCGTCGGCCTCCGCCCGAATCAGCTCAGGATCCACGCGCGGAGTCTAGTTTCGTCCTCGGGTCCCCGCTCACACCCCGCGGATCGCCGGCCGACGATCACCCCTGGAAGCGGCTAGGCTTGGCCGCGTGCTCGGTCGATTGATCAACAGGCGCAGCGGAGGCGGGGCAGCCGAGGCCAAAGATGTCGAGGCGCTGCGGGCGCAGATCGAAACGCTCACGCGCGACAATCGCGGACAGCCCGACTTGGCGCGCGAGCGTGAGATCCTGCGGCTGCGCCAGCTCGCCGGACTCGGTTTGATCGAGGACGCCGAAGAACGCCGCGAGCTGATCGAACCCGATTACGGGGCCCTGAAGACCGACGCCGACGTCCCCGAGGTAAGGGGCGAGGAGGTGACGGCCGGGCTGATCCGCGCGGCGATCCTCGAGCACGGCTCGGTCCTGGTCCGCGGGCTGGTGGACCCCGACGACGCGGAGCGCCTGGCGGAAGGCATCGACCGCAGCTTCGCCGCTCGCGACGCGTCGGAGAACGGGGGCGGAGGCCGGGAGGGCTACTACGAAGAGCTTCAAGCCGAGCCGCCGAACCAGCCCATCCCCCATCGCGGAGCGGTCAAGGACGGTGGCGGAGTTCTCGCCGCCGACTCCCCACGTGTGGCCTACGACATGTTCGAGGTCTTCGAGAAGGCCAACCTGCGCGAGATCGTCGGCGACTACCTGAACGAGGCGCCGTCGATCTCCGCCAACAAGACGACCCTGCGCAAGGCGGATCCCAAGATCCCCGGCGCCTGGCACCAGGACGGCAAGTTCCTGGGCGACGTCAACTCGGTCAACCTCTGGCTGTCCCTGTCCCATTGCGGAGACACCGCGCCCGGGCTGGACCTGGTGCCGCGCCGCATCGACCACATCGTCGATGCGGGCGTCGGCGACGTCGGCTTCAGCACTATCGTCGTCCCCCACGAGAAGGCTGTCGAGCTTGCCGGGGAGCCCGGAATCATCCGCCCGATCTTCGAGCCAGGCGACGCCATGTTCTTCGACCACCTGTTCTTGCACCAGACGGCATCCGATCCAGACATGCCGAACCCCCGCTTTGCCATAGAGAGCTGGTTCTTCGGTCCCTCGGCGTTCCCAGGGGACTACCTCTCGCTCGCTGTCTGAGCTCCGATGATCGCCTTTGCCTGTCCGATCACGAACGGCAAGGTCTATCTGGGCTGCGCCGAGCCGGGCATCCAGCTCGCGTCCGAGCCCGACTCCGAGGTCTGGGCGTATCAGAGCGCGACCTCGATCTTCCGGACCTACAACATGTTCCTCGACCTGGCCCGGGAGCGGGACGACCTGGAGGCCTTGGTGCTGATCCACCAAGACGCCGAGATCGTCGATCCCGAGTTCTGCGTTAAGACGCGCAAGGCCCTCGCCGATCCCGAGGTGGCGCTGGTCGGCTGCGCCGGGGCCCTCGGAGTACGCAACATCTCCTGGTGGGAGGGCTCGGTCACCTGGGCGAGTTTCTCGCACCGCTACAAGGAGATGGGAGGCGGTGAGATCCCCGGCCTCTCCTGGCACGCGGACCGCGTCCCCTCTTACGCGGTCACCGGCGAGGTGGACACGATCGACGGCTTCATCATCGCGATGTCGCCGTGGGCTGTCGAGAACCTGCGGTTCGACGAGTCGCTCGGGATGCTGCACGGCTACGACCTCGACATCTGCCTACAGGCGCGGGCCGCGGGAAAGAAGGTCGTCACGACCGACTTCAGGGCGATCCACCACCACTCGCTCGACCTGATCGGTGACCAGGAGTCCTGGGTCGCCGCCCACATGAGGATCGCCGAGAAGTGGGAGAGCCAGCTACCCAACCACGGGGCGCACGACTGGAAGACGCGCGCGCGGCGCGCCGAGGCCGAGCTGGAGACGATGCGCGTGCAGTTGCGACTCGCTGAGCACTACATCACCCGCCTCTCCGAGGACTTCGACCAGATGCAGCGCAGCAAGAGCTGGCGCTGGGCGAGCCCGCTG
>VGBV01000180.1 GCA_016870325.1 Actinomycetota bacterium
CGCGAAGATCAGGCGGCAGCAGCAGCGGTTGGTCACGGTCGCAGCTTCTGAAGTTCTGTGGCATGGGCCATTTTCTGGGCCCAAACGGACGGAAATGCAGGGGGTTTGTGCGACAGCCTCGCGTGAACCCAGGCGTGCTCGCGAGGCGACCAAGGGCGGCCAACGGGATACCCCCAGAGCAGGGCGGCCGCAACTGACGCCGGCGCCGCCAGTGACCTCGGCCCGATGGGGGCCAAGCCCGGAACCGAATAGAAGGGGCTCCGCGCGCCTCAGCACAAGGTGGGCGCACCGCGCAGAAGCGGCTGGTGGAAGGGACCGGCACTCGGGGCGGGCCTGGCGGCCGCGCTGCTCGTCGGCGCACCTGGACGAGATCCGGGGAGGGCCGGGGAGGGAAGGGCCGGGGCGATGCTGACGGGCCGGGTGGCCTCGGTCACCGACGGGGACACGATCGTCGTCCGCCTGGACGGCGGCACCAGCGAGCGCCTGCGCTACATCGGCGTCGACACGCCCGAGTCGGTGCCCGGCGCGCCGGTCGAGTGCTTCGGGCGGCGGGCGGCTGCAGCCAACGCGAGGGTCGTGGGCGGGCGCCGGGTGCTCCTGCGCGTCGGGGCCGAGCCACGCGACGACTACGGGCGGCTGCTCGCCTACGTGTTCCTGGCCCGACGCGGTGGCGAGGCGGGCCTGTTCGTGAACGCGTTCCTGGTCGCGCGCGGCTACGCACGCACGCTCACGATCGCCCCCAACGACGACCGCGCGCCGCTGTTCGCCGCGCTCGAGTCCGCGGCCGGGCGCCGCGGGCGCGGGCTGTGGTCGGCTTGTGCCGGCTGACTCCTCTGTGAGTGTTTGTTAGCGTTAGGCCCGATGGCACAGATGCGGATGCGCCAAAGCATGTCCCAGATCGAGCTCGCCTTCGAGCAGGAGATGGCGCTCGAGAAGCGCCGGCGGGAGCAGCTGCGCAAGCGCGCGGCCAACCGCTCGCGCGCGCGCCGCATCCAGCGCACCGAGTCAAGGGGCAAGACCCGCTTCGGGGTGCTGCTGGTCGCGCTCACGATCACCGTGGTGACCGTGGTCGTGGTCATGTTCGAGGTGCTCGCCTGGCTGATGGCCTAGCCGGCTGGTTCCTGATTCCCGTCTGACCGGGATTCGCCCGGCCGAGGAGTTCGAGGGGGTCGGGAAATGCTCGTTGCTAGAGTGCGCCGCCGGACCTCGCCCCGATGCGTCGTCCACCGACCATGGCCCGCAAATCACTGAAGCCGCAGCTGAACCAGATCCGCGCCTGGGTGCGCCAGGGGCGCACCGATGCCTGGATCGCCCACCAGCTCGAGGTCTCGGCCTCGCAGCTGAAGGACTTCCGGCGCCGCCACGGCCTCGACGCCGAGGGCGAGGACACCGGCGGCGAGATCGACCTGCGGGACGAGATCGAAGCCGAGATCGAAGCGGAGCTGGACGAGGTCGACGAGGAGGAGGGCGAGCCCGAGGCCGACGAGGAAGAGGACGGCGAAGAGGGCGAGGACGGCGGGCGCGAGGGCACCGCCAAGCCGCGCCGGCGGCGCCGGCGAGGCGGCAGGGGCCGCGGCCGCAGCGACCGCCGCAAGGGGCTCGAGGCGACCTTCGACCACGGCGAGGACGAGGGCTACGGCCTCTGGCTCGACCCGGCGGTCAAGGACGATCCCGTCTACGCCGAGCACTGGGCGAAGGCGAAGGCGCTGAGGGTGACGATCGAGCCCGAGCGCATCGTGCTCGAGCGCATCGAGGACTAGCCACCGGCGGCCAGCCGCCCGGGGCTCGACTCGCTGAGCTCCTGAACAACGGGCCTGGGTCTTACACCTAGCTCGGGATCAGCTTGCCGCCGGCGAAGTCGGTGGCGCCGCGCAGATAGGCGAAGAAGGCGCCGTCGACCGCGGCCTGGGGATCGAGGTCCGCGCCGTCCTCGGGCATCACCCAGCGGATCGCCTCGAGCGCCCAGTCGGTCCCCGCTCCGTAGAGTGCGGCCAGCTCGCCGGCGGTGAAGGTCGGGCCGATGCGGCGGCGCAGCTCGTCGCGGACCGCGTCCACCGCCCGGGCCAAACGCCGGCCCGCGCGGGGATCGGCCGAGAGCTCGCGCAGGCGGCGGTCGCCCTCCTCCCAGAGGTAGATCGCGTTGTCGAGCGGGTAGTCCATCCACACATACCTAGCAGCCCGGTCAAGGCCGCCTCAGTCGGTTTCAGGGTTTCGCAGCCGGAACGCGCTTGCTCGACTCGATCTGCTGCATTGTCACGGTCAAGGCCCGCCCCGAAGGGCACAGCGTTGAATCCAGGGCCCCGTCGATCCTCCAGACGGCGACCAGGCTCCGAGCGGGGACGGGCTCAAGTGGGACGCGGATCGCGTGGGGCTGCAGGAGGAGCCAGGGGAACTCGACGGGGGTCTGCGCCGACTCCGGATCGTCCTGGTCGTACTCGGGGGTGGTGACGACGTAGTCGAAGTCCCCCTCGTTGACGGCCTCAATCCAGTCCGGGCAGCGCTCGTACTCGGCGAAGGCGCCGCGGTCGAGGCGCTCGCCGATGAAGCGGACCTCGTTCGAGGAGTCGAGGCCCCAGAGGCCGTACTGGAAGAGGGCGCCGGTGGTCCCGGCGAGGCCGATGCGGGCGTCCTCGACGCCGCGCGCCCAGTCGTAGGCCGCCCCCAGCCCCTGGTCGAGCTCGATCGCGGGCTGCTCGGCGGTCGGATAGCCGGGCGCTTCAGAGGAGTAGCGGTGCTCGAGGTAGCGATCCTGGGCCGCTCTCCCAGCGACCGCGAGCGGCGCCAGGCAGACAACGGCGCCCGCGACGAGGGCGGCCCGCGGGACGTCGTAGCGCGCGAGCAGAACCAGCACGACCACCAGCGCCACCGTCAGCAGCGGGATGCGGTCGCCGTCGATGGGCTCCAGCGAGAGCGTATTCAGGGCGACCAGCGCGGTGAACAGCCCGAGGGCGCCGAGCCGCCACCAGCGCTCGCGGGCGGGGCCAAGGGGGGGCGGGATCGCGGCCAGCACCATCGCCAGCGCCAGGCCGGGCGCCAGGTAGCGGATGTTGAGCCGGAAGCCGACCGGGGATCCCTCGGGCCCCGATGCTCCGAGCGGGGTGAGCAGGTAG
>VGBV01000181.1 GCA_016870325.1 Actinomycetota bacterium
CGAGTGCTTCGACCGGACCAGCGAGGACCCCGATGCGGCCGCGAAGGAGTTCACCAAGCAGTTCCCGGACACCGATCCGGAGCTCGCGGCACAGCTGTGGACCGCGGAGCGCGAAGTTGGGGGCGATGGCAGCCACAACCCCCAGGCCTACGCGGATCTCGAGCAGTTCTTCCTGGACAACGGCTTGATCGACAAGCCCGTCGACGTGGCCAAGCTCTACACCGATGAGTACCTGCCAGAGCAGGAGTAGTCCAGCCTAAGGCGCCTCTGGGTCGCCCTGGCTCCTCTCAGCGAGTCGCCCCGGCCATCGGTCGGGGCGCTCGTCGTTCAGGGGATGGCATGACGCCTGTCAGGGCACAACCGATTAGCTCAACTCGATAGCGGCTTAGAAGAATCTCCCCTTGAGAGCAATGTCATTCTTGTTGAAACTATCTCGCCGAGAATCGATCTGCCTTGCACCCGACGAATGCATCGCAACGGACTTATGAAGACGGTCCCATCGGTCACTGAAGAACGAGGTGGGGGCATCGCCGTGCTCACCTTCAACCGGCCCGAGAGACTCAACGCCTGGACAGACGAGATGGGGCAGCGTTACATGGCTCTACTGACTTCGGTGGATGCCGATCCGGGCGTGCGCGCAATCGTCGTCACCGGTGCGGGGAGAGGATTCTGCGCCGGACTCGACCTGACAGCACTCTCGAGCCCTCAAGCTAGAACCCCGGCAGACCGCAAGCAAGCGCGACGAGCCCGTTCCTTTGCCCTCAGAGTGCGAAAGCCGGTGATCGCAGCCGTGAACGGACCTGCAGCCGGGCTAGGACTCGTACAGGCGCTGTTTTGCGACCTCCGGTTTGTCAAGGCCGGTTGAAAACGCACCCACCTGCGCCGGTTGAAAACGCACCCACCCCGGCGCCAGTGCGGTCGAAAACTGACCCCCCCTCTCGGGCAGGAGACCCCGCCTGCGGAGCTGAGCCCGTAGGGCGAAGCGGAGCAGGCGGGGGCGATCAGTCGCCCGCGGCGACCGGCCCCAGGTCCTTGCCCTGCAGCCGGTAGCTATCGCCCTTCAGCGCCAGGATCTCTGCGTGGTGAACGAGCCGGTCGATCATCGCCGCGGCGACGACCTCGTCGCCGAAGATCTCCCCCCAGGAGCTGAAGGGCTTGTTCGAGGTGACGATCAGCGAGGCCCGCTCATAGCGGGCCGAGACGAGCGAGAACATCAGGTTGGCGGCCTCGGGATCGAAGGGGATATAGCCGACCTCGTCGACCACCAGCAGCGGCACGAATGAGAGCCGGCGCAGCTCGGCCTCGAGCTCGCCGGAGCGCTTTGCCTCCCCGAGGCGCGCCACCCACTCGGTCGCGGTCGCGAACGCGACTCGCTGCCCGGCGAGGCAGGCGCGGATCCCGAGCGCGATCGCCAGGTGGGTCTTGCCGGTGCCGGGCGGGCCCAACAAGACCACGTTCTCGCGGCCGTGCAGGAAGTCGAGCTGGCCGAGGTGCTCTGCCACCTGCTTGCGCACCGAGCGCTGGAAGGTGAAGTCGAACTCCTCCAGCGTCTTCCGAGCCGGGAAGCGGGCGCGCTTGATCCGGCCCTCGCCGCCGTGGCTCTCGCGCGATGCCACCTCGGTCGAGAGCACGGCCTCCAGGTAGCGCTCGTGAGACCACTCCTCCTCCCGGGCGCGCTCGGCGAGCTTCGGCGCCGCCCGGGCTGCGGCCGGCGCCTTCAGGGCCCGGAAGAGGTGGGAGAGCTCCGAGGTCTTCGTCATGCGGGGATCAGGGCGTCGTAGCGGTCGAGCGGGCGCCGCTCGACCTCGACGGCCGGGCCTTGGCGCCGCTCGCCCCGCAGCTGATCGAGCGCGGCCTGGTGGGCGGGGTCGGTGAAGGTCAGATGCTTTGCGAAGGCCCGCTGGTGGCGGGCTGCGAGCTCGCCGGTATCGAGGACGACCGCTGCGAGCTCCTGCCGGGAGACCCGAACCTCGACCCGGCGCCCGGCGAAGCGCGGGTCAAGCGAGTAGTCGTTCGTATCGAAGCGCAGGTAGGGCTGCTGGGGGACCCGGATCACGAAGCGCCGGTCGACGTCGGGCATCGGATCCGGCAGGGCGCGCATCCGCCGCCGCTCCTGCTCGAGGCGCTCGGCGGGAACGGCACGGATGCCGCGGTGGGTGCGCCGATCGACCCGCTGGTTCCAGGCATCGAGCTCTCGCTGGTAGTGCTCGGGGGAGGCGATCGGGCGCGCCGGCTCGAAGTTGGTGCGCATGAAGCGGTGGCGGCGCTCGAGCAGGCCCTTGGCCTCGGGGTCGGCGGCCTCCAGGATCCGCCAGCCGGCCGGGAGCCGACCGCAGAAGGCCGCGAACTCCTCGGTGGGGCGTCCCTTGGCGGCGTGGATCGCCCCCTCGCGATCCCAGACCAGGGTCTCAGGCAGCCCGCCCAGCTGCCCGAGGCAGTGGCTCATCCCCCAGAGCAGGTCGGGTGCCTGCTTGGAGAAGACCAGGGCGCCGGCGCCGGCGCGAGACCAACCGAGGCAGCAGGTCACCACCCAGCCGCGGCGGGCCTGGCCGAAGCCGACCGGGATCTCCTGCGAAGGCTCGAAGAGGTCGAACTGGCAGAGCTCGCCTGGCCGGTAGGAGGTGCGCTGATAGGTGCGCTTTACCTCGAACAGCGGGCGCACCTCGCGCAGGTAGTCATCGAGGATCGTCTTGCCGCCCTCGTAGCCGAGCTCTCCGATCAGCTCCCGCAGTCGCTTGCCCGGGATGCTCGGATCGGAGCGCAGCAGGCGGTGGATCTCCTCGCGGAAGGGGTCGAGCTTTGAGGGGCGAGGACGCCGCTCATAGCGAGGCGGGCCCTCACGGCGCAGCGCCCGCCGCACGGTGTTTCGGTCGTGGCCGGTGAGCCGGGCGATCTCGCGAATGCCGCGCTTCTCGACCTCACTCATCCGCTTGATCTCGGCCCAGCTCTCCACGCCCACCACTTCCTTCCTCCTCGCCTCGGTCTTCGTTGACGAGGCGAGGGTCTGGAGATGGCCGGACGGGATCTACCCGCTCAGGGTGGGTGAGATTTCGACCGGCCCAGGGGGGTGATTATTGGACCGGCGACGACAAAAGGCCCGGATC
>VGBV01000182.1 GCA_016870325.1 Actinomycetota bacterium
ACCCGGCCCCCGCGCGCCAGCAGCGAGATCCGGACCAGGTCGCCGCAGGGGGCGCCGCCGGCCGAGCCGCTGTGCGCGCCCGCGGGCGCGGGACCGCGACGGGAGACGTCGGCGAGGTAATGCTCGATCGCTTCGGCGCTCATCGCCTCGAAGGGTAGGAGTCCGGGGACCGAACCCCGGAAGTAAGAGGGCACCAGCCCGCCGTTTCCGCCCCTAGCTTGGAAACCCGTTTGAACAGGTGGGTGTCTACCCGGCGAAACCACGGTGGGCACCGCCGGAGCTCGACCCCCAAGCACACGTATGTTGGGTTTTATTTGGGACGGTTCGCGTACAGGCTCGAACCCGGCTTGATTCTACCCCCACCGGACCCGGCCCGAGCGCGTGGCAGGCGACCCGGTCTCAGATCTCGTGCAGGCCCTCGATCTCGGTCAATTCCCAGGAGCTGACCAGGCCGTCGCGGATCCCCAGTTCGATCACGACCGCGCTGGTGTCGCCCACCTCACCCGACTCCCTCCACACGTACTGCAGGTCGGCGTCCACCGTCGCCCCTCCCTCGCGCGCGCTCACCTTCCGCGGCTCGTACCGGCGGAAGATGTGGTCGAAGCCCTTGCCGGCCCAGGCCACCGCCTCGTCGAGTCCCCGATGAACGGTACGGGCCGTGTGGACCTCGACGTCGGGATGGAAGAGACGGCCCAGGGCCGTCTCGTCGCCGGAGCTGAGGGCGGCCAGGAAGCGGCGAGCCAGGTCCTCTGCCTCCGCGGCGCCCAGCTTCGCCTACCTCCTGCGGCTCTTCAGCTCGGCCAGGAACCTGCGGGGCCGGTCCCCCAGGCTCGCCTCCTTGACGGCGCTGAGTCCGATCCCGAGCAGCCCGAGCGCGATCAGCACCAGCGGCCAGATCCCGAGGTCGTTCGGCTCGGGCGTGGCGTCGTCCAGGTCGGCGCCGACGATGAAGAGGAACAGCAGCAGCCCGATCGCGCCGACCCAGACCGGCCCGCGGGTGCCGATCATCGTGCCCAGGCCGACCAGGCCGAGCGAGACCAGCAGCAGCAGCGTGTCCCAGGCGACCGAGGTCTCGGGGACGTTGATGCCGCCGCCGAGACCGACCGCCGCGATTCCGCCGGTTCCCGCGACCTGCACGATCAGGACGGCGACGGTGAGCCCGCAGCCCAGCACCGCGGCGATGCCGGCGCCGGTCAGCAGCTCCGATGCCTTCCACAGCCGCCGGTCCCCGCCCTCGCTGAGAGCGGTCTCGATCACGCGCTCGTCGTTGGCACTGCGCCACAGGTGCAGAGCCGCGGCCAGCAGCGCGATCGAGAAGAGGCCGAGCAGGCCGCGATAAGCGCCGTAGTGGGCCCCGAGCCCGTTCGAGAGCAGCTCGTCCCAGAGGCCCGACCATGCGACGATCGCGGCGACCGCGCCGGCCAGGAGCTGAAAGCGGACCCCCTTGACGATGCCGGCGTAGAAGCCGAGCGCCGCGGTCACCGAGAAGACCCAGAAGGTGTTCCAGCCCGAGGCCGAGCCGCCGACCCACTCGACGAACTGGAGCAGCGCCAACGGCACGAAGACCAGCCCGAGGACGCTGTGGACGGCCTGCCAGGGCCGCATCCCGCCGGTGAAGCGGTCGCTGAGCACGCTCCCCCCGTACAGAAGCGCCGCGGGAATGGCGAGGACCAAGAAGACGATGAAGGCCCCGTAGTCCTCACCCTTGCGCAGGAACAGCATCAGCGCGCCGATGCCGAACAGCAGCCCCCCGAGCTTGCGCAGCGCGTCGCGCGTGTCATCGGGTGCGAGCAGCTCTTTCATGGTCTCCTTCCGGTTCGCGGGGGGCTTCACCCACCCTAGTCGGACGAGTTCGCGAGCCTCTGCTTCAGGGCCGTGACGCGGTCATAGGAGGCCTGGATCTGGGCGCGGTCGAGCTTCTGCTGCTTGACGGCCTTGACCACCGCGTTGAAGCCGTCCTCCGAGCCCCCGGTGCTGCCGGCGTAGAGCAGCAGATCGCACCCGGCCCGCAGCGCCGCGATCCCGGCGCTCGAGGGGTCCGTCAGCGTCTCGACCGCGACGCTCTGCAGGTCGTCGGTGACCGCGACTCCCTTGAACCCGAGCTGGTCTCGCAGCAGGCCGGTGACGATCGCGGCGACAGAGCTCGCGGGCGGGTTGGGGTCGCGCGGGTTCTCCGAGCCATAGGCGGGGTAGATCGCGGAGCCGACCATGACCAGCTCGACGTTGGAGTCGACCGCCGCCTGGAACGGCTGCAGCGCCGCCTGCAGGATCTCCTGGCGGGCGGCGATCGTGACGGGAGCGTCGTCGGTGTTCAGCGTCGCCGGCCCGAGGCCGGGGAAGTGCTTGGCGGTGGCGGCGACGCCGGTGCCCTGCAGGCCCTCGATGAAGGCGGAGCCGACCTCGGAGACCAGGGCCGGATCCTCGCCGAAGCTGCGGTCGGCGATCGAGTCGGCGCTCTGGGGGACCGCGACGTCCAGGACCGGGGCGAGGTCGACGTTGACGCCGAAGCCCTTCAAGTAGTTCCCGGTGTTCTCGCCCGAGCTGCGGGCCGCGTCGGCGCCGGCCGCGGCCAGCTCTGGGGCGCCGGTGGCGGGCGGACCGGGCAGGCGCTTCACCTCGCCCCCCTCCTGATCGATCATGATCAGCATCTCCGGGTTCTCGCCGGCCTCGCCCGCCTTGTTCAGGCGGTTGATCTGCTGGGCCAGCGTGGCCTCGTCGGGAGAGGTGGCTATGACGCCGGCGATCTGGCCCTTGCGGGCGCGGCGCAGCAGCTCCTTGTCGGGGCCGTCCTTGCCCATCTTCGCGACGATCGTCTGGCCGACGAGGCGCTTCAGCCCGAGCGGCTTCTCCTCGTCGCCCCCGTCCCCACCTACCAGCGCGTTGACGCCGACGGCGACGGCCAGGAGCACGAGCAGTGCCACACCGCCGGCGAGCGCCGCCTGCCGACGGCGGACCTTGGCGGGCAGGTCGCGATGGCGGCTGCGACGGGTCCCGGGGACCGGGACCTTGGCGGGCGTGTAGGGGTCGTCGCGCAGGCGCTGCTCGCCGGTGTCGGCGCCCGCGCCGGCGCGCTCGCGGCGGCCCC
>VGBV01000183.1 GCA_016870325.1 Actinomycetota bacterium
GTCCTTCTTCAGCTCACCGAGCGCCTGGTTGAAGATGCTCATTTCGTCAATCGAGTCGAGCGGGTCGCCCCAGCCGAACTCGCGCTCCTCGGCCTCCTCGCTCCCCTCGAAGACCCAGCTGCGCTCATCCACGCGCTTCTTGCGCAGGTAGTCGGCCTGGCGGCGGCGGGCGATCACGTAGACGGCGGCGCGGAACTCCTTGGCCGATGTGCCCTGGAAGGACTCGGCCCACTTGATCGCGTCGCGGATCGTGACCGCGGCCAGCTCCTCGACCACCACCTGGCCCTTGCTGCCCATGTTGTTGTAGAACCAGCCGAGGATCTCCTGCTCGTAGCTGAAGGCCAGGATCTGGGCCGCGCGCACGGCGGCGCCCTCCCGCCCCGCGGCGCGGGCGCGGACGATATAGGCGATCAGCTCTTCGTCTGAGAGCTCAGCCAGTTGAGCGTCGTTCAGCTCGCGGAAATTCAGCGCCGTTCTCCCTTCCTCACTTCCCCCTCTTTCCGCCAAGTGCACCGGCACTCGGCAGGCCAATCAATGTATCGAGGCCCTCGGACGGAAAGTTCGGGAACGAGCTAATTTCGCTCCGCGGACCGCCTCGGGGTGGCGGTGGATGTCAGGACCCGGCGGCGGCTACGACCGTCAAAGGCGATGGAGATCGCCGGCTGCAGAGCGCCCGACCTCGACTACCGCCATCTGGCAGGCGGCGAGGCGATGCCGTTCCCCGATCGCGGCCAGGCCGCGGAGGGCTGGCGGGCGCTGCGGGAGGCCTGGGAGCGCGACGACGGGGGAGACGAGCGGGCGGCGCAGTGCGCCCGGTTGCGCGCGGCCGCCGCGTTCGCTCGGGCAGTCGCCGCCGGCGAGGGGATCGCCGGGAGCGGCTCTGCGTCCACCCAGTTGCTGCTGACCGACGTGCTGCGCCGCGCGGGCCGCTTCGATGCGGCGCGCGAGCGCTGTCACCGCGGGCTCTCGGGTCGGCCGAAGGAGCCCCACCGCTCGCTGCTCGAGTTCGAGCTGGAGCTGATCGGCGCCGGCGACACCGCCGCGCACTCGGCCTCGGAGGCCCTGCCGAAGTGGCGCTGAGCCGGGACCCGCCCTTCTTCGCCGGTTCGATCCTGGGTGTGCGGGCCTGGGTCGTGCAGGCGAGGCTGCCGAGCTCGGCGGTCAGGCTGGGCGCGGCGGTGGCGAGCGCGGTCTGGGAGCCGCACGGCGAGTGGACCGAGTCTGTCTGCGAGCCGCCCGGCGGCGGCGGCCGCCGCCACCGAACCCCCGCTGGCGGCTGTTCCTGCGGGCTCTATGCGCTTCACCCGCGACCCGACACGGTCGGCCCGCTCTACGGCGAGCACATCGCGCTGCACGGCCAGAGCGTGCTCAATGACCCCTGCCTGGTCGAGATGGTGGGGCCGATCGGGATCGTTGAGGCCTGCGGACGGGTCGAGGTGCACGAGGACGGCTTTCGCGCCGAGCGCGCGCGGCCCCTCGCCCTGATCGCCGGCGCGCACTGGCCGGCCGCCCCGCGGGAGGCGATCGCAGAGCTGGCGGCCCTGTATGAGGCCGAGCTGCTGGTCGCCGAGCGGCCTGCGGATGTGCTCGAGCTCGTGCGCGAGAGGGGCGGGGCGCTTGGCGATCAGCGGGTCGAGGAGCTGCTGGCTCCGCTCCGGCCTCCGCCGCAGCAGGCCGCGTACCGGCCGCCTCGCTCGCCGACGCCGCCCTCGCCGACGCCGCCCCCGACGACCCCGCCCCCGCCGGCCACCTCCCCGCCGCCCGAACCGGGCCGGCTGGAGCGACTCGGCGCCGGGGTGGTGCGGGTCGGGCAGTGGCTGGGACAGGCGGCCGTGATCGCCTTGGTCGTGCTCTTCTCGATCGCCTGGTACGGCGGCATCGCGGCCATCTGCGTGATGATGGCCGGCGGCATCCTCTTCGGCTGGTTCGGGTTCGACGAGGAGCCGGCGCCGCGGCCGGCCAAGGTCCTGGCCGTGCGGATGGACCGCGAGCGCTGCGTTCTCAGCGCCACTATCCAGGCTCGCCGGAAGCTCGAGCAACTGAACGTCGTCGTGACCGGCAACCTGCGAAACGGCGACTCGCTCGGCTCGCACAGGTCCAAGCTCGGGCCGCTCCGGAAGGGGCGAAACCAGGTCGTGGTCGTGCGGCCCCCTCGGTTGCTTTGCCGCTCGCGCCATCACTTCACGCTCCGGGTGCGGCCGGTTTGGAAGGGGATCGAGGGCAGGCCTGCCGAGGTCTTCTCTCGCTACCGGGGGCCCGTCAGGAATTTGCCCCCCGCCGCGACTGAACCTTCATGACCCTTCCCGGACCATCGAGGACGATCATCGTCGAGCCGATTGAGCGGCCTGAGCGCGCACCGGCGCCCGCCCCCGAGCGCGAGCCGGAGCCCGAGCGCACACCGGATCCGACCCCGGAACCCGATCCCGTGCCTGCGGAGCCGGCACCCGAGCGCGAGCGCGAGAAGGAGCCCGCGCGGAGCCTCGCATGAGCAAGCCCGAGCCGCCGCCGACGCTGGGTGCCCCGCTGCTCCCGGGCGTGATCCACGGCGTCCGCACCTGGTTCGTCGGCCCGCATTCCTTCCTGATCGGCCTCCGCCACGCCTCCACTCCCGGCGGAACTGCGCTGATCTGGGCTCCCGACGGCGAGCCCACCAGCGCCCACTGCCTGCTGGAGACGCACCGCGCGCCGGATCCCGATTGCGGCTGCGGGCTCTACGCCTACCACCCGCACCGCTGCAAGTCCGTGGGGCGATCGCCGCGCCTGATGGTCACGGGCGTCGTCGAGGCCTGGGGGCAGGTCGAGCTATACGACGCCGGCTTCAGGGCCAAGTACGCGCGGCCGGTGACGCTCTTCGTCCCGCCCGTGCACCTGGTCGGGCTCGAGCGCTGGCAGCGGATCGAGACGGTCGCAGAGCGCTACGAGGTGCCGCTGGTCGAGCTGCCGGAGCCCCGGATGGCGAGCGAGTGGTGCGCCCGGGAGGGCCTCGGGATCGCGCCCGGGGTCGTCTCCGGGC
>VGBV01000184.1 GCA_016870325.1 Actinomycetota bacterium
CTGATCCACCTGGAGTCGGCAGGTGTGATCCACCCAGAGCCGGCTGATCTGATCCACCGATCGCCGGCAGGTGTGATCCACCCGGAGCCGGCAATGTGATCCAGCTCGCTCCATCGCCTTTGAGCAGAGACGGTGCCCCAAAAAGGACGGGGGCCGGATGGAGCGCTTGCACGTGAACAGGATCGAAGAGGTGCTGGAGCGGAGCCGACGAGGACAGAGCGACCGGGCCATCGCGCACGACCTGGGGTTGTCGCGGGTGACCGTGCGCAAGTACCGGCGGGCGGTCGCCGGCCTCGCGACGGAAGCGACCGCGGACCAGCTGGACCGCTGGGCGAAGCAGGAGGCGCGGCCGCCACAGACGGTCTCCACGCTGGAGCCGTACCGGGACGTCGTCGGGGCGATGCTGGAGCAAGGCATCGAGCTGCGGACGATCCACGACCGGCTCTGTGCCGACCACGGCTACGGCGGCAGCTACTCCTCGCTGCGCCGCTTCGTCGCACGCGTGCGGCCGAAGGAGCCGGCGGTGACGGTGCGGGTGCAGACGGCGCCCGGGGAGGAGGCGCAGGTCGACTTCGGCTCCGCCGGCAAGTTCGTCGACCCCAAGGACGGCGTCCTGCGCACCGCCTACGTCTTTGTCATGACCCTCTCCTTCAGCCGCCACCAGTACGCCGAGCTGGTCCTGGACCAGAAGATCGCGACCTGGGTGGCGCTGCACCGGCGCGCCTTCGAGAGCTTCGGCGGGGTCGTCCGCAAAGTCGTGATCGACAACCTGAAGGCGGCAGTGCTCGAGGCGGCGCTGCACGACCCGGTCCTGGGCGAGGCCTACCGGCGCTTCGCCCATCACTGTGGCTTCCTCGTGAGCCCGAATCGGCCGCGGACGCCCGCGCACAAGGGGAAAGTCGAGTCGGGGATCCACTTCGTCGCCCGCTCCTTCCTGGCCGGGCTGGCGTGCGCGGAACTCGGGCCGGCGAACCTGAAGCTCCAGGCGTGGGTGCGGGAGCGAGCGGGGACGCGCGAGCATGGCACGACCCGCAAGGCGCCGCTGGCGCTCTTCGCAGTCGAGCGCGGCCACCTCCTGCCGCTTCCGGCGACGCCGTTCGAGCTGACGGACGTGCGCCGAGCGAAGCTCCATCGCGACTGCCACGTGACCGTCGACGGCGCGTACTACTCGGCGCCCTACCGCTACGCCGGCAAGCAGCTGGACGTCTACCTGTTCGAGCGGGTCGTCCAGCTCTTCGACGGCCGCGAGCTCCTGGCCACGCATCCGCGCGCGAGCGCGAAGGGCACCTGGCGGACGAACCAGGCTCACTATCCGCCGGAGAAGGCGGCCTACCTGGAGAAGACGCCGCAGCGCTGTCGCGAGCTCGCCCGGCTGGTCGGCCCTGCCACCGGCGAGGTCGTCGAGAGCCTCCTCGGCGAGCGCCCCCTCGACCGGCTGCGCGCCGTCCAGGCGATCCTGCGGCTGGGTGACTCCGTCGGCAAGACGCGCCTGGAGGCGGCCTGCGCTCGCGCTCTCCACTACGGCGACGTCCGCTACCGCCGCATCAAGGACATCCTCAACGCTGCCCTCGACCAGCAGCCCCTGCCCGAGCGTGCTCCGTCGCGGCCGACGCAGATGGCCTTCGCCTTCGCCCGCCAGGCCGAGGAGTTCTTCGGCGCCGCCGCCCGCAAGGAGCTGCAGCGATGCTGACCCATCCCCTGGCCGCACGCCTGCGCCAGCTCAAGCTCTCGGGCATGCTTCTCAGCCTCGAGCACCGGGCCGCCCAGGCGGCGGAGAGCCAGCTCGGCCCGACCGAGTTCCTCGCCCTCCTCCTCGACGACGAGCTCGAGCGGCGGAGCCAGGCGAGGTTCGCCAGGGCGATGCAGGAGTCCGGCATCGAGCCGAACAAGACCCTCGCCCAGTTTGACTTCAGCGCTGCCCCCCAGCTCAACCGGACGCTCATCCTCGAGCTCGCCACCTGCGGCTTCGTCGCCCGCGCGGAGAACTCCCTGCTGTGCGGGCCGACGGGCACGGGCAAGAGCCACATCTCCCATGCCCTCGCCTTCGAGGCGCTGAAGCGCGGATACTCCGTCTGGGTCAGGCCGGCGCACCGCCTCTTCGCCGACCTGAACGCCGCGCGCGCCGACGGGAGCTACCGCCGCCGCTTCGCCCGGCTCTGCGCCCTGGACCTGCTGGTGATCGACGACCTGGGCCTGCGGCCGCTCTCCGCCCAGGCCTCGGAGGACCTCTACGAGATCATCCGCGAGCGCTACGAGCGCAAGGCGCTCATCGTCACCAGCAACCGCGCCTTCCACGAATGGCCGGACATGTTCTCCGACAGCCTGCTCGCCAGTGCTGCTCTCGATCGCCTGACGCACCACAGCCGGACAATCGTGATCGAAGGCCAGAGCTTTCGCCAGCGTGGGCGGAGGAAGGAGGAGCTGCCGATCGCAGCGCCGGCCAGCAGCGTCTGACCCAGCCAACGGAGTGAGCTGGAGCATGCCCGATCGCGCCGAATCGCAAGGCCTCGTGGCGCCGATCTCGCCCACCGGCCAAAGCCCGATCTGGGTGGATCACATTGCCGACCATGGGTGGATCAGATCGGCCGGCGATTGACACGTAGCTCGGACCCAACTTCTGGGTCGGTCACGTGACTTGGCTCGGCGACCAAGTGGTCGTCCGAAACTAGATGAGGCGGCTGATGCCTTGAACTACGAAAATCGCCGCGTTGGGACGGCAGGGGAGTACCCCGCGCGCGGTCGATGACGTCGTCGTCGATGAGGATCGGCGTCTCCGGAAACTCGCCGCGGAGCAGCGGAAGGATGAGCCGGGCTATCTCGCGCGGGACGAACACGATGTCTTTCTCTTGGGCCTCGATCTCCTCCGGTGACCACCAGCGCATGACGGGACGGTCGCCAACGGGAGC
>VGBV01000185.1 GCA_016870325.1 Actinomycetota bacterium
CGCTCCCGCCGCCGCCCGAGCCGCCGCCGCCCGAGCCGCCGCCGCCCGAGCCGCCGCCGGAATCATCGCGCCCACCGCCGCGATCGGATCCGCCCGGGTCATCGCCCCCCGAGTCATCGCCTGAGCTGCTCGAGAAGGAGTCGCTCGAGGCCCCGTCAGCGTCGTCGTCCTTGCGGCCGGGGCCGGGCGCGGGCGCGGGCTTCAGCCCGCTCTCGGCGGGGGTGATTGAGAAGGGCTGCGCCGCCAGCCCGATCTCCTCGCCCGCGAAGCGGTTGACGGCGATCCCGATCGCGGCCGCACAGAGGATCCCGAGCGCTCCCAGCAGCACCGCGCCGACTACGGTTCTGACGGTCATGGCGATGACCGTAGCGGCGGTGGGTTAAGAGTCGGCAAAGTCGCCCTCCGCGACGGGCAGGGAGACCTGGGCGACGACGCCGCCCTCGTCCCGGTTGCCGATCTCGGCCGATCCCCCCGCGCGCCTGGCGAGGGCCGCGACCACGGGCAGCCCGAGGCCCGTCCCCGGCTTGCGTCGCGAGGAGCCCCCTCGGTAGAAGCGCTCGAAGGCGCGCTCGCGCTCCTCCTCGCCCAGGGGGTCGCCCCCGCTCAGGACCCGCAGCGAGGCGCAGCAGTCGTCGGCCGCCCATTCGATCCGGATCGTCGAGCCCCGCGGCGAGTACTTGATCGCGTTCTCGATCAGGTTGTCGAGGATCAGCGCCAGGTCCCGCGGGCCGGCGCGGACCGCGACGTCGGGCGCCTCGCAGAGCTGCAGCCGCCTGCCCGAATCGTCGGCGGGGTCCCTCCAGCGGCTCTCCGCGTCGGCGGCCGCCCGCTCGAGGCTCGCGGAGCCTCCCTCGGAGGGCTCCTCGCTCGAGGCGAGGTCGAGCAGGTCGTCGATCACCTGGGAGAGGCGTTCGGTCTCGCGGTCCGCGGCCTCCAGGTCGGACTGGGCGTCTCCCGGGGACTTGGCGGCCGCGGCCTCCAGCCGTAGCCGCAACCCGGTCAGCGGCGTGCGCAGTTGGTGGGAGGCGTCGGCGACGAAGGCGCGCTGGGACTCCAGCACCGACCCCAGCCGGTCGGCCATCTCGTTGAAGGCGGTGGCGACGTCGACCTGCTCGCTCGACCCGGTGGTCGGAGCGCGGGCGTCCAGGTCGCCGCCGGCCATCCGCCTGGCGGCGGCAGCCAGCGAGTGCAGGGGGCGAGCGATCGATCCCGCCAGGATCCAGGCGACGCCCAGGCCCAGGGCGAGCGCCAGCAGCCCGATCGCCACCAAGGCCAGCACGTCTTCCCGCACCTCGCGGTTGACAGCGTCGAGGCTCTGCTCGACCTCCAGCGCCCCGATCGTGCGGCCTCCGCGGACGATCGGGACCGCGGTCGAGAGCTCATCGGTGTCCGGCTCGTGCGTCCCCTGCGCGATCTCGCCGTTCAGCGCCCGCAGCAGGGGAGGGTGGCTCTCCGAGGCGAAGATCGACCCCTTCGTCTCGAGGCCGGACGAGTCCGCCAGCAGGCGCCCTCGTCCGTCGACGATGAACACGCGCCCGCCGAGCCGCTGCGAGGCCTGGGCCGAGACCCGGTTCAGGCGGGCCGGCAGCGAGAGCTGGTCGGTGACCGAGGCGGCCACCACCTGCGCTTGTGTGGCGGAGTCGGCCTCGACCTCCGCCCTGACGCGCGAGTCGAGGTTGGAGGCCAGCGGCACCTCGAGCGCCACGATCACGACCAGCAGGGCGTAGGCGAACGCCGCCAGCAGGCGGGCGCGCAGGCTCATAACTCGTCGGGCGCCGAGAAGCGAAAGCCGACGCCCCGCACGGTGTGGATAAAGCGGGGATCGGAAGGATCGTCCCCGAGCTTCTTGCGCAGTCCGCTGATGTGGACGTCGAGCGTCTTGGTGGAGCCGAACCAGTTCATGTCCCAGACGTCCTCGATCAGGTCCTGCCGCGTGATCACATCGCCGGCCCGCTCCATCAGCGCCTTCAGCAGCTCGAACTCCTTGCGCGAGAGCTCCAGCGCCTCGCCCGCGAGCGCGACCGAGTGGCGGTTCGCGTCGAGCTCGACCTCGCCGATGTGGATGCGCTCGCGTTCGCCGGGCTCGGGGCGGGAGCGTCTCAGCACCGCCCGCACCCGCGCTGTCACCTCACGAGCGGAGAAGGGCTTGACCACGTAGTCGTCGGCACCCATCTCCAGGCCCGCGACGCGATCGGCCTCCGAGCCCCGCGCGGTCAGCATGATCACCGGCAGCTCGCCCTCGCGCCGCAACTCGCGGCAGACGTCGAGCCCGGAGCCGTCCGGGAGACCGATGTCGAGCAGCACCAGGTCGGGGGTCGCCTCGGAGGCCATGCGCAGGCCGTCCGCGGCCGTGCCCGCGACCCGGGCCGTGAAGCCCTCGCGCTCGAGCGCTTCGGCCAGCGGCTCGGTGATCGCGGTCTCGTCCTCGATCAGGAGGATGTCGGGTCGCCCGGGGTCAGCCACGTCAGGGGATGCTAGGCCGCGGTCGCCGCATCGGGTACGAGGGATCAGTCGTCGTCGGAGCCGTCGCCGTGGCCGCCCTCGCCGCCGGCATCGTCCTCTAGCCTCGATCTGCATGGGCGAGCGGATAGTCGGCGAGCACTTCAACCCGCGGGGCGAGCCAAAGCGGGGCTACTCGAGCGAGCGCAAGGCAAAGGAGGAGGCCAAGCGCTTCGGCAAGAGCTACTACCGCTGCGGGGTCTGCGGCAAATTCCACCTGGCGAGCCCGCCGCGCTGAGCCGCCTGTCCGATGGGATCACTGGACGTCAGCCTCCTCGCCTAGTGGCCCTCCTCGAAACGTCTCACCGGAAATGACCGGTCCAGATCACCACCATGCTGCGTCCTCGGTCGTCCGGATAGCGCTGCTATTCGGACTCCCTGCCTCCTTGCCTGGCGGCGCCTGGCC
>VGBV01000186.1 GCA_016870325.1 Actinomycetota bacterium
CGCTTCGGCCTCCGCACGCCCTCGGTCAGCTTCGCCGCAAGGCGCTCCAGCGCGAGCTCGCGGTTGCGCGCCTGGCTGCGGGCGTCCTGGGCGACGGCGGTGACGCGGTCGCCGAGCTTCTCCCGCAGCCGCCGCCGCTGGGCCTCGCTCAGGCTCGGCGAGGCGGTGACGTCGAAGACCGCCTCGATCCGCGACGAGGTCACGTTCGCGTGCTGGCCGCCTGGGCCCGAGGAGCGGCTCGCGCGCAGCTCGATCTCCTCCAGCGGGATCGAGACGCCGTCGCCGATGGGCATCGGATCCCGCACGCTCAGCCCCGCAGCGCGACCGCGTAGACGGGGAACTCCTCGGGGACGCCCTTGGCGTCGAGCGGCCTGCGGTCGCTGACCGTGAGCCCGTCGCCAGTCGCGGAGTCCAGCGCCGCGCCCGAGAGCAGCAGCTCGCCGGGGCCGGCGCGGTCGGCGACGCGAGCGGTGATGTTGACGTCCACGCCGAAGTAGTCCCTGTCGACCTTGCGCGGCTTGCCGCAGTGGACCCCGGCGCGGATCCGCGGCGTGAAGCCGTCCGCGTCGACGTCCTGCAACCGGTCGCGCCCCTCCTCGATCGCCGCGATCGCGCCGTCGACGCCCTTGAACACGGCCATCATCCCGTCCCCGAGGCGTTTGACTACGGTGCCGTCGTGGGACTTGTCCGGCGGCTCGACCGCGACGCTGACGTCGCGCAGCAGGTCCACCGCGGCCTCGTCACCGGCTTCGAGCGCCCAGTCGGAGAACCCGACCAGTTCGGTGAAGGCGATCGCCAGCTCGTTCTTGCCGCGTCCCCGCCCCTGCGCCTCGGATATCGCCTGCCGGGCCTGCAGCGCCCCCAGCCCGGCCTCGCCCAGCACCCCCGGGCGCTCGTTGCTGATCTCCGACAGCATCCGTCCCACGGCCTTGGGGCGCTGCTCGGCGCCGAGCTCCATCGGGTCGGCGACCCGGGGCTCGCCCGGCAGCACGGCCCTGACCGAGCGCACGATGCCGAGCAGCGTCGGGTCGCGGTTGAGCCTGCGGCCGGTCGCCGCCGGGGACTGCCCGGCGGCGATCACCCGCTCGGTCCGGCGCTGGACCGGCGTCCTGCGGCGGCTGTCCTTCTCGCTGCGTCCCACCGGGAGCATTCTGCTCATATCCTTCGTGCCCCGTGCCGCATGCGACCCCCACCCAGGTGCCCTCGCGGTGAGAGCGATGATCATGGCGGCCGGACTGGGGACGCGGCTGCGGCCGCTGACGAACCTGATGCCGAAGCCGATGGCGCCGGTGCTGAACGTGCCGGTGATGGAGCACATCGCCCGCCTGCTCGCCGGGCACGGCTTCGACGAGGTGATCTGCAACCTCTCCTACATGCCCGAGGCGATCCGCGAGCACTTCGGCGATGGCTCGCGCGCCGGGATCTCGCTCAGCTACAGCGAGGAGCCCGAGCCCCTCGGCACCGCGGGCGGCGTCGGCAAGGCCCGCGAGTTCCTCGCGGCCACGGAGTCCTTCCTGGTCATCTCCGGCGACGCGCTCACCGACGGCGACCTGCGCTCGCTCGCCGCCGCACACGAGGCGAACGACGGCATCGCCACGCTCGCGACCAAGCGCGTCGCCGACACCGCCCAGTTCGGGGTCGCGATCACCGGCGAGGACGACCGCATCCACGGCTTCCAGGAGAAGCCCGATCCCGCCGAGGCGCTGTCCAACCTGGCCAACTGCGGCATCTACGTCTTCCGGCGCGAGATCTTCGACCACTTCCCAGACCCGGACGCTCCCAGCCCCGCAGGAGACGCCGAGCAGCCGCGCGGGTTCGCGGACTGGGCGACGGACGTGTTCCCGGCGCTGCTGGAGGAAGACGTTCCCTTCTACTCGCACGAGGTCGATGACGACACCTACTGGAACGACATCGGCTCGGTCTCGGAGTTCGTCCAGGGCAACGTCGACGCGCTCTCGGGAGAAGTCTCGCTGCAGGCGCCCGGCGTCGAGGTCGAGCCGGGAGTCCTGGCCGGCGCCGAGAGCAGCTTCGAGGGCGCGTGGCTGAAGGCCCCGGTCCTGATCGGCTCGGGGTGCAGGGTGGACCCCGGCGCCGGGCTCTGCGGACCTGTGGTCGTCGGCGACGGCGCCGAGATAGCCGGCGGCGCGCGCCTTCGCCATGCCGTGGTGCTCGCGGGAGCGCGGGTGCCCGAGCGGGCGACCGTGTTCGGCGGCGTCTTCGGCACGAAGCCGGCATAGCCCGCGCGCCGGCCGCGCGCTCCGCGCGGCCAAGCTGGCGCCATGGTCGCCGGCGATCATCCCCCGCCGTCGGTGGCGCGCCGGCTCTCCGGGTTGGTGGCGCCGCCCCGGTGCGCCGTCTGCGGCGCGCCCTGCGCGGGAGCGTCGGTGCTCTGCGCGGGCTGCGCGCTCGAGCTCGGTTCCGACCCGGCTGCGACGGGAGCGCCCCTGCCCCCACCGGCGTCGGTGCCGGCGCCGCCCGGAGTCGAGCTGCTGGTCGCGGCCTGGCCCTTCGAGGGCGCGGCGCGCGGGCTCGTCCACGGGCTCAAGTTCGGCCGCCGGCTGTCCCTGGCCCGGGTCGCGGCCGCCCGGATCGCCTCTCTCGCCGAGGGGCTGGAGGGGGATCTGGTCCCGGTCCCGCCCTCGCCCATGCGCCGGGCCTGGCGCGGCTTCGACCCGGCCGAGGAGATCGCTCTCGCGCTCGCCCCGCTGCTGGGCCTGCCGCTGCGCCGCTGCCTTCGCCGCGGCCATGGCCCGCGCCAGGTGGGCCGCCCGCGCCGGGTCCGTCTGGCCGATCCGCCCG
>VGBV01000187.1 GCA_016870325.1 Actinomycetota bacterium
CGAACCGCCGCGCGCGGCGGTTGCTGCTGCGCTGCGCCAACCGCAGCCAGAAGCGGCCGAACGTGATCGTGATCGAGACCGATGACCAGAGCGACAGCCTGCTTGGGCTCGGGAACGTCACCCGGCTGCTGGCATCGAAGGGGACCACCTTCGCCAACAGCTACGCCGCCTACCCTCTCTGCTGTCCCTCGCGCGCCACCTTCCTCACCGGCCAGCATTCCCACAACAACAGGGTGATCGCGACCGACCTGATCCAGGGCTACGGGGCGCTCGAGGAGGCCGACACGCTGCCCGTCTGGCTGCGCCGGGCCGGCTATCGCACGGCGATGGTGGGCAAGTACCTGAACGGATATGGAGTGGACGACGGCTTCGTCGAGGAGGTCCCCGACGCGCGCCAGGTGCCGCCCGGATGGAGCGAGTGGTTCGCGCTCACGGCCGGGACCGATCAGCGCCGGTACAAGTACAAGCTGAACGAGAACGGCAGCGTGCGCCGCTACGGAAAGCGCCCCGAGCACTACGTCACCGACGTGCTCGCGGGCCACGCGATCGACTTCCTCAAGCGCCGCGCCCCCCATCCGAGGCCGCTCTTCCTCTGGTTCACCCCGACAGCGCCCCACGGGGAGCAGTCCCGGGTCCCGGGGGCGATCCGCGATCCGCAGCCGGCCCCCCGCCACCTTGGGCGCTTCGGGGCGGCGCGGTTGCCGAGGACCCCGAACTTCAACGAGGAGGACGTCAGCGACAAGCCGTCCTACATCCGGGACACGGAGCCGCTCGGCCCCGGGGCGATCGCCGACCTCGACCTGCGCTACCGCAGCCAGCTCGAGAGCCTGCTGGCGGTGGACGACGCCGTCAAGCGGATCGTCGGCCAGGTGCGCAAGGCCGGCGACAAGCGCAACACCCACTTCGTCTTCACCTCGGACAACGGCCTGCAGATGGGGTCGCACCGGCTCCTGTTCAAGGCCCACCTCTATGAGGAGTCGACGCGCGTGCCGCTGATCGTGCGCGGGCCGGGGTTCCCGGCCGGCGTCGTGCGCGAGCAGCTCGTCTCCAACGTCGATCTGGCCCCGACGATCGCTGCGCTCGCCCGGGCCAAGCCCTCCCTGATCATGGACGGGACGCCCCTGCTCCCGCTCGCCCGCGACCCGAGCAGGATGGCCGGCCGAGACCTGCTGCTGGAGAGCAACCAGACCGGCGCCGTCGCCGTCAGGCGCGGCGACTGGGTCTGGATCGAGCACAACAACGGCGACCGCGAGCTCTACGACCTCGCGGCCGACCCGTTCCAGCTCCAGAGCCTGCACCAGAGCCCAGCGCACGCACCCGTGATCGCCGAGCTCGAGGCGCTGCTCGCCCAGCTGCGCGACTGCCTCGGCCCGAGCTGCCCCTGAGGCGCTCGGCGCCCCGCGCGATCGGATCGTGCGTCCCTGCAGGTAGAGCGCCGACTGACGGCGCTCGGCGCCCCGCGCGATCGGATCGTGCGTCCCTGCAGGTAGAGCGCCGACTGACGGCGCTCGGCGCCCCGCGCGATCGGATCGTGCGTCCCTGCAGGTAGAGCGCCGACTGACGGCGCTCGGCGCCCCGCGCGATCGGATCGTGCGTCCCTGCAGGTAGAGCGCCGACTGATCGGCGCTCTACGCTGGCCCAGTCGGCTCAGGCCGAGGCCTGGGCCGCTTCGAGCTTCTGCTGCATCGCGGCGGCGAGGGCGTTGATGGCGCTCATCGGCCTGACGTAGACGGCCATCTGCCTGACCTTGCCCTGCTCGTCGAAGCGCAGCAGGTCGATCCCCTCCAGCTCCCGGTCGCCGACCCGGGCGCTGAAGGCGAGCGTGGCGGTGTCGCCGGTCTCGGTCTGGTCGGTGTAGCGGAAGTCCTCGAACACCTGGACGACGGCGCCGAGCAGCATCGCCACCGCCTCGCGCCCCTGATAGGGCTTGAACACGACGGGGCTCTTGAACTCGACGTCCTCCGCGAACAGCTCGTCGATCGCCGAGAAGTCCTTGGCCTCGGCCGCGGCGCGGAAGCGGTCGCTCTGCATGGGCAGAAGACTACCCCGGCGCCCGCGCGAGGGGCACCGCCGGACATGGTCCGGCGGTGCCCCGAGGCGCTTCAATGCGAGCGCCGCCCGAGCCCTAGTTGATCTGGATGTAGAACCCGCGGTCCGCATCAGCGCCGACTTCATTGGCGATGAAGACCCGCACGTTGTTGGGTTCGCCCGGGCAGAGGGGCGAGTTCGTCTGCACCAGGATCGGCTTCGTGTTGCCGAGGTTCGAGCCCGCGGCGTCGAAGCTGGTCACCGCCGAGCTCGGCGAGAACCCGAGCTGCAGGCAGTAACGGCCGGTCGCCGGCTTGGTAATGGCGGTGATGCCGCTGCTTGCGGTCAAGGCGCCAGCTGAGGTCACCCGGGCCCACGCCCGTATCGACATCGTCGGATCGTCGAGCTTCGACTCGGTAACCGCGCCGTCAGCGAGCTTCAGGTCCGTCACGGCCAGACCCTTGATCTTGTCGGTGCTGACGGACTTCTTCTTCAGCTGCGAGGTGCCGACGCTGTTCTTGGCGACCTTGGCCGCATAGGCGCCCCCGCCGAGCGCGACGAACAGCGCGACGATCGAGATCACCAGCGCCGGCGACTCCCGGGCAAGCGAAGGTATTCGACGAAGGTCAACGCGGCCTCGAAGCCGGGCGCCAGTCCACCGGGCCGGCGACAAGCGTGTGCGCGCCGAGCGGGCGGCCGAGCACCTCCTGC
>VGBV01000188.1 GCA_016870325.1 Actinomycetota bacterium
TCCAAGCTCGGCGGGATCGCCGGCGGTCCGGGCGGCGGCCTGCCGGGCCTGCCGGGCATGTAGCGTCCCGGACGCAAGCGATAGGGGTAGGAGGAACCGGATGGGACGCTTCGACATCAGCCCCGAGATCGCCGAGGAGTGGCGAGGCAAGTTTCGCGAGACGGTGCAGCCGATGCTGGATGACGAGGTGCTCGCGGTCGGGCCGTTCCGGACGACGGGCTCGGGGACCAAGTACGGAATCTCGAAGCTGCAGGTCGGCGCCCTCGCCTACGGCGCCGCCCACCTGATGGGCAAGAAGAAGGCCGGCGGGCTGCCCGGGCAGTTCCTGCTGGCGGTGACGCCGAGCGGCCTGCACGCGTTCAAGTACAAGCAGAAGCGCGGCGGCCCCGAGGCGAAGGAGGAGGTCGCCGCCTGGGACCACGAGGGGCTGAAGGCCGGCACCAAGCGCTTGCAGACGACCACGCGAGTGACGCTCGAGTGGCCCGACGGCGACAAGATGGTCGTCGGCCAGGACGGCATGGGCGACAACCCCTGGGCCGACGACGTGGTGCGCGAGCTCGGGGCAGCCTAGTCCGCCTTGCTTTTCGCCGAGCCGTGTGGTTAGGATCGGCCGAGGGGAATGAACGTTGGGCGGCGGGGGCGCGACCGGCTCTCCATCGGCTTGCAAGCCGCCGTGGCCCCGGCACTAAGGAGGAGAGATGCTGAATTTCCCGCCATCGGCGGCCTCGACCCGACCCGCGGCTAGGCTCCACCCATGTACGCAGGCCCGATCAGCCGCCTGATCGGCGAGCTCTCGAAGCTGCCCGGGATCGGGCAGCGCACCGCGCAGCGGCTCGCCTTCCACATCCTCCGCGCAGAGGACGCCGACGCGCTGGCGCTGGCCGAGGCGATCCGCGAGGTGAAGGAGAAGGTGGGGCTGTGCGAGGTCTGTTTCAACCTCTCCGAGGGCCCGCGCTGCCGGATCTGCGAGGACTCGCGCCGCGAGCGCTCGCTGATCTGCGTGGTCGAGGAGCCCGCCGACGTGATCCCGATCGATCGCACCGGCGAGTACCGCGGCGTCTACCACGTGCTCGGCGGCGCGCTCTCCCCGATAGACGGCGTCGACCCCGAGGACCTGAAGATCGCCGAGCTGCTCGATCGCGTCGACGGCGAGGTCACCGAGGTCGTGCTGGCCACCAACCCGACCACCACGGGAGAGGCGACCGCGCTGCACATCGCCGAGGCCCTGCGGGGGCGCTCCGGCTCGAACGGCGCGCTCACGGTCACCCGCCTCGCCAGCGGCCTGCCCGTCGGCGCCGACCTCGAGCACGCCGACGAGGTCACGCTCGGCAAGGCGCTTGCCGGGCGGCGCTCGCTGGGGTGATCGGAGCGACCTGAGCGCTAGCGCATGCGGCGCGTCGGATCGTCGTATCCGCCGCGCTGCTGGGGGTGCTCGTCGCGATCGCGGGGCTTGTCGCGGTTGCCCGACTGCACCAGCTCGTAGAGCAGGGAGAGGGCGAGGCCGGCGCCGCCTGCGATCATCAGGATCAGGCCGACGGTCTGGATGTTGATCACGTCGGTCTCGACGTTGATCGCGTAACGCAGGATCGCGCCGATCGCGATCAGGAACATTGCGGTTGCGATGGTCACGGGGCGGCAGGATAGCCGTCGCGCCCGCCGCGAGCCGCAAGCGCGCTCTCGGGCAGGGACTCGCTGACGCCGAAGCGCCAGTACAGCCGCCGCAGCGGCCGCGGCGCCCACCAGTTCCAGCTCCCCAGCAGCGCCATCAGCGAGGGCACCAGCAGCGCCCGGATGATCGTGGCGTCGATCAGCACGGCGAGCGCGGTGCCGATCCCGTTCTGCTTGATGAAGATGATCTCCGAGGTCGCGAATGCGCCGATCGCGATCGCGAACAGCAGCGCCGCCGCGGTCACGATCCGCCCCGTGCGCTCCAATCCGATCGCGACCGCGTCGTTGTTGCGCGCGCCGGCGTCGCGGGCCTCCTTGATCCGCGAGAGCAGGAAGACGCCGTAGTCGGTCGAGAGGCCGAAGGCGACCGCGAACAGCAGGATCGGCATCGTCTGCTCGACCGCGTCCTGGCTGCGGTAGTCGAGCAGGCCCTCGAGCCGCCCGTCCTGGAAGATCAGCACCAGGATCCCGAACACCGCGCTGAGGTTGAGCAGGTTCATCAGCAGCTGCTTGACGGGCAGCACCACCGATCCCGTCATCAGGAAGAGCACGATCAGCGTCGCCCCGACGATGATCGCGACGGCCAGCGGCAGGTGCTCGGAGAGGCTCTGCTGGAAGTCGAGGAAGCCGGCCGTCGCGCCGGTGACCAGGACCTCGGCGCCGGCGGGCTGCGGCAGCTCGCGGATCGCCCTGACGGTGTCGCGGCTGTCGTTGGCGATGTAGGGCTCCGCCGAGATCGCCTCGATCACGGCGTCTCCGTTCGGCAGCGTCTGCGGCGGGTTGACCGCGATCACGCCCTCGGTCGCGCGCAGCTCCGCCGTGACCCGCTGGACACCCTCCGGAGTCGCGTTCTCGACCAGCAGCCGGATCGGCGTGTCGCGGTTGGGAGCGAACTGCGCGCGCAGCACGTCATCGACCTGGCGGGCGCTGCGCTCCTCGGGCAGGATCTGGGAGTCGGGCGCGGTGAACTCGATTCGCAGGAAGGGCAGCCCCAGCACGATCAGCAGCGTGGCGCTGGAGGCCGCCACGATTCCCGGGCGCCGCATCACGAAGCGCGACAGCCGGTGC
>VGBV01000189.1 GCA_016870325.1 Actinomycetota bacterium
GGGGAGCGCCGCACGGGCCGGGTCGACTGGGTGCGAGGCATGTGCCGGGTCGCGGCGGTCGGCGCGTCGCCGGCCATCACGCGGGTGGCGCCGGTCTGGGTCGGGGACTCCCCGCCGAGGCCGCGGCGCAGGGCGTCGGCCAGCTCGCCGGCGGCGGCGAAGCGGTGGTTGGGGTCGGAGTCGAGCGCGACCAGGACGGCGTCGCCGACGCTCTGGGGGACGTCGTCGGCGTAGGAGGAGGGGTGCAGGGGCTGCTCGGACTGCTGGCGCACCGCCAGCTCGGCCAGCGAGGCGCCCTCGTAGGGGAGCCGCCCGGTGAGGAACTGGTAGAGCACGACCCCGAGCGAGTAGACGTCCGAGGAGGGGGTCGCCTCGTCGCCGCGGGCCTGCTCGGGAGCCAGGTAGGCGGCCGTCCCCACCACGGAGCCGACCTGGGTGATTCGCGGTTGCTCGCCGGCGCGGGCGATCCCGAAGTCGGCCAGCTTCACGGTCATGTCCCCGCCGCGCTCGGCCGGGCCGCCGATGATCATCAGGTTGCCGGGCTTGACGTCGCGGTGGATGATCCCGTGGCGGTGGGCGTATTCGAGCCCGGCGCAGGCCTGGACCCCGATCTCGACCGTGGTCTCGGGATCGAGCGAGCCCTGCGCCTGCAGCAGCTGGGCGCCGGACTTCCCCTTCACGTACTCCATCACGATGTAGTACTGGCCGCTGTCGTTGCCGGTGTCGTAGACCTGGACGATGTTGGGGTGGACCAGCTTCGCGACGGCCAGGGCCTCACGGCGGAAGCGGGCGATGAAGCGCTCGTCGTCTGAGAGGTGCTCGGCCAGGATCTTGACCGCGACGGTGCGCTCCAGGATCGTGTCCTGGGCGCGGAAGACGGTGGACATGCCGCCGCTTCCGAGCCGGTCCTCGATCCGGTAGCGGTCGCCGATCAGCTCGCCCTTGGGGCTGCGCGGGCTCATCACAGGCCCCCGCCCGGGGTGATCCCGCCGGAGCCCCCGCCTCCACCACCGGGCGTCGTCGGCGTCGTCGGTGTGGTCGGCGTCGTGGTCGTCGTCGGCGCCGTCGTGGTCTCGTCCGTGGTCGTCTCGTCGGTCGTCGTCTCCTGCGTCTGCGTGTCCTGGGTGGTCGTCTGCTCCTCCTGGGCGTCGCAGTCCTGCTCGATCAGGTCCGCGAGGTTGAGCGTGCCGCGCTCGAGCGCGTCCAGGACCTCCTCGTCGACGCCCGAGGGCAGCGCCGCTAGCTCGCCTTCGAGCTCGATCACCTTCTCGGCCGCGATCGTGCAGCTTCCGACCTCGACGTTGGCGCGGATCTCGTCGAGCGTGCCGACCAGGGTGGTCGCGCTGCTGATCGGGATCGAGGGCTCGGGCTCGTCGTCACCGCCGCAGCCGGCCAGCGCCAGCGTGGCGGCGACGGCGGCGCAGGCGAGCGCGCTCTTCCCCTTGCGGTTCGGCATCGCGGCGATGGTAGCTAGGGGCCGGTCTGGATCCGCGCTCGGATCAGGCACGCTCACTGGCCGATCGAGAGCCGCTCCGCGAGCAGGTCGGGCAGGCCCACCTCGCGGATCGCGTCCGCGGCGCTGTCGATGTCGTAGGGGACGCGGTGGTAGGTCGCCTTCCAGGCCTCGGTGTCGAGCTCGAGCCAGGCCGCGCGCGGGTCGCCGTCGCGAGGCTGGCCGACGCTGCCGGGATTGAGCAGCCAGCGACCCTCGCCCAGCTCCAGCTCGTGCCCGTCTGCCGCCTGCGCGCCGTTGCCGGCGCCGTCGGACTCGCTGAAGTAGAGCGCCACGTGCGAGTGCCCGATCAGGCTGACCCGGCCCGCCTGCTCGGCCATGCACTCGATCGCCTGGTCGATCGCCAGCACGTACTCCCAGACGGGGTCACGGGGCGAGGCGTGGTAGAGGCCGACGTCCTCGGCGCCGGCCTCGGGCTTGAGGCCCTTGAGGAACTCCATCGTCTGCTCGGAGGCGGTTCCCCTGGTCCACTCGACCGCCGCCGCCGCCGAGGCCGAGAAGACGTCGGTGTCGATCTCGCCGGTCACCGCCAGGTCGTGGTTGCCGACGAGGCAGATGTCGCACCGCTCCTTGGCCAGCGCCGCGCACTCGTCGGGCTGGGCGCCGTAGCCGACGACATCTCCCAGGCACCAGCGCTGGTCGGGCGCCGCCCGCTCGATCGACTCGAGCACCGCCTCCAGGGCTGGGAGGTTGCTGTGGATGTCTGTGAGGACGGCGACTCGCATCGGTTCCGGAGGCGGGCCGCTGGGGGGCCGCGGGAGGCCGTCTATCGTAGGGCCGATGCCGATGCCGAGCGTCCCGAAGCGGGCAGGGCCCCGTTCAGGGGCCTGGGCCGGGATGCCCGCCTGGGCGCGGCTGGGCGCGACCGCGGTGGCCGCGATCATCGTCGCCGAGGCCGCCGCCTGGCTGCTGCGGCCCTCGGGCGTGCTCGATCCCGTCGCCGTCGAACCCGCCTCGATCTTGAGCGGCGAGGAGATCGCGCGCGCTGAGGACTACCGCTCGGGCCAGCGGCTGCTGTTCGTGGGCGGGGTCGCCGCCCAAGGGGTGCTGCTCGTGCTGCTGATCGGCGGGCGGCCCGCGGCCGTGCGCAGGGTCCTGGAGCGCGCCGGCGAGCGCCCGCTGCTGGGCGGC
>VGBV01000190.1 GCA_016870325.1 Actinomycetota bacterium
GAGCCCGACTCCAGACCTCCTGACATAAGGGGAATGGCAACTGTCCGGTTTGGCGGTCAGGTCGGGACGACGACGGCGTAGCGGAGGCGCAGGTTGGTTCCTGGGAAGAGGGTCGCGGTGCGGTTCAGCTCGTCGCAGAGAGTGGCGATGACCCGCGTGCGGTGGGGCGAACTGAGGGGCGCGAGGGTGATGCGCAGTTCGCCGGCGTCGACGGCGATGTCGGCGGCGCCGGCGAAGGCGGTCTGGAGGAGCGTCCGGCCTTCGTCGTCGACGCGGGCGTAGTGGGGCGCGATCTGGCGCAGGAGGTCGCTCTCGACCTGGTAGGCCACCATCTTGAGGACGTTGGAGAGGTGCTTGCGCTCGGTGTCGAGCTTGACCACATCTCCCTCGACGACCTTCTCGACGGGAACGCGGCGGGGGACGCGGGCGCGGCGCGCTTCGAGGTTGGTGTAGCGCTGGAGCGCGACGACGAGGGGCTTGGCGAGGCGTGCGTTGGCGATCTTGAAGCCGCGCATGGTGGGCCGCTCGGCCTCCAGGTTGACGAGCGCCTGGAGGCCATAGCGAGCGGAGAGACGGGCGACCTCGGCGCGGGCCACGCGAAGCTTCTGCGACAGCTCGTTCCAGACAGGGTTCGGGACGTCGCGGGCGGGGTCGGCGGGCTCGACGTTGTAGTCGAGCAGGGCGTCGAGAGCGAGTTCCTCGCGCATGTACTTGAAGAAGTTCTCCTGACGCCACCTCTCGAACATGCGGAAGGCGACCTCGACGGTGGGAAGGTCCCACCGCGAGGTGAGGATGGGCGTCTGGTGTCCGTTTTCAGAGAGGCGCGTGACCTGCCGCAGGGGGAGCTTGCCGCCGAGGAGCCGGACCGTTTGGTCGGCGAGGAGATAGTCGACCTTGCACCCGTCGATGACCGCCTTGTGACGGCGGAAGCGCTTCCTGGGCACCTTGCGGAAGCGCCCCTTGCGGTAGGTCAGGATGTCGAAACCGGCGGCGATGAGCTTGAGGAACAGCTTCGGGCTGTAGCCGCCGCGGTCGAAGACGATGGTGATCCGGCGCTCGCCGACGAGGGCGCGCACCTCGTCGAGCAGCGGCGGCAGCATCTTCACCATCCCGGCATTGGCCTCGGCGGTGACGACGAAGAGCGGGTCGCCGCGGCTGTCGCCGACCCAGTAGTCGGTGGTGGCGGGCAGCGCGATGCGCATCCTGGCGACGTGGGCCTTGGGCAGGGTGCGCTTGCCGTGGTACACGCGGACATGGCCATCGGCGTAGAGGAAGCCGACGGCGGCGCCGATGGTCTGGATGCGGCGCTCGGCGAGGAGCCGGCCGAACTCGACGGCGCGGCCTGAGGCGGCGAGGCGGCGGAGCTTGCGCCGTAGCGTCTTGACCTCCGGGGCGCGATCGAGACCGAGGAGCCTGCCGAGATCGGACGGGGAGCGCTCCTTGAGCGCCTCGGGGCGCTTGATGCGAAGAAGCGCAAGGAGGACGAGCGTGACCATCGTCGTGCGCAGGCCGTAGAAGGCGGGGCCAATGCTGCCGTAGACCTTGCGGGCGACGTCGAGGACGCCGCTCTGCACCAGAGCTGGGACCGCGAGGAGGACGCCGGCGTGGGGGACGCGCTCGCCGGCGCGGAAGAGGGGCGCGGCGTCGTCGAGGAGACCCCAGTAGGCGAGCAGCCGATCGATGCGGCGGTCGGCGGGGTCGGTGTCGAAGGAGACGGAGAGGGCGCCGTCATCCGCGGCGGCGGGCGGGTCGGCAGTGGCCTGCGGCGGGGCCGGCTCAGCGACGGGAGGAGCTGTCAAACCGGACAGGTTTGGGTCCGCACCTGGAGGGGGGGCCACCGGCGGGGTCTCGACGGGATAGACCACTGGACCGGACAGGTTTGGGTCCGCACCTGGACCCAGCGGCAGGGACGCCTGGACGGGCCCCCGCTCCTTCGGCCAGCCGGCGCGGGCGAGCCGCTTGCGGACTGCCTTCTCGGTGATCCCGAGGCGCCGGCCGATCTCCCGGTTGGGCACACCCTCGCCCTTGAACTGGGACACCTTGACCGCCCGCGAGCGCGGCGGACGTGGGCGGCCCTTGGGGTAGCCGCCGGGCCGGCCTAGTGCCGCGAGGCCGCCCGCGTCGAAGCGCTCCTGGTAGCGCCGCACGGTCCTCGTCGAGACGCCGAAAGCGCGCGCCACCTCGACCTGCTCGGCGTGGCCCTGCTCGACGAGGCTCACCACGGCGTATGCCTCGGCCATGCGGTCGCCGCTGTCGTACTGCGCGACGGGGATACCGCCGACGAGCACGACCCGACGTTGGTCGACGGTGCGCACGAAGCACCGTCCGTTGATCGCGAGCGTGCCGTCGGGCGCGGCGGCGACGCCGGGCAACTCCTGCTGCCGCGGTCCGGCCATGGGTCGGAGCGTCGATCCGAGCGGCGAAAAAAAGCGGACAGGTTTGGGTCCGCACCCCCTCCCCCCCGCCCGAACCCCTGCCACCGACGGGAGCGCCGCTACGCTATGTCAGGAGGTCTGGACTCGTCCTGCCAAGCTGGCTGCAGCGGGTCGACCGCTCGGGTCGGACGCACGTGGCTGCAGTCCAACCACCGACGCACGGCGAA
>VGBV01000191.1 GCA_016870325.1 Actinomycetota bacterium
AGGCGATCGAGGTCGCCGGCCGCAACCAGGACCTCAACTCCAGCGCCAGCCTGCCGGTCACGCTCGCGGAGGCACTGGGGCTGGAGCTCGAGACCGTGAAGGCGGTCTGCCTGGGGCTGCTGGCGGTCGCGATCGCGGGCCTGCTCGCCTACGCCGTTCGCGGCGGAGACTGGATCAGGGCGCTGGGCTGGGCCTTCCTCGCGGTGCTGCTCGCCAGCAGCTACGTCACCCCCTGGTACGTGATCTGGTTGCTGCCGCCGGCGGCCGTTTCGCGCGACCGCTCCCTGATCGCCGCCACGGTGCTGCTCTCGGCCTTCCTGCTGCGCGAGCAGGTGCCGGGACTGGGCGGCTGACCAGCCCTTGCGGCTAGCGCGCGTGGTCAGCCTCACCTCTATTTTCGGCTCCCCTTGACGACGCCAGAGCGAATCATCGCGGCCGCGGCCGTCTGCGCGCTGCACCTCGCCCTGCTCGCGCCCCAGGTGGGCAGCGGCGGCGGCTCGATCCTGACCGACTTCGGGCCCGAGGGCACGGCGATCGAGGCCGGCGCCCTGCCCTACCGCGACGAGGAGCTGGAGTACCCGCCGCTCTCGATCCCGGTGATCGTCTCCCCGGCCTGGCTCGGGCAGGACCTCCAGGACTACGCCGTCGCCTTCCAGGTGGAGATGCTGCTGTTCGACCTGGGGATCGTGCTGCTGCTGGCGCTGGCGCTGCGCGGGGGCCGCCGCGAGGTGCTGGGAGCGCTGGCCGTCTACACGCTCGGGGTCGTCGCGATCTCGGGGATCGTGCTCGACGGCTCCGACATCGACGAGGCTCCGCTGGCGCTCGACCGCTTCGACCTGGTGCCGGCGTTCCTGGTGCTGGCGGCTGTGCTGGCGCGCGAGCGCGAGCGCTCGGCGACGTGGTCGGCGCTGCTCTCGGCGGGTGCGATGGTCAAGGCCTATCCGCTGGCGCTGTTCCCGGCGCTGCTGCGCGGCGAGCGCCGCCCGGGGGCAGTCGCCGTCGCGGCGCTCGTCCCGGTGCTGGTCGCCGCGGCGCTCGTGAGCGGCCTCGGCGATGAGTTCGCGGGCGCGATCGGATACCACACCGGTCGTCCCCTGCAGGTCGAGTCGGTGGCCGCGACCCCGCTCGAGATCCTCGCGATCGACGACGTCGCCGGCGGGGCCGAGTTCGGCTCGGGCAGCTTCAACTACGTCGGGGACGGGGCAGCGGCCGCCCGCGCGATCACGCTCGTGCTGCTGGTCGGCGCCTACGCGCTGATGCTGTGGGCGGGCTGGCGCAGCGGCGCCTCCCACCTGAAGCTGGCCACGGCGCTGCTGGCGGTTATCGTCGCCTTCTCGCCGGTGCTCTCGCCGCAGTTCATGTTCTGGCTGCTGCCGGTCTCGGCGGCGGCCTGGGGCCTGCGCATCCAGAACGTCGTGCTGGTGGTCGCCTTCGTGCTGACCCAGCTGATGCTGCAGCACTACTCGCGGGTGGTCGTCGACTTCGACGCCGAGTACGTCTGGCGGCTCGCGGGGCGCAACGCGGTGCTGCTGCTCTACGTGGCGCTTGTCTGCTGGCCGATCCTGAGGACCGCCCTGCGCGGCGTAGCCTCTGGGGAATGCGAAGCGAGTTCGACCTGATCGCGGCGCTGGTCGAGCGCCTGCCGCCTCCGGCCGACGGGATCCGCGTTCCCAGCGGGGACGACGCCGCCGTGGTCGAAGCGCGCGGCCGGGCGACAGCGACGACCGTGGACGCGGTCGTCGAAGGGGTCCACTTCACCCCGGCCTTCCCCCGCCGGGCGGTCGGCCGCAAGGCGCTCGCCGCCGCGCTCTCGGACCTGGCCGCGATGGGAGCCGAGCCGGGCGAGGCCTACGTGGCGCTCGGGGTCCCGGAGGGAGTCGAGGACGCCGACCTGCTCGAGCTGGCAGACGGGCTGGCCGAGGTCGCCGGCCGCGAGGGGGTATCGGTGGCCGGCGGCGACGTGACCCGGGCGCCGGCGCTGACGCTCGCGGTCACCTGCGTCGGCCTGGAGCCGCCCGGCGGCAGGCTCGTCAGCCGCGGCGGCGCGAGCGTCGGCGAGGTCGTCGTCGTCACCGGTGAGCTGGGCGGCGCAGCGGCGGCGCTGCTGGCGCTCGAGGCGGGGAGCAGCGAAGAGTCAGAGCTGGCGCCCCAGTTCGACCCGCGCCCGCGGCTCGAGGCGGGCAGGGCGTTGGCCGCGGCCGGGGTGACGGCGATGATCGACGTCAGCGACGGAGCCGGCGCCGACGCGGTGCACATCGCCGCCGCGAGCGGGGTACGGATCGAGATCGAGGCGGCGCGGCTGCCGGTGGCCGCGGCCGCGCGCGAGCGCTCCAGCGGCGCCGAAGCCGCTATCGCGCTGGCGATCTCGGGCGGCGAGGACTACGAGCTGCTCGCGACCCTGTCCCCCGACCGCCTCGAGGCCGCCAGCGAGGCCCTCGGCCCCGGCACTCAGCTGAGCGAGGTCGGCAGGGTGATGGAGGGCGAGGGCGTGACCGTGCTCGCCGCGGACGGCCGCGAGCTCGAGCCCGGCGGCTTCGACCACATGCGGGGGTCGCGCTCCGGCTGAGCCGGCGGCGGCTCGGGGCCGTC
>VGBV01000192.1 GCA_016870325.1 Actinomycetota bacterium
GAGCAGGAGCGAGAGCCCCCCTCTCGCTTCCCGTTGGGCTTTCCTTTACGAAGACTCGATCGGCGTTCGCCTGCTGCCCAGACGCACGGCCCGATAACGGTTCAGCGTTAGCCCACTGATATGCGAGAGGGGGGCGAGAGCTAGCTCGACGAGGACCAAAGACCGACCCCCGTCGGGATCCGGCCGGGCTCAGTCGCAGGCGGAGCTGGTGGCGCTCTGGAGATTCTTGCCGGCCGTTGCGACGCTGGCGATCTGCGGCGCCAGCGCGAGCAGCTGCTCGGGCGTGGGCGAGGTGGGGAGCTTCTCGACCGAGGTCGAGAAGGTCGAGACGGATGATTCAAGCGCGCTCGTCTCGTCGGGGAAGTCCGCCTTGGCCGAGCTGACGACCGTCTCTGCGTTGCTCTGAATCGCCTCCAGGTCCGCCTGCACGGCGGAGAGGGAAATGCTTCCGGGATCGACGCTCGAGAGATCGTCAATCGAGCTCTCGAGATCGCTCACGTTCGAGCAGTACTCAGGCTTGTCGTCACCGCCGCAGCCGACGAGGACCAGCGCCGTGGCTGCCAAGGCCAGCGAGAGGAGCAGCGCAATGCGCGAGCCCATCTTGATCACGAACGAGACAATAGCTGGTATTCGCGGGGCACGGAGGGCGGCTCTTGGCAGGCAGCGCGAGGATCGAGGCCTGACCGCCGCTGGCCTAGGATGCCGCGGGGAGATGGGAGGCCGCTGGGACACGGGGCGCGTAGAGGCCTTCAGCGATGGCGTCTTCGCGATCGCGGCGACACTGCTGGTGTTGGAGATCGCGGTGCCTGAGGCCGACTTCGACCAGCTCTGAAAGGGGATCGCCGACCAGTGGCACTCCTACCCGGCCTACGCGACCAGCTTCCTCACCATCGGCTTCATCTGGATCGTGCACCACGGGATCTTCCGGCGTCTTCTTTTCGCGGACTTCACCGTCACCCGGCTCAACCTGCTGTTGTTGATGGTGGTCGCCTTCCTGCCCTTTCCGACCGGGCTGGTCGCCGAGGCGCTCGAATCGACCAGCGCCGAGCGTGCCGCGGTCGTCTTCTACGGAGCGACGCTGCTGGTGATCTCGGTCCTGATCACCCTGATCGTCCGCTACGCGGGCTCACGCCCCGAGCTGGTCGAAGGAGAGGGCCGCGAAGAGGTCGCGACGCTGGCGGCGCAGGCGAGCCCGAACCTCGGCTTCTACGCGCTTGTGCTGCCGCTGGCATTCCTTGCGCCCGAGGTCGCCGCCTTCGGCTTCCTCGCGATCGCGGTGTTCGCGATCATGCGAGGGCGCGGGGGACGCCGGCCGGCGACCTCTCAGCGGTAGTCGAAGATCGGGCCGCCGGGGTGGCGGCGAGTCAGCGCCGCATGGCGCCGACGGGACCGAGCCCAAGCGGGGCGCTCCGGTAGGGTGCTCCTCCCCAACGACAGGAGGACCCCCATAATGAGCTTGAAGGGCAGCGAGAAACTGTTGCTCTACATGGGCGTGTACGCGAGTATCGCGGATGCCGAGGCCGACTACGCGGCCGTCAAGGAGCTGCACGCCACCGATGTAATCGGAACCTACGACGCGGCCGTCGTCACCAAGGACGATGAGGGCAAGGCGAAGATCGCACACAAGACCGAGAAGCCGACCCAGCACGGCGGCTGGGCGGGACTCGGCGTAGGTGCGGCGATCGGGCTGATCTTCCCCCCTGCGGTCCTGGGCAGCGCGCTCGTCGCGCCGGCATAGGCGCACTGGCCGGCCACATTGAAGGCGGTCTGCCACGCGACGACCTAAAGGAGCTGGCTTCGATGCTCGACGAGGGCGAAGCGGTGCTGGTCGTGGTCGCCGAGCCCACGCTGGAGAAGGCAGTCGACCAGGCCATCAGCCGCGCCAAGCGCGAGGAGAAGAAGCAGATAGACGCCGACGCCAAAGAGCTGAAGAAGCAGGTCGACGCGCTCTGACCGGCTGAGCGGCTATGCCCACGGCCCGTTCCCGAGGAATCCCGACGCGACCGATGCCGCCCCCCCGGGGCCGCCCGCGAGATACACGACCAGCGGCGCCCCGCGTCGATCCGAACGGATAAGCATCGAGAACGCCTTCGCCCGCGGCGCGCTCTCGACATACTCGCCCCGGAGGGGCGGACCTACGCTAGGGGGCTTGAACCCCCTAGCGTCGGCGATGTTGGCCACGGGAAGGGTGAGGACGGCCGAGAGCGCGACACCAGCGATCACCCGAAGCAAGGCCGACATCACCCTCCAACCGTTCATCGTCTGTATCGACTTCGGGATGCCGATCATTGGCTTCAGGCGTCGCTTGTGAGGCGCCATCGCTGGGTTATCGACCTAGGGAAGACGCACGCTTCTGAGAGCCTCGCATCGTGCAAAGAGGCCCTGTCGGGTCTTCGGGCCTAGATGAGTGATTCCACGACCACGCACGCCTGAGGCCCCGCATGGCGCATCGCATCCCGGCGTCCTCGGGCCTGCCCTTGGCGCCACCAAGGGCTGCGCCCTGCGTCCTTGGGCTGCTCGGCCATGCGTGCCCTCAGGCGCACGGCGCCGTGGAATCAATCATCTAGTGGCCCTCCT
>VGBV01000193.1 GCA_016870325.1 Actinomycetota bacterium
GGCGCCGCGCGCGATCGAGAAGGGGCGCCGGGGCGAGGCGCTCGCCGCCGAGGAGCTGACCGCGCTGTTCGCCGAGACGCGCCCCGAGGTGATCGAGGAGATGCGCGTCGCCGCCGACGAGCTGCGGGCCGAGCTGGCGGGCGAGACGGCGACCTTCGTCGTCAACCGCAACGTCAACTTCACCAACGTCTGCGTGGTCGGCTGCGCCTTCTGCGGCTTCGGCCAGGGCAAGCGCTCGCCAGACGCGTACGAGGTCAGCGAGGAGGACTTCGCCGAGCGGGTCGCCGAGGCCGTCGCCTTCGGCGCCACCGAGATCTGCATGCAGGGCGGCATCCACCCCGACTACACCCTCGAGCACTACGGCCGCTGGCTGGCGCTGGCGAAGGAGGTGGCGCCGCAGCTCCACCTGCACGCCTACTCGCCGATGGAGGTGCACTTCATGTGCGAGCGCTCGGGCATGAGCCCGGAGGCGGTATTCGAATACCTGAAGGAGTGCGGGCTCGGCTCGACGCCGGGGACCGCCGCCGAGGTGCTGGACGACGGCGTGCGCCAGCGGATCTCGCCGAACAAGCTGCCGGTCGCCCGCTGGGTCGAGATCATCGAGGCCTCCCACCGCGCGGGGCTGCGCTCGACCTCGACGGTGATGTTCGGCCACATCGAGGAGCCGGCCGAGCTGGCGCGCCACATGCGGGTGATCCGCGATCTCCAGGAGCGAACCGGCGGCATCACCGAGTTCGTCCCGCTCAGCTTCATCCCCTTCAACACGATGCTCGGCCGCACCCACGGGGTCGAGGAGATCTCGCGCGCCGAGAACCTCAAGCACACCGCCGCCTTCCGGCTGGCGCTGGGCAGGACGATCACGAACCTGCAGGCGAGCTGGGTGAAGATGGGCCTGGACGCGGCCACCGAGAGCCTGCGCTGGGGGGTCAACGACCTGGGCGGCACCCTGATGGAGGAGAGCATCTCGCGCATGGCGGGCTCCCAGCACGGGGTCCGGCTCGAGCCGGAGCAGCTCGTCGAGGCGGCGCGCGCCGCCGGCCGCACCCCCGCGCAGCGCACGACGCTGTACGAGATCGTCGAGACCTACGACTGACGGCACCTCCTCCGCTTCGCGTCCGGGGGTGCCTGGCAGCGCGGCTCGGGCTACTGGGGGGCGTGGGCGAGTGGGCCCCTCGGCTTGCCCTTGCGGTAGAGCCAGAGCTCGAAGAACTCGCCGAGGTCGCGGCCGGCGTGCTGCTCGGCCAGCGCGATGAAGTCGGGGATCGTGCCGGTGCCGTAGCGCCGCTGCGCGATCCAGTCGCGCAGCAGGCCGTAGAAGGCGTCGTTGCCGAGCTCGCGGCGCAGCGCCTCGACGGTCATCGCGCCGCGCTCATAGACGGAGAGCCCGAACAGGTGCCTCGGGTTCCCGAGCTTGCCCGGCGGCGGGTTCCAGTAGCCCTTGAACCGGGCGGGGACGGAATAGGAGCGCTTGAAGCTACGGCCCAGCTTCTCGGCCCCGACCTCGTCGCGCCACAGCCACATCGACCACTGCGCGAACCCCTCGGCCAGCCAGATGTCCCGCCAGCGCGCGAAGCCGACCGCGTCCCCCCACCACTGATGCGCGATCTCGTGCGCGTGGATCCCGCCCGGCGGGACGAAGTCGTAGATCGGGCGCGTCTGGGTCTCGAGCGCGACGATCCCCTTGCCCGCGTCCACGATCGCGCCGACCGAGTCGAAGGGATAGGCGCCGAAGCTGCGCTCGAACAAGGAGATCATGCCGCCGGTGCGGCCGATGCCCTTGGGAACGCGCCGGGCGAGCCGCGGGTCCACCGCAACGATCGAGGGAAGGCCGGCGACGGTCTCCTTGATCAGGCGGAAGCGCCCGATCGCGAGCGTCGCCAGGTAGGCCGCCATCGGCTCGGACGCCCTCCAGCTGAAGCTCGTCTTGGCGCCGAGCCGGGTCACCTCCAGCAGCCGTCCGTTGGCGACCGCCTTCAGCGGGCGCGGCACGGTCGCGGTGATCGAGAGGGTCGCCTTGTCGCCGAGCGATGCGTTGCTGGGCAGCCAGCCGGGGGCGCCCTGTGGCTCGGCCGCGACCAGGGCGCCGTCGCCGGTCGCCATCCAGCCGTCGCTGCTCCCGTCGGGATCGCGCACGGCCTTCGGTCGCCCGCGGTAGCGGAGCACCAGCGTGAACGGGGCGCCCGAGGGAATCGGGGTGGCGGGCGCGATCCGCAGCTTGGCGCGCTTGCGGCGGGTGACCGCGGCCGTTCCGTCGATGCTCGCCCCCAAGGGCAGCAGCCAGCGGCGCATGTCGAGCGTGAAGCTGGAGAGATCCTGGATGGCGGTCGCAGAGATCGTCACCGCGCCCCTGATCGTGCGGGGCTTCGGGGCGTAGCTCAGCCGGACGTCGTAGTGGCCGACGTCGTAGCCCCCGTTGCCGAGGCCCGGGAAGAAGGGATCGCCCGAGCCGGCGGCCCCGGGCGTGGGCGCGGCCGCCGCCGAGGCGGGGACGCAGGCCAGCGCGGCCGCCGTGGCCGCGGCCAGCATCCAGCGCCCTCTCCGGCCGGCACCCATGTGACGCCTATCGTGGCAGCGC
>VGBV01000194.1 GCA_016870325.1 Actinomycetota bacterium
ACCGGCTCTCCTCCTATTACGACCCCGCGCTGAAGCGGGCCAACCTGCTCTCCCTCGAGGGCTCCGAGGGCTTCGAATCGGTCGAGGGCGACCTCAACGAGCTCGACCTCGCCGCGCTTCTGGAGGGGGTGGACGTCGTCTTCCATCTGGCCGGGCAGCCCGGGGTGCGGGTCAGTTGGGGCAGCGAGTTCCAGATCTACCTGGACGACAACGTGCTCAGCACCCAGCGGCTGCTCGAGGCCGCGCGCGAGGCCGAGCTGGAGCGGTTCGTGCTCGCCTCGTCATCGTCGGTCTACGGGGACGCCGAGTCGTTTCCGACCAGCGAGGACGCCAAGCCCGCGCCGGTCTCGCCCTACGGCGTGACCAAGCTCGCAGCGGAGCACCTCTGCCGGCTCTACGCCTCCAATTTCGGCGTCCCGGCGGTGGCCCTGCGCTACTTCACGATCTTCGGGCCCCGCCAGCGCCCCGACATGGCCTTCCAGCGCTTCCTGAACGCGGCGCTCGACGACGAGCCGATCCAGGTCTTCGGCGACGGCCTGCAGGAGCGGGACTTCACCTACGTCGGCGACGCCGTCGCGGCCACGATCGCGGCGGGGGAGAGGGGCACCCCCGGGGCCGTCTACAACATCGCCGGCGGAAACCACGCGACCGTGCTGGACGTGATCGAGACGATCGGGAGGCTGACCGGCAAGGCGCCCGAGGTCTCCTATCGCGACGCCGTCGCCGGGGACGCCCGCAAGACGGGCGCCAGCGTCGATCTGGCGGGGAAGGAGCTCGGCTACGCTCCCTCGGTCTCGCTCGAGCAGGGGCTCGAGCGCCAGCTCCAGCAGATCGAGGCGGCGCGCCGGGCGTGAGCGCGCGGCGCGATGTCGCGATCTACTCACCGGGGTCGAACGCCTTCTACGAGGATCCCGGGGCCGGGCCTGCGAGCGGGCCGCGCGGGGGCGGCCGCGAGCTGCAGATGGCGCTGCTGGCCCGCTCGCTCGCCGAGGCGGGCCTGGAGGTCGTCCACATCGTCTGGTCGGTGGGGCCGCGCGCCGCGACGATCGGCCCTGCACCGACGCTGGTCGAGCGCGCGGCCTACGAGGGCGACCGCCCGGCCGGGCGCCTGCGCGAGGCGAGGCAGATCTGGAGGGCGATGCGGCGGGCGAACGCGCGCGCGTACGTCTTCCGGGGCGGGGGCCCCCAGCTCACCGTCGCCGCGCTTTTCTGCAGGCTGCACCAGCGAAGGCTGGTGTTCTCGGCCGCGATCGACCTCGACTTCGACCTGGCGCGTCCCGATCGCAGCCGCTCCCACCTGGCGCCCTACGCATGGGCGCTGCGGCGCGCCGACGCGATCGTCGTCCAGAGCGAGCAGCAGGGGGAGTTGGCGCGGCGGCTCGGGCTGGGGCCGATCACGCTGATCCCAAGCTTCGCCGAGCCGGCCGAGCCCGGGGGCGAGCCGCGGGGCTTCCTCTGGATCGGCCGCCTCGTCACCTACAAGCGCCCGCTCGACTACCTGGATCTGGCTCGCGCCGTGCCCGAGGCGAGCTTCCGGATGATCTACCAGCTCGAGCCCGAGTTGCCCGCCGACCGAGAGCTGGCCGAGCGGTTGCCGGCGCTGGCGGGGGAGCTGCCGAACCTGGAGCTGCTGGGACAGCTCCCCCGCGAGCGCACGCTGGCCGAGGTCGCCGGGGCGACCGCCGTCGTCTCGACCTCGGCCGCCGAGGGGATGCCGAACGTGTTCCTCGAGGCCTGGGCGCGGGGGGTGCCGGTGCTCTCGCTCGACTACGACCCCGACGGGCGGATCGAGTCCGAGGGCCTGGGGATCGCGGCGGGCGCCTCGGCCGACGCCTTCGCGGAGGGGGCGCGGCGCCTCTGGGGCGACCGGGCGCTGCGCGACCGGCTCGGGACGGCCGGGCGGGACTACGTGAAGCGCATTCACTCCCCGCCCGCCGTGGCCCGGCGCTGGGTCGAGCTGCTGCGCGGTCTCGAGCGCGATTAGGACGCCGCGGCCGCCGCTGCGCCGCCGTCGTCCACGAACTGCTGCTGCCAGACCTCGAACATCAGCAGCGTCCAGAGCGGGTGGGAGTGGTCGGCCTCGCCGGACATGTGCGAGTCGAGCAGGCGGTGGACCTCCCGCGGCTCGAAGTAGCCCCGCCCGAGCGCCCGGGGATCGGTCAGCGTCTCGGTGATGTAGCCGCGCAGCTCGCCGCGGAACCAGTCGCCGACCATCGGCAGCGCGAAGCCGCGCTTGGGCCCGTCCAGGATCTGGTCGGGAATCCAGCCCCGTAGCGCGTCCCGCAGCACGATCTTCTTCTCGGAGCCGCGCAGCTTCATCTCGCACGGGATCCGGGCCGCGTACTCCATCAGCTCGTGGTCGAGCAGGGGCGAGCGCGCCTCCAGCGAGTGGGCCATCGAGGCGATGTCGACCTTGACCAGCAGGTCGTCGGGCAGGTAGGTGTTGACGTCGACCTCGAGCATGTGGTCGACCACGCCCCCGCCCGAGGCCGCCTCCCAGGCATCGAGGATCACCCGCGGGGCCGGGGACTCGCCGATCAGCGCCTTGAAGTCCTCGCTGTAGA
>VGBV01000195.1 GCA_016870325.1 Actinomycetota bacterium
AAGGCGAGCACGTAGGCTCGGCGTCTAGCGGTTTTGAACGATGTTTTCGCGTGCTCGGCGATGTACGTCGGCAGGCTGGCGCCGGTGCTCGAGTGGGGATTCGGGGCTCGGGATCGCTGTAGCGCAGATCCCGTTGTGGATTGTCGGCTTGGAATCGGGTGGTTTCGGCGGTCGGCGGGTGCCGGCGGGGTGTGGTTTCGTCGGCTCGAGGCGGACGGGTGCCTTGGGGCTGCAAGGGGGACGCCGAGTGGCCGCCGAGCCCGGATCGGGACGTGGGGTAGCTTGGGGTGGGATGGGCAGGCTTCTCGCTCGTCAGGGCGGGTGGCGGGCGCCGGCGAGGGGCGGGGCGGAGGACGGGAGTCCGAGGCTGTCGAGGATGGCGCGGACGACGGGTGGGTCGGTGAGGAAGGCGAGGAAGCGGAGACGGCTGCCGCAGTTGTCGCAGGCGAGGGCGTCGATGCCGAGGGTGCGGTAGAGCAACGCGGCCCAGGGGAGGCGGCCCTTGCGTCGGAGCTGCGGCAGGTCGGGGGGCGCGACGCCCGCGTCCTGGTGGGCAGGCCCCGATGCGGTGAGCGGGCGGTCGAGGTCGTCGGGCCGGTCGGGCTCGTCGGTCTCGGCGAGGGACCGGGGGACGATCTCGGGCCTCCACGCGGCGTGGTTGGCGAGTGGCCCGTGGAAGTGGATGAGGTGTGCCCTCGGGTAGGGGACGAGCGCGGCCAGGCGGCCGATGAGCTCCATCGGCTCGAACAAGAGCGCCGTGGTGCCGTCGCGCCACGGGTGGCGGAGGTCGTAGGCGACCTTGCCGTCGGGGGTGAGGGAGAGGCGCTCGGTGGCGATGGCGGGGCGGGCGATGTAGCGGCAGAGGTGCTCGAGCCCCTTGCGCTCCCAGGCCGGGACGGCGACGTCGGCGTGGAGGTCGAAGCCGTCCGAGCGGGCGCACAGCGGGCGGACGATCGAGAGGGCAGGGTCGAGCGGCGCGGCGTCCCTGGATCGGCGGACGGGAAAGCCCGGATAGCGGGCGAAGGCGCGGGTGCCCCGGATCGAGGCGCCGTAGCAGGCGGCGAGGAGGGGGGACTCCTCGGCGAGCGGGTCGTGAACGGGCTCGCCGGCGCCGTCGTCGCCGTCGCCGTCGCCGTCGCCCCCGGTGTCGCGCGCGAGGCCGCGACGGCGCAGCAGGCGACCGACTCGGCGGGCGACGGTCGCCGCGATCGTGGCGACGTCGTCGTCCGTCGGGGGCGGCAGCGCGTGGAAGACGGGCGGGGCGTCGTCGCCGGGGCGGGTGTAGACCCCGTCGAAGGCCAAGGTGTGGAAGTGCAGGTTGAGGTTGATGGAGCCACCGAAGCGTTGAGCGTAGGTCACGGAGCCGGCTCGGGCGCCGTGGACGCCGAGGCGCCGGGCGCTCTTTCGGAGAAAGCCGAAGATCGTGCGGACGTAGATCGCCAGCACGTCGCGCTTGAGCCTCGCGTCGAACGCGAGCAGGTAGCGCAGGCGGAACGGAAGGGAGAGCGTCCACTGGCGGAACGGGACGCTCGGGAGGACGTGGTCGACGAGGACGGCGGCGGTATCATTCATCCGCCGGCCGCCGCAGGACGGGCAGAAGCCCCTGCCTCCGCAGGAGAAGGGGACGAGGCGATCGGCCTTGCACGCGTCGCACTGCAGGCGAGCGAAGCCGTGGGCCAGCACGCCGCACTGAAGGTAGGCCGTGAGCTCGTCCCGGACGAAGCGGGGGAGTCCGCGCGCGTCGGCGCCGTCCTCCGCGCGAGCGAGGAACGTGGCGAGGTGCTCCCGCAGGACGCGATGGAGCGTCGTCGCGGTCGGATCCCGGGGCGCCCTTGGGGCGGGTGGCGACGAGCTTCGGGGTCGAGCCTCGAGCGGGGCCGTCTGCACGGAGGCGCGTGAGGCAAGATGCTTGCCGGGCAGGCCGAGGCCGCCGTCAGGGGTCGCGAGGTCAAGCCGCGGGCCGCTCGGCGGGCCTCTGCAAGGACCGCGACCGGGCGAGGCGGAGGGGTGCCGTACGTAGCCTGGGGCTACACGTGGACCCTGGGGCTACATGGCCGTGTAGCCTGGGGCTACGCGTGGAGCCTCGGGTGCGTCGCTACCTTCCGGATCGCTCGGAGGTTGCCTTTCCAGCGCATCGCGGGACGGGAGCGTGACCGTGCGGAAGCCGTTGAGGGCGCTCGACGGATGCCCGGAAGGCTGTGCTGGACGCCTTCAACGCCGCCCGAGAGGCCGTCAAGGACAAGGCCACTGAGGAGGTGTTCAACAGCATCCGCATCGCCGACCTGGACGCCGAGGCGTTCGAGAAGCGGGCCGACCGCTCGTCGGAGGAACAGGCGCAACTCGACAAGCACAGCACGAATCGTGCTTAATGCGGCTCGTTCCCACTCAACGGAAGTCCCATGCGCCACCCAAAGCCCGCCCTCCACACCTTGGCCGCCCTGTTGTCGTCCACCTCGCTTATCATCGGATGCACCACCGAGACCCCGGACACGGCCGAGCCGG
>VGBV01000196.1 GCA_016870325.1 Actinomycetota bacterium
GCGCGTGCGCCTGGCCTGCGGCGGAGCGCAGGCGGCGACCTTCGAGCAGTTGCTCGAAGCCGTCTCGTGCCACGAAGCGGCGCACCTGTGCGATCGAATCCGGCTGTGGCCGCCCTGGCGCCGCCCGGGCGCGCTGTTGCGCTTCCTGGCGCGGGCCGGATTCACGCCGCAGGGCGTGATCAGTCGTCTCGAGTATCGCGCCGAGTTGTCCGCGCTGTGCCTGGTCGAGGATCCGCGCTTCGTGCTCGCGGCACTGCTCGAGCAGGCCGAGCAGTACGACGAGCTCGAACTCGACATCACGCTGCATGCGCGCGCGTACGACGAGCTCGGCCACGCGCTCGTCGCCGAGCTCGAACGAGCGCTGGAGCGCGGAGACTGGCGTCCTTCCGACATCGATCCTGCCTTGGAGTTGCAGTGGCAATTGCATCGGCTGCAACCGGAAGAACTGCGCGAGCTGGCTCGCCGGGTGGCCGCGCGAGAGGGGCTGTGAGGCCGCTCTCGACCGCCGGCCTGGAATCGATTTGCGAGATCCAAGATCGTGGGGTAGAAACGGAATGGGGCGTTTCGCTCGCCGGCCGCGATTTCGCTCCTCACGAACCCATGTCCCATCGTGTGCCAGGGTACGGGCTGTTGCTCGCCGCAGGAGCCGCCTGGTGCGGGGTCGCGTCCGCCCAGTCCGGCATCAGCGGCTCGCAGTCCCAGGTCCTCTTCGCGACCAGCGTCGGGGGCGGGTTCCAATCGGCTCAGAGCGCGAACTACCAGTCGCTCGGCTCCCTCGGCGCGCCGGCGGAACTGGCCGCGGGCGTCGAGTGGAGCTTGCGCCCAGCCACCGTTTGGACCGGCACTTCGTTCGCGCCGGCGGGTCCGTTGGTCTTCTCCACCTTCCCCGCGCATGCGGATCGCGCCGGCGGTGTGAGCGCGAGCGTGATCGGTTTCGGCTTCACCGCGCTGGGCGCGGGGCCGCTCACGGTCGCACTGCTCGGTCAATCGACGCCCGCCAGTGTGATCGCATCGAATTCGCTCGCGCTGTTCAACGTGCCCGCCGGCGTGGGCGCGTTGGGGAATCCGCTCGGTCGCGGCGACATCGTCGTGCAGAACCAGCTTGGCTCCGCCAGCGCCGCGGATGCGTTCACGTACACACCTGCGGTCGTCGCCGAAGGCCCGCTCTGCCTCGGACAGCCGGCCCCGATCGCCTTCCTGCTGCCGCCGGCGAGCTTCTACGCGCTGGCCGTCGGAGGCAGCATCCCCGGCGTCGGACTGCCGGTCCCGCCGCTGCAAGGAAGCCTGGAACTCCTGTCGCCGGTCATCCTGGTCTCGGGCCTCAAGTTCACTGTCGCGGGCGCAGCCACATTCCCGGCCCCGATCCAGAACGATCCTGGATTGATCGGCGTGCAGTTCGAACTGCAGGCGCTCTCGTTGATCAACCTGGACCCACTCGGCGGAACTTTCACCAATCGTCTCGTCGTCACCATCGAATCCTGAGCGATTCGTCCTCGTCATGCGCCTTCCGACGCTTCCACTCCTGCTTCTCTGCCTCGCTCCCGCGCTGCACGCGGGCGGCAATCCACCGCCTGCCCTCGTGCAGTACCAAGGCCGCCTGGCGACCAATGTCGGCGCTCCGCTGACGCAGACGGGCTTGCCCGTGATCTTCCGCCTGTACTCCCAAGCCAGCGGCGGCACGGCGCTGTACATCGAGATGCAGAGCGTCGATGTCGTCGACGGACTGTTCAGCACGGCCATCGGACAGGTCACGCCGCTTCCGCAGAGCCTGTTCGATTCGCAGGGGACCCTGTACCTCGGCGTCACGATCGGAACCGATCAGGAAGCGCAGCCGCGAACGCGCCTGGTCAGCGTGCCGTTCGCGCTGCGCGCGCGTAGTTCGATGCAGGCCGATGACGTGCCGAACAAGGACATCACGCCGCGCACGATCTCGGTCAACGGTCAACTCGTGATCGATGCGACCGGCAATTGGGTCGGTCCGAACAGCGGACTTGTCGGCCCCGCTGGTCCAATTGGTCCCGCTGGTCCAATCGGCCCCGCTGGTCCAATCGGTCCCGCTGGTCCAATTGGTCCCGCTGGTCCCGAGGGTCCAGCCGGTCCGCAAGGATCGGAAGGTCCGATCGGTCCGCAAGGCCTGCAAGGAGAAGTGGGTTTGCAGGGGCCGCAAGGACCTGCGGGCGCGGCCGGTCCACAAGGTGAGCCGGGATCCGCGGGCCCCGCCGGGCCGGCGGGTCCGATCGGTCCCGCGGGACCGGAGGGTCCGGCTGGTCTGCAAGGGCTGCCGGGAGATCCGGGCCCCATCGGTCCCGAGGGTCCGATCGGTCCGCAAGGCCTGCAAGGAGAAGTGGGTTTGCAGGGGCCGCAAGGACCTGCGGGCGCCGCCGGTCCACAAGGTGAGCCGGGATCCGCGGGCCCCGCCGGGCCGGCGGGTCCGATCGGTCCCGCGGGT
>VGBV01000197.1 GCA_016870325.1 Actinomycetota bacterium
CCTCGTGGCGGGCGCGAGGCCGCGGTTGTGGCCCTCGTGGCGGGCGCCAAGCCGCGGCTGTGGCCCTCGTGGCGGGCGCCAAGCCGCGGCTGTGGCCCTCGTGGCGGGCGCCAAGCCGCGGCTGTGGCCATCGTGATCGGGACGGTCTACTGCCGTGGCTGGAAGGAGGCTCGTGATGTTCGAGCTTGCTCCGGAAGAGATCGATGCCCTGCGGTCGCTCGAAGAGGCGCTGTGGCGGGAGGAGACTCGGTTCGATCGAGCCTGGATGCGTGCCGTCCTGGCGCCGGACTTCTTCGAGTTCGGCCGGTCCGGCCGGATCTACCAGCTCGAAGACACCCTCGCGGTCGAGAGACAGCCGATCCGGGTCGTGCTGCCGCTGCCCGCCTTCCGAGCCCGGCTCATCGCTTCGGAGGTCGCGCAGGTCACGTACGACAGCGCCGTCACGTCCGACGGCGTCGTCCAGCATGCGCACCGAAGCTCGATCTGGTCGCGGTGCAACGGGAGCTGGCAGCTCCGGTTTCACCAGGGCACCCCGTTCGGCGGGGGGACCTGAATGAACCAGCAAGGGGCTCGAGGACCGCTGGACGAGCTGACGAGCGGGCTCCTCGGCCATCTCCGCCGATCGCTCGGCGGTGGGGTCGCGTACCGCGAGCCCCTCCGGCCCTTGACCGGCGGCTTCGTCACCGACGTCTACTCGTTCCGGCTCGATGGCGCGGCCGATGGCTGGCAGGGCGCGCTCGTCCTGCGGGTCTATCCGCCGGGGACCGATGCCGCGAGCGTCCGGCGGGAGCGCTGCGCGCAGGAGGTCGTGTCGGCGCAGGGTGTCCCGGCCCCCCGGGTCCTTGCGTGCGAGGACACGGCGACCTCGCTCCCGCGCCCGTTCATGATCATGGAGCGTCTGCCCGGACGACCGCAGCTGGTCATCGCGTTTCCGCAGATCCTGGTCGAGGGACACCGGTTGCTCAGCCTGCCGGGACGGCACGCCGCGGCGCTCGCCATGGTCCACGCGCTCGATGCAGCCCCTCTCCTGCGTGCGTTCGAGAACGCAGGGATCGACCGGCGGGCCGCCGGTCCCGAGCACTGGCTCGACTTTGCCGGCGCGACGATCGCGCGCTGGGGTCTCGACGATCTGCGACCGGCCCTCGACTGGCTGACGGCGCACCGACCGCCGGAGCCGCGACGGCACGCGATCTGTCACGGGGACCTCTTCGGCGCGAACATCCTGGAGCAAGGGAGATGGGTCACCGGGATCATCGACTGGAACCTGGTCACCGTCGCCGACCCGGCCTTCGACCTCGGCGGCCAGATCGCGGCCTACGAGATGTCCCCCATGCCTGGCCCACGCGGGGTGCAGCTCGCCGCGATCGGGTTCGGCAAGCTGCTCGCGCGGGGCCTTCGCCGTGCCTACGGCAGGCTCCGGAAGATCCCCGAGGAGAGCATTCGGTACTACGCCGTCATGCGCGCCTTCACCGAGCTGACCTTCAAGCTGGGTCTTCAGGCAGAGGTTCGTGCGACCGGCCGGTCGCGGCGGATGCCGACCTGGCGTCCCGATCAGTGCGCGCGCTACATCGCGCGGCGTGCGGGTGTGGTCGTCGAGACCGCGAGGTACGAGCGGCCATGAGCGATCCATGCTCCTGCGTCGCCCCGCGGGATCGAGACATGCACACCACGATGCCGGAGCGTTCAGCAGATGGCTGAGGAGACGTTCGTTCGCCTCCAGTGGCTCCAGGTGAGCCCGCGAACGGGCCAGCCTCAGGGCGTCTTCGCGGCGGTCTCGATCGTCGAACGATCCGGGATTCTCACCGAGACGGAGACCCGCCGCTTGGCGGAGATCCGCGATTGGTTCGAGGAGAACGTTCCCAACCCACCATTCTACGAGAACGGGAATCCCGAAGGTGCCGTGACCTGGTTCAAGTCGACCGCCCAGCAGTGCCTCACGCTTGCCCGTGAGATGGCGGACATCGTCCGGGCACACGGGGTCGAGGTTCACGAGGTGTCCCATGGGGCTCCAGGCCGAGTCATCTACGAGGATGCCTTCCAGGTCGCCGTTCTTCCGCAACCGGAGGTCCGCTGACGGTGCGCGCCTTCTCGGAGATGACCGGTGGTCCATGCTCCTGCGTCGCCGGCGGCGCGAGGCTTCGTCGGACCAGCACTGGCGCGCTGGGAGATCGGGCGCGGTTGCGTCCCGGGGGCGTCCATCGTTCAAGGTCCGCATGGACTGGCGCAGGATCCCGCTCACCGAGCACATGACCGAAGCCGCGCGCGTCGTCTCCGAGGCCGAGGTCGTGATCGACTTCGGCGAGAGCGCGCGCGGCTGGTTCCGCGTCGGCGTGTTCGAGGACCTGCGCGCCGCGGACGACGCCGAGCGCTACTTCGCGCGCGCCGTCGAGAAGGCCGACCCGGCGGTGCAGGCGCTCGCGACCGGGCCGACACC
>VGBV01000198.1 GCA_016870325.1 Actinomycetota bacterium
GCCCGCGGTGAGCAGCGCGAGCGAATTGTGCGCGGACGGAACCAGCGGGTCGATCGTGGGGTTAGGGGGCGCCTGCTGGGGGCGCTCGACGCGCTCGGGGAAGCCGGCGAGGGCGACGATGCCCTCGACGCCCGCCGCGAGCTCGTCCAGCGCCTGCCGCGCCGCATCGAGGAAGTCGGCGCGCAGGACCAGATCCTCGGGGGGGTAGCCGCAGAGGCAGAGCTCGGGCAGCAGCACGATGTCGGCGCCCGCGTCGCGGGCGCGCACGATCTGCTCGGAGATCAACGCGCTGTTGCCCTCGATGTCCCCGACGGTGGGGTCGATCTGGGCCAGGGCGAGGCGCAGGGGAATGCTCTCGGCCATGGGGCAAGTATGGCCGGGGATGCAGCTAGCCTGCTGCGCCGTGTGGGGATCGCGCAGAGCGGCACCGTCGCCTCGGCCGGCCGCTCGCCGCAGGCGCGGGGTGGAGCTGATGGAGGCGCACGTCGAGGAGCTCTGCGAGGAGCACGAGATCGAGCTGGCCGGGACCTCGGCCCGCGGCCGGGCGATTCGCTGGCGCGGAGGCCGCCTGGAGATCTCGATCCCCCCGATCCGGGGCCAGGTCTCCTATTTCGTCGCCCTGCACGAGATCGGCCACCTCGTCGGGCCGGGCCGTTCGGCTCCGCGCCTGGAGGCCGAGGCGAACGCCTGGTTGTGGGCGCTCGATCACGCGGCCGTCGAGCCCACCCCGGCGACCCTGCGCTCGATCGTCCGCCGGCTCGAGGGATACCTGGCCTGGGCCCGGAACCGCCAGTACCGCCGCGTCCCGCCTCGCATCCCGGCTCCCGATCACGCCTTCTGGGCGCTGCTTCAGCTGGACGAAGAGCGCGCCGCCTGATCGCGCTGGTGGCGAGCGCGCTGCGCCGGGCCGAGATTGCTGACGATCAGGGCCACCACCGTGACCAGGTAGATCTGTCCGATCAGGGCCTCGGTGACCGAGAGCGAGCGCCCGAGGTCGGTCGCCGCAATCAAATCCCCGAAGCCGGTCGTGGTCAGCGTCGAGAAGCTGAAGTAGAGATAGTCGGAGGTGTCCTCGGGGAAACCCTGGGTGAAGAACGGGTCGCCGCTGACGGAGACGATGGCGCCGTAAACGGTCGAGAACAGCATCCCGATCAGCAGGTAGATGCAGAGCACCCCGAACATGGTCTGCAGCGTTATCCCCCCCTGCTCGCGGAAGTGTTCCCTCATCCCGAGCACGATCACGAGGGGCAACAGCGCGATCAGCAGCAGCGCGATCAGCCGGGCTGCGTTGGTTTCGCCCTCCTCGGCGCCGCGATCGGCGAAGAGCGCGATCAGCACGAGCACCAGGCAGATGGGGATCACGATCCGCGCGAGCCACACGTGCGAGCGCGATACGACCACGGCCGCGATCAACGTCGCCGCATGCAGGATCACGGTGATCACCCGGGAGACACTCCCGTCGGGGGCCGCGAGCTGGAAGACCAGGGTCGCCAGGATCAGCACCAGCACGGCCACGTAGCGATGGTGAACGTGGTGGGTGACGGGGCGGGTGACCACGCCCGAATATTCGCGGCTGCGAAGGACGCAATCGCGAATGGGCATCATGTGTGCCGTGAAATCCGCCAACGGCGCCCGCCGACTGATCGTCACGGCCGACGACTACGGCTACTGGCCCTCCTACAACGAGGGCATCCTCGCCGCCGTCGAGGCCGGCGCGGTGGACTCGGTCAGCGCCATGGTCGATCGCGAGTACTGCGACCCCGAGCCGTTGCTCGAGAGCGGGGTGGAGGTGGGCCTCCATATCGAGTTCGAGGGCCGCTGGGGCCCGCGCAGCGCGGCCCCGGCGCGCACCTCGCTGCGCGTCCAGTTCGACCGCTTCGTCGACCTCTTCCACCGCTGGCCGTCATACCTGGACGGCCACAAGCACTGCCACGCCCGCCCCGAGCTGGCGACCCCGGTGCTGCAGATGGCCCAGCAGATCAAGGTGCCGGTGCGCTCGGTCGGAGACGACCACCGCCAGTGGCTGCACGAGCGCGGCGTCGCCACCCCCGACCTGCTGCTGGGACGGATGCTAACGAACGAGCCCGCGGAGCCGGCCCAGCTGCGCACGCTCCCCGCCGGCGTGACTGAGTGGATGACCCACCCCGGCTACCCCGACCGGGACTCCGGCTCCGAGTACGACCTCGCTCGCCGCGAGGACCTCGACGAGCTGCTGCGCGCACGGGTGCGCGAGCGCTTCGACACCCCGATCTGGGGCACGGACGTGCGGCGCACAACCCACAAGCAGGCCTTCGCCTACGAGGGCGGGGCGCTGGAGGAAGCCACCAGCGCCGAGCACCGCGCGCTCGGCGAGGACTAGCCCTCGGGCTCGCGCTCGGCGCCGGCGCCGTGGCCGTCGCCGTGGCCGTTGACCCGGGCGCCGGCCTGCTCGC
>VGBV01000199.1 GCA_016870325.1 Actinomycetota bacterium
CGGCGCCCCGCAGCGCGAGGCCCTCGCGGGGCTGCAGCGGCGCGTCCCGGCCGGCGAGGTGGCCGCGCTCTGCGGCCTGATCGAGCGCTCGCGTCGCTTCGGCTCACCGCTGGCCGAGCAGCTCTCCGATCAGGCCACCTCGCTGCGCGCCGCCCAGCGCCGCCGCACCGAGGAGCACGCCGCCCGCGCCGCCCCCAAGATCCAGCTTGCCGTCGCCCTCCTCCTCGTCCCCTCCGTGCTGCTGATGATCGCCGCGGGCCTGCTCGCGAACATGGACAGGTTCCTGGCGGGACTGTGAGGGCGGGGCGGGGGCGGCGGGACTGTGAGGGCGGGGCGGGCGGCGTGCTCCTCGGGGCGGCGGGACGAAAGCGGCGATGAAGGCGGGGGCGGGCTGAAGAACGGCGATGGCGAGTTGTGCGTCTCCTAGACGCATAGCTCGACATGGCGGCGCTCCGCAGGCGGTTGGGGCCCGGGGTGTGGCGAGTTATCCGTCCCACGGCCGCACAAGCCGACACGGCAACGGGGTCGGGCCCTTCGCGGGCCGCAAGGGCGGCTCCGTGGTCCCAAGCGGCGCCCCCCGCGAGGGTCGCGGGGTGGGGCGTCCCTGCAAGCCGGCTTGCATCCGGCCGCCCTCCCCAGCCGCTTTTCGGTCCCGCCGTCTTGCCCCGTAAACGGCTCCAGCAAGCCGAATTCGGCGCTCCAAGACCCCGGTAGCAATTCCGTCCGACGGATCCGGTCGAATGCGCGGTGTGTGAATGTGTTGCGAAGTGGCAGAAAGTGGGTTACTGTGCCGCTTCGAGTTGGTCAACGGGCCGGGGTGGTGAAGCTCCTCCCACTTCACCTCCCCGGCCCACTCCGATCAGAACCTGAGACCGGCTCGATCTCCGGAGAGGAAGAGGGTCGACTTGTCGTTTCTCGGTCAGTTCGAGCACAACCTGGACGCGAAGGATCGCCTCACGGTCCCGTCCAAGTTCCGCGCGGCGCTCGCCGATGGTGTGATTCTCGCCAAGGGGCTGGAACCCTCGGTCTGGGTGTTCTCGCCCGCGGGCTACGAGCAGTTCAAGCAGAGGTTCGTCGGCGAGACGAACCCGCTGGGGCGAAAGGGCCGCATGATCCGCCATCACTTCGCCGGCCTCGCCTTCGACGACAGGCTCGACTCCGCCGGGCGCATCCGCGTCCCCAAGAAGCTTCAGCAGCACGCCGGGCTGAGCGAGGGGGAGTGCGTCGTCGTCGGCTCGGAGGACTGGTTCGAGATCTGGGAGCCCGCCGCCTGGGCCCGCTACGAGCAGGAGATGGACGCAGAGATCAGCCAGGTCGCCGAGAACCTCTCGGAGGCGGAGTGATGCGAGCGAACCCGAGGAGGGCCTGAGATGGAGCGAGCGACCGCGATCCGTGCGGGTGCCAGGGCGCGAGCGGCGAAACTTGCCTACGTGCCCGCAGACCACGAACCCGTCCTGGCCGAGGAGCTGGTCGAGCTGCTCGACCCCCGCCCCGGCGAGACCTTCCTCGACTGCACCTTCGGCGCGGGCGGGCACGCGCGCCTGGTCGCCGAGCGCCTCGGCGCGGGCGGCGAGCTGATCGCCGTCGACCGCGACCCGGAGGCCGAGCGGCGCTGGCGCGAGTTCTCGAAGCACGCGCCCTGCCGCACCCGCTTCCTGCGCTCGGACTTCGCGCCGGCTCTGGAGGGGCTGCGCGGCGCTGGGGTGCGCCCCGACGGGGTCTACCTCGACCTGGGCATGTCCTCGATGCAGGTGGACGCCTGGGAGCGGGGCTTCTCCTACGCGTATGACGCGCCGCTCGACATGCGCATGGATCCCGACCAGAAGCTGACCGCCGCCGAGATCGTCAACGAGTGGCCGCAGGAGCGGATCGCGCGCGTGCTGCGCGAGTTCGGCGAGGAGCGCCGCGCCGGCTCGATGGCGCGCGAGATCGTCCGCCGCCGCCCGATCGAGACGACCGCCGAGCTGGTCACGGCGATCAAGGCGGCCGTTCCTCCCGCTGACCGCTTCGGGCGCGGGCATCCCGCCAAGCGCGCCTTCCAGGCGATCCGGATCGCCGTCAACGGCGAGCTCGAGGCGCTCGATCGCGCCCTGCCGCTCGCCTGGCAGTTGCTCGCCGTCGGCGGGCGCATGGGAGCGATCTCCTTCCACTCGCTCGAGGACCGGCGCGTGAAGCGCTTCCTCGCCGACCGCGCCCGCGGCTGCGTCTGCCCGCCCGAGATCCCGGTCTGCGTCTGCGGCCGCGAGCCCGACGCCGAGCTGCTCACCAAGCGCGCCCTGGCGCCGACCCCCGACGAGATCGAGCGCAACCCGCGCTCGGCCTCGGCCCACCTGCGGGTCGCGCGCAAGCTCAGCGACGAGCGCTCCGGCAACGGAAACGGCGACGGGCGCGGGAACGGAGGCTCCTGATGGGCGCACCG
>VGBV01000200.1 GCA_016870325.1 Actinomycetota bacterium
GCCTTCGAGGCGGTCGGGGTGGAGTTGCCCAACCAGGCCGAGACTTCTGACGGGGACGCATCGAGCGACGAACAGGCCCCCGGCGCGGCGCCGGGCGCGGCCAGCAAGGGCGGGGACGGGTCGGCCTCCGCCAAGGATGGCCCCGCCGCTGGCCGCGGCAACGGTGAGGGCAAGGGGCAGGGCGGCGGCCAGGACAACGCGCCGTCCTCGCCCGGCTCCCGGGGCCAGGGCAACGGCCCACCCGCCCACTCCAACGCGGGGGGCAACGGCGGCGGCTCCTCCAACGCCCACGGCGGCAACCCCAACGCGAACGGCGGTAACGAGAACGCCGGCGGCAGCAACCCCAACGCGAAGGGCGGCAACCCCAGCGCGAAGGGCGGCAACCCCAGCGCGAAGGGCGGCAACCCCAGCGCTGGGGCCGGTGGCCCCAGCGCCGGTGGCCAGGGCGGCGCGCCAGGCAACTCCGGCTCGACCGGTAAGGGCAGCGGGACAGGCCAGGGCGGGAGCTAGTCCTCGAACAGCGCGTAGCCGTAGGAGCCGCGGCGGTATGAGAGCTTCGCGATCGAGGTCATGCGCTCGTCGTCGTTCGACTCGATCTGGCCGAGGTTTCCCTCGACGCGGGCGGCGGCCCGCTCGCAGAAGGTCTCGGCGATGAAGCGCTCCTGGCCAGAGGCCTCGACGCCCTGGTCGTCGAAGATCGCGGTCACGCGCGAGAGCACGGCCACCTGGGCGAAGATGTCGGCGACGGCGTCGGCCAGCCGCTTCTGCTGGAACTGGCGCTCGATGATCTCGCCCTTGTGCTCGCGCAGCAGCCTCTCGGTCTCGCCCGCGAGCTGCTTGACCTGGCCCGAGACCGCGTCGGCGTGCCCCGAGAGCTCCTGGTGGGCCATTCCGATCCTGTCGGGCCGGACCTCGCGCTTGGCGCGGCTCGCGGCGTAGTCGACCAGCACGCCGATCGATCCGATCGGGTCGCCGAGGCTGACGTCGCCGAGGCCCTCGAGCCTCTCGCCGACGGGCTTGAAGCCGCCGAGCGCGACGAAGGCCCGCAGGACGTCGTTGGCCCCCTCGAAGATCGGGAAGATGCGGATGTCGCGCACGATCTTCTCCCAGGGCTCGCTGCGCAGATAGCCCTGGCCGCCGGCCAGCTGCAGCGAGCGGTTGGCGGCGTACCAGAGGAACTCCGTCCCGGCCACCTTGCAGATCGCCGACTCCAGCGAGTAGTCGGGGACCCCGGCGTCGACAAGCCCGCAGGTCATGTAGGTCATCGCCTCCAGCCCGAACAGGTAGGAGACCATCCAGCCGACCTTGTCCTGGACCAGCTCGAAGTCGGCCAGCGGCCGGCCGAACTGCTCGCGTTCGGTGACGTGGGCGATGGTCAGGTCGAGCAGCTTCTTGGTCGCGCCGACCGAGCCCGTGCCGAGGCCGATGCGGCCGTTGTTGAGGATCTGCATCGCGATCCGGAAGCCCTCGCCCGGCTCGCCCAGGACGTTCTCGGCCGGGACGCGTACGTCCTTGAAGTAGAGCCGGCGCAGGTCGTTGCCGCGCAGGCCCATCGTGTCGTAGCGCTCGCCGACCTCGAGCCCCTCCATCCCCTTCTCGAGGATCAGGGCGACGTGCCGGTCCTTGCCGTCCACCTCGCAGCGGGCGAAGGTGGTGATCACGTCGGCGCGCGAGCCGTTGCCGATGTAGCGCTTCTCACCGTTCAGCACCCAGGAGCCGTCGGGCTGCTCGACGGCGCGGGACTGGATCCCGTACGCGTCCGAGCCGGCCTCGGGCTCGGTCAGCGCGAAGGCGGCGAGCTTGCGCCCGGCGGCCAGGTCGGGCAGCCAGCGCTGCTTCTGCTCTTCTGTGCCGAACAGGCTGATCCCCTTGTAGCCGATCGACTGGTGCACCCCCAGCACGATCGCCAGGGTCGCGTCGATCTCGCCGATCGTCTCGAACACGCGGGCGTAGCCGGTCTGCGAGAGGCCCTGCCCGCCGTAGGCCTCGTCGACGTAGAGCCCCATGACGCCGATCTCGCCCAGGTCGCGCAGCACCTCGTCGTCGATCCAGCGCTCCTCCTCGACCTTGCGGGGGTCGTAGCTCTCGGCGCAGTAGGAGCGCAGGCCCGCGTTCAACGCGCGGATGCGCTCGCGCTCGCCGGGGTCGGGGCGGGGCCAGGGGAAGACGAGCTGCTCGTGGATCTCGCCGAGGAACAGGGCCTTGGCGAAGGAGGAGACCTCCTGCTCGGTCTCGGCGTCGGGCGGCTTCGGGATCGCTTCCCTGACGGCCATCGCGGTCAGCCTACAGTTGTGGTCATGGAGCGGATCGAGGAGCGCCCCGGAGGCCGGCGACGAGCATGAGACTCGTCGCCGCGGCCCTCGCAACCTCCGCCCTCGCGCTGGCGTCGTGCGGGGGCGACGGCGAGCCCGAGCCT
>VGBV01000201.1 GCA_016870325.1 Actinomycetota bacterium
GCGGCTCCGGTCGCCCTCCGCGCGGCCGCGCCAAGGCGGGCAAGTCGGCCCCCGAGGCGGGCCGCAACGGCGCGCCGGCGCCCGGCCGCTCGGTCTCGCCGCAGCTGTTGAAGCGCAAGGACGAGCTCTCCCGCGCCTACGCGCAGCTGCAGTGGGACCTGGGGGGGATCGCCTACGAGATGGCGCGCCGAGACCACTACCGGCTTGAGGTCCTGAATGCCCACGCCGCGAAGCTGCAGGAGGTGGACGCCGAGCTCGGGCAGCTCGAGCGCCTGGTCAAGCTCGACGAGGCCGGCGCCGCCGGCGACTGCCCCCACTGCGGCGCGCTCCAGGCCCGGGGAGCCCACTTCTGCTGGCGCTGCGGGAAGGAGATCACTCCCGCCGGCGCCGAGGGCGCGAATGCCGCGACGGCTTCCGGGGCTGGCGCCCCGGCACCCGCGTCGAAGCCGCCTCCCCCCGCCAAGACGATCGCCAAGCCCGCGGCCAAGAAGCGCGGTTCCCCCAGGACCCGCCGCTCCAAGCCCGCACGATCCAAGCGCTCATGAAGGGGCTCGGCCCCTGCACCGAATGCGGGAACGAGCTGGCCGCCGACCAGCGCTATTGCATCGAGTGCGGCCACCGTGTCGAGGCGCCCCTGGCGCCGACCTACCTGCCGACCGGGCCCCCCGCTGCGGTCCGCCGCTCGGGCGGCTGGCCGCTGCCGATCCCGATGTCCACGGCCGGGCTGTTCGCCGCGATGGCGCTCGGCTTCGGCGTCATCGCCGGGACCGCGATCAGCCCCAACCTCTCCGGCCTGATCGCCGGCGAGTACCTCGCCCAGGACGACGGCGACCGGGTGACCCAGGTGCCCGACGACGGCAAGGACAAGAAGGACAAGGGCGGCGGTGGCGGCTCGGGATCGGGCTCCTTCGACGGCTCCAGCGGCTTCGGCAGTGGCTTCTTCGGGTCCTCTGGTTTCGGCTCCTTCGGCGGCGGAAGCGGCTCGGGCAGCAGCGGCGACGGACGCAAGGACACCGGTGGCGTCAGGCCGGGCCCCGACACCGCCAAGCCCGTCTACGTCAGCGGCACCGTCATCTTCAACAACCCCGTCGCGGGCAGCTACTCGGTCAGCTCCGGCGGCGCGATGAGCGCCATCCACACCGACACTTCGCCGAAGATGCCGGTGCCGGGAACCAAGGTCAAGATCCCGGTCCGCCAGCTCGCGAACCGCACCTACGCTGAGCACGGCAAGCGCCAGATCAACGGCGAGGCGACCAAGGCGACCTTCACCGGCATCGTCACCGACAGCCGCGGCACGCTCGTACCCGGCGCCCGCGACACCTACACCGTCTCGGGTCACGGCAGCTCGGTGCTCGTCTACGGGCCCGACGATCCGACCGGGACCCTGATGCCGCCCACCGTCGGCAAGATCGTCACAGTCACCACCAACATCCTCGGCGCCGTTCCCCCGCCCCCGGCGCCGGCGGCCGCGCCCCCCGCCTATTCCTGCCCGATTCCGAGCCCCGCGTTCCCGCGCCCGGCCGTGACCCCGGTGCGCCAGCTCCAGCAGGGATCCGCGAGCGGCGATCTCGTCGTACAGCCGACCGAGGCCAAGACAGCCTCGATCTCGACGGTCGTGCAGGCGACCTGCTCGGCCGCCCCGAAGCAGTTCCTCTTCTCCAGCGACTCGATCCGCGAGCGCATGGCCGACATCTCGCCATTCGCCGACTCGGGCGTGCTGCTGAGCGGGGTCACATCCGCCGAGCCGATCATCGCCAGCGTCACCCTGAAGCCGGCCACCAACGAGGTGATCGAGGTCAACGGCACCGCCAGCGACAACGGCATCGCGGGCGCCGACGACGCCTCCACCGCCCAGGGCAACCTGGTCGCGGTCGAGGAGACGACGACAGAGGACGCCGAAGCCGCCCAGGCCGCCCTGGCGAGAGCGATCCGGCGCGCGCTGCCCTAGCGCGGGTTTACGCTCCCTCCCGTCCCGCCCCCGTAGCTCAGCTGGATAGAGCGCCGGCCTTCTAAGCCGGATGTCGGAGGTTCGAGTCCTCCCGGGGGCGCTCCACCTGGCTGGGCTCTCGCGCCGCGCCGACCCGGGTCCCCGACGCCCCGCGCTAGATTTGTCCGGCATCCCTGGTGGGCGTAGCTCAGTTGGTAGAGCTCCTGGTTGTGGTCCAGGCGGTCGCCGGTTCGAGTCCGGTCGCTCACCTTCCAAGAAACCGCATCAGAAAGCCAAATCTCAAACCGGCCAAGCCGCCATTTCGTGGCACATGGTTTGCGTCCAGGCGGTCGGGGGTGACCTGCTCCCCTCGCCTGTTGTCACCTCAGGCCGCTTCTTTTCGTAGGACTTCGTTCTCGTCCTGGGCATCCTCCCAGGTCTCTCTCACCTCCTTCGGGGTCCA
>VGBV01000202.1 GCA_016870325.1 Actinomycetota bacterium
CTCTTCCATCGCCTGCACGCGCTCGTCTGGCGTGCCGTTGATAAGCCGACGGCGCCACTCAGCGGTCTCGGCACCGAACTCGCCGGCGCGGCCCTTTGGCCACTCAAGTCGATCAGGATTCCTGATTGACCAGTCGAGGAACGAGAAGGACGGAGGCACTCTGTACTCAAAACACCCTCGGACTCCTTTGGAAGAGGCCAAGGTCGAGGGGTCGATCGCGCCGGGGTCGGCTAGCAACTGTTCCGGAACCTGATCCGAACGTGGCATGGCTCGAAGTATCGATCCAAGCCACTCGTGGCCGGTGGGGTCGCGATCCAGCAACTCGTCAAAGAATGGCTGAACCCTGGTTAGCGAACTGTTGTACTGGCCCATGGATCCTCGCTGTAACTCTAGGTCGGGCGTTCGGTGCTGTCTAGGCAACGGGTTACCTTGCTCACGCTCCACGCCGGCGTGACGGCCGCCCAATCCGCCGCGCCGCAAGGCTGCGGGGGCTCGTCGGCTCTTGATCGACCTCGCCGTTGTGCACGGTGACCTGGACCAGCTCACGATCCACCGCCAGGCCGGTCCCGACCAGGGCGCCCTCGGCGAAGCGGACCTCGCGGCCCAGGCCGATGCCGTCACGCTCGCCCGTGCGGGCGCCGGTCGCGAGGGCGAGGAAGGCATCGGCCTCGTCCCTGCTCGGCGGCTCGACGGGAGCGCTGGTCTCGGCCTCGAGTGCGTCTAGGGCGTAGCCCTGCAGGAGGGCACCGTGGAGTGACGCGAACACCTCTGACCGGCTGACCCAGTCGAGGACGACGAAGCGGCCACCGATGGCCACCAGGGAGCCGCACTGACCTTCCGCGATGGGAAGGCCCTCCACGTAGTCGTGAAGGCGGCCGCGCCGGGCTTCGTACACGTCGTGCATTGCTCCGGTGGGGGATTTGACTCCCATCCGGGCCGACTTCGCGGCGACTCTGTCCCAGACCTCCCGCTGGTTCGCGCGGGCGGGTCCGCCGAGTTCGAGGTTCCGTCGGATCATCATCGCTTTGTAGCGGCGCAACTCGGCGTAGCTCGCCTGCGGGGAGAGATCAAAGGACTCGGCGGAGCGGCTGCCGTCCCAGCGGCCCGCTTCGACGCAGCTGACCGGCACCTGCAAGCGCTGGCCGGCGGGGACGAGTGCGGTCACGTCGAAGTTTCGGTTCTGCTGGGCGCCGAGCACCTCCTCGCCCTCGAACAGGAGGACGGGTGCCGCAGCGGGGTTGTGGACGAGGACGTCGTTGACCGTGGCGCCCTGGTCGAGTTCCTTGATCACGACTCCTTGGTCGCGGCCCTGCGCGAATGAGATGTAAGGCTGGCGCGGGCTTCCGCTGAACACGGGATACACGGTGAGCGCGTCGTGAGATTGCGGTTCGCCCAGGCGGAGTTCCTGCTCGAGGTAGCTGGCGAGGGTCGGGGCTTGGACGGGGGCGTTGGGCTGGGACATCGATCGGTTCCTTTCGTTGGGTTCGATCGGTAGGTCGCTTCCCGGCGCGATTCCTGACACGGATGCCGGCGGCGCCCGGCCGCGCCCGCCTGTTCAGGCCTTGCGCTGGGGGGCCCTGCGGCTTCGCCGCCCCGGCCGCCACTGCCACTGGGGCAGGTCGGCGTTGCAGATCGGGCAGAGGGCGGGGAAGCGGCCGCAGTTGCGGACGTTCTCCCAGAAGTCGGCGCCGCTGTCCTGCCAGCCGGCGCCGCAGGTGGGGCACTCGACCTTGGCCGAGCCGAGCGGCCGGTCGGGGTCTAGCGTGACCAGCCGGTCGGGAAGCCAGAGCCTGCCGTGGCCGACGGCCTCGGCCCAGCGGCTGAGCAGCCGGTCGGCTCGGCCGCGATCAGCGACCGCCAGGTACTCGACGATCACCTCGCTGGGCTCGTCATCGGTCACCCAGAGATCGGCGACCGTGACGCCGTCCTCGGCCCGGTCGCGCACCAGGCGACCGGTCGGGCCGCTCGTCAGAAGGTGGGGCATCCAGGCGACCACCATCAGGCGCGACCCCCTGATCGTCGCCCTGAAGCTGGGCGGCTCGGGCGCCTCGTCCTCGCCCTCGGGCTCGATCCCGAACATCTCGAATATCTCGTCGAAGTCCATCGGTCTCCTTTCTCGTCCTTCGCAGAGGAGGGTCGCCGCGCCGGGCCGAACCTGACGAGTCAGGGGCGCGCGGGAGGGGGCGAGAAGCGACAGCCAGCCCCTCGTAGGGGAGTGAGCGACGAACCGGAGCTGACCCCTCATCCGATGTTGAATCCGGGCGCCTGGTGCGATTGGGCGCACGTCATGCTGGGCCGGGAGGTGGTCACGATCGAGTTCGCGATGCTCGATCCACAGGACCCCGAGCGGGGGACGCTGATCGCCCA
>VGBV01000203.1 GCA_016870325.1 Actinomycetota bacterium
ATGGAAAGCAAACAGAATGTCAACAGGAACCGAAAAGTGCAGCGCTTTCAGGCACCGAAAAGTGCATCACTCCCCCCTTCCCGATCAGGCGGAGGGCCGTAGGCCCGTAGCCTGATCGGCCGACCTCGGTGCCCCGCTGCGGTCCTTGAGCCGGTAGCTCTTGCCCTTGAGCGTGACGATCTGCGCGTGATGGACGAGGCGATCGATCAGGGCGGCGGCGACCATCTGATCCCCGAGGATCTCGCCCCATGCCTCGAAGCCCCGGTTGGAGGTGACGATGATCGAGCCTCGCTCATAGCGGCGGGCGACCAGGGCGAAGAGCAGGTTGGCGGCCTGGCGCTCCAGCGGCAGGTAGCCGATCTCATCGACGACCAACAACCCGTAGCGCTCCAGGCGCCGCAGCTCCTGATCGAGCGAGTTCGAGTGCTGGGCGGCCTCGAGGCGGTCGATCCACTGCTGGGCAGTCGCAAAGGCGACCCGGTGGCCCTCCTGGCAGGCGCGGATCGCCAGAGCCGTGGCCAGGTGCGTCTTCCCGGTTCCCGGGGGGCCGAAGAAGCAGACGTTGGCGTGCTCTGCGACCCAGGCGAGCTGGGCCAGGTGCATGAGCAAGGGCCGCTCGGCCGCCGGCTGGGCGGTGAAGTCGAAGTCCTCGAGCGTCTTGTGAGCGGGGAAGGCGGCGTGGCGGATGCGGCTGCGGGTGCCGGAGGCATCGCGGGCGAAGACCTCTGCCTCGAGCAGGGCCTCGAGGAAGCGCTCATAGCTCCATTCCTGCTCGCGCGCCGACGTCGCGGTCTCATCGAGCCGCTCGGCGATCCGCGGCGCCTTCAGCTTCCCGATCAGGTAGGGCAGCCGCTCGCCGCCCCGGGCCTCGGCGCTCATGCGCAGAGCTCGGCGTAGTCGCTGAGCTCGGGCGGCGTGATCTGCGGCGCCTCGACCGGGGTCCGCTCGATCGGCGGCGGCGGCTCTGGCCGCATCCTCGGCGCGGGCTGCCAGCTTCCCGGCGCATGGCTGCGCTCATAGCCGGCCACGGTCTGGCCCTGGTGGGTGATCCAGACCCGATCGCGGTCGAAGCGCAGCTCGACGCGCTGGTGGATGAGCGCCTCGGGTGCGCGGTAGAAGCTGCCATGGTGCTTTAGGTAGCCGTCGAGGGGCACCCGGGAGCTGCGCCGCCCGGCGTAGTCGAAGGGGGCAGGCGGCAGCGGCCGCGCCGCCTCGCGCTCGACCGCGAGTCGATCGGCGACGATGAAGTGGCCGCTTGCGTGCCGGCGCGGCAGCGCGTAGCGCTCGCGCCAGTCGGCGTAGAGGCGGTCGAGCTCGGCCAGGCTCTCGAAGCTGCGGGCCGGCCAGAAGCCGCGCTTTAGGTGGCGGACCGCACCCTCGGCCGAGCCCTTCTCGCGCGGGGTGGCGGGCGTGCAGGCGGTGGCGTGGAAGGCGTAGTGGCCGCGCAGCTGGGTGAACCTCGCATTCCAGCTGATCTGATCTCCCTCGCGGCGGGCGACCGCCGAGCGCAGGTTGTCGTAGACGCATTCGCGGGGGACGCCGCCGAGCCACTCGAAGGCGTGGACGTGGCCCTCCAGGAACGACTCGACGGTCATATCGAAGGAGAAGTGCGCGGTGGCCGCGCCCGAGTAGGGCAGCGAGCAGACCAGGGCGTAGATGCGGCGCTCGCGACCGCAGATCTTCGGACGGGTTGGCATCTCGCCCCAGTCGATCTGCATCACCTGGGCGGGCCGGTAGCCGGTCCTCTGGGCGGGGCGCTCGCTCGGCCCTCGCATCGCCGCCATCCGCTTTCGGACCAGGTCGACCGAGCCCTCGTAGCCGTGCTCGTCGCGGAGGATCTCGGTCACCCGCGGGGAGCGGATCTCCGGCCACTCCTCCATCAGCTCTGCGATCACCGGCTCGAGCGGGTCGAGCATCGAGCCCGCGGGCTTTCTGCGGTAGCCGGGCGGCTCGCTCGCCTCCGCCAGCCGCTTGACCGTCCTCGGGTTGATCCCGAGCCGCTTGGCGATCTGCCGGTGGGAGACCCCGTCGGCGTCCATCGCCCTGACCTTTGCCCACTCCACCGCGCTGCGCACCTCCTGCCGACCTCCTCGTCTCGATTGCTCGAGATCGAGGGTCTCGGCGGCATCGGCCACCACCCGCGGGTGGTGCGTTTTTCAGTTCCTAGATGCGCTGCAGTATTGGCTTCGTGGTGTCAGCTAGTCGCACGCGAATCGACCCCGTACCACAGAGCCAGCCAGCCTCACTCTTTGCCACCAATGCTCGACGGTCGAGCTCACCTCGACGCGGGAGCAATATGTCGCCATCTTCTAACCGATGCTGC
>VGBV01000204.1 GCA_016870325.1 Actinomycetota bacterium
CTTGAGCATGAGGGCGATGGTGCTGAGGGCCCCCGGGCGGCCCCTGGAGCTGACCGAGCTGCCGGACCCCGAGCCGGGACCGGGCCAGGTGCGGATCGCCGTCGGCGCCTGCGGCGTCTGCCGCACCGACCTGCACCTGCTGGACGGCGAGCTTCCCGACCCGAAGCTGCCCGTGGTTCCCGGCCACCAGGTCGTCGGAGCGGTCGAGGCGCTCGGCGAGGGGGCCGGGCGCTTCGCGGTCGGGGACCGGGTCGGCGTGCCCTGGCTGGCCTGGGCCTGCGGCGAGTGCCGCTTCTGCCTCTCGGGCCGCGAGAACCTCTGCGAGCGGGCCGAGTTCACCGGCTACACGCGCGACGGGGGCTACGCCGAGCTGGCCGTCGCCGACGAGCGCTTCTGCCTGCCGGCCCCCGAGGGATACGGCGACGTCGCCTTCGCTCCGCTCCTGTGCGCGGGGCTGATCGGCTTCCGGGCGCTGGGGATGACCGGGGAGGCCGAGCGCCTCGGGCTGTTCGGCTTCGGCGCCTCGGCCCACCTCGTCTGCCAGCTCGCCGTGCACGAGGGCAGGCGCGTGTTCGCGCTCACGCGCGAGGGAGACGACCGCGCCCAGGGCCTGGCGCGGCAGCTCGGCGCCGAGTGGGCGGGAGCGGTTCCCGCCGACCCGGACTCGGCGCGCGGGTCCGCGGCTCCGCCGGAGCCGCTGGACGCCGCGATCATCTTCGCCCCCGCGGGCGAGCTCGTACCGGTTGCGCTCGCGTGCCTGGAGCGCGGCGGCGTGGTCGTCTGCGCCGGCATCCACATGAGCGCCATCCCCGCGTTCCCCTACGAGCTGCTCTGGGAGGAGCGGGCTGTTCGCTCCGTGGCCAACCTCACCCGCGCCGACGGCGAGGAGTTCGTGCGCCTGGCGCCGCGGGTGCCCGTGCGCGCCGAGCTGCAGGAGTACTCGCTAGCGGACGCAGGTCACGCTTTGGAGGACCTGCGGAGGGGTAGGGTTCGCGGAGCCGCCGTGCTCAACGTGCGCGACGGGGCGACCGGTCCCGGATAGCGATCCGGCGCCGGGCCCCGGCGTCGCGGCAAGAGAGGAAGAGGAGCGATGGCCGATGTGACCGTCAAGCGCACCGAGGACTTCGAGGCGATCTTCGGGGGCGGGTTCCGGCGCGTGCGCGCCGGGCTCGGCATCACCTCGTTCGGGATCGCCGTGATCGACCTGCCGCCTGGGTTCAGGCACTACCCCGAGCACGACCAGAGCCACGACGCCCAGGAGGAGGTCTACACCGTGCTCTCGGGCAGGGCCACGCTCGTGGCCGGGGGCGAGGAGCACGAGCTCGAGCCCGGCGTCTGGGCGCGGGTCGGCCCCGACGAGAAGCGAAAGCTGGTCACCGGCGACGAGCCGGCTCGCGTGCTCGCCGTCGGCGGCACGCCGGGACAGGTCTACGAGCCGCCCGAGTTCACGCACGAGGGCTCGGCGGCGATGCCGCTCGAGAAGCTCGACGAGAAGCTGAGCAAGGGCGCCGGCGCGTCCGGCGCAGGCTAGCCCCGGGCCCGCTAGCGGAACAGATCCTCGCCCGCCGGCCGCTGCTGCGAGCGCGCGCCGGGCCCGTCCTCGCCGGTCACGAGCCGGCCGAGCCCCGAGACGATCGCCCCCGGCGCCCCCGCATCCTTCTGCCGCGCGAGGTCGGCCGCGGCGGCGATCTGGTCGGCGACCGCGATCCTGGTCGCCGCCAGCGGGCGTCCGTGCGCGTCCCCGCGACCACGCCAGTCGTCCAGCGGGTCGATCCCGGCGCAGCCGATCGCGACCTCGCCCTGCCCCAGCCGCCAGGGCCGCCCGAAGCTGTCGGCGACGATCACGGCCGGGGCGCCGCCGCCGGCCGCGGCGATCTCAGCGCGGATGCGGCGCGCCGAGGCGTCGGAGTCCTCGGGCAGCAGCGCGACCACGTCAACCCCGGGCACGTTCGAGGAGTCGATGCCGGCGTTCGCGCAGATCCAGCCGTCGCGGGTCTCGGTGATCAGCACTCCCGGTGCTGCGCGGATGACCGAGCGGCTCTCGGCCAGGATCAGCTCGACCAGGCGGGGGTCCTTCCCGGTCCGGGCCGCGAGCTCGCGGGCCTCCCCGCCGGGGCTGACCGCCGACAGGCGCCGCAGCCTGCCCTCGGCCTTGGAGACGACCTTCTGGGAGATCACCACGATCTCGCCGTCGGCGGGCGGAGGGTCCGCCGCCGCGCAGACGAGCGCGCCGAGATCGTCGCCCGCGCGCACCTCGGGCATCGCCGTGAGCGGCCGGACGCGCAGCTGCCCGCTCAAGCCCGGCTCAGACCGCGGCGCTC
>VGBV01000205.1 GCA_016870325.1 Actinomycetota bacterium
GCAGCCTCGGGCTGCACGCGTGGCCGCTCGCGATCGCGACCCCGCCCCTGCTCGTGGCGGCCACCGGCGGCCTCGGCGCGCTCGCCTGGGTCGCGTTCAAGGTCGGCGCCCTCTCCTACGGCGGGGGCTTCGTGATCATCCCGCTGATGCAGCGCGACGCGGTGGACGTCTACGCCTGGATGACCGCCGCGGAGTTCCTGAACGCGGTGGCGCTGGGCCAGGTGACACCGGGTCCGGTCGTGCACACGGTGGCCGTCGTCGGCTACGCGGCCGCGGGGGTGGGCGGGGCGCTGCTGGCGGCGGTGGTCGCATTCGCCCCCTCCTTCCTGCTGGTGCTCGTGCTCGCGCGCCGCTTCGAGGGCCTGCGCCGAAACGAGACCGCGCTCGCCTTTCTCGGGGGCGGGGGACCGGCGGCGATCGGGGCGATCCTGGGTGTGTCGGTGCCGCTGGCGCTGGCGCTGAGCGAGTCCTGGCAGTGGGCCGTGCTCGCGGCGGCCGCCGCCGCGCTGCTGCTGGCGCGGCTCGGGGTCGTCGCGACGTTGCTCGGCGCCGGTGCCGTCGGAGCCGCAGTGGCGCTGCTCGGGGGGCCGCTTCCCTGAGGGCCCCGGGGTCGCCCGTCTAACCTGTCCCGCATGGCGGAGGCAACCGGGACCGCTGCTCGGCAGAGCCTCGGCGCGCTCGCCGTGTCGCTGCTGCAGCAGCTGATTCGCGAGGACACGGTCAACCCGCCGGGCAACGAGCGGCCGATCCAGGAGCAGAACAAGGCGCTGCTGGAGGCCGCCGGCTTCGAGTGCGAGCTGCTCGCCGCCGAGCCCGAGCGCGCCAACCTGGTCGCGACCCTGCCGGGGGCCGCCGACGGTCCGACGCTTACGCTGCTCTCCCACGTCGACACGGTCAAGGCCGACCCGGCCGAGTGGAGCCACGACCCCTGGAGCGGCGACCTCGAGGACGGCTGGGTCTGGGGGCGCGGGGCGCTCGACATGAAGACCCAGGTCGCGGCGGAGCTCGCCGCCTGCCTGGCGCTGGGACACAGCGGCTGGCGCCCGCCCCGGGGGCGCCTGCGGCTGGTGATCACCGCCGACGAGGAGACGGGGGGCGACCTCGGCGCTCGCTGGCTCTGCGAGCAGCACCCCGAGAAGGTGCGGAGCGACATGGTCCTGAACGAGGGCGGCGGCGCGGCGATCGAGTTCGGCGGGCGTCGCCTCTACACCCTCTGCGTCGGGGAGAAGGGGATCTTCAGGGTGCGCCTTCGCACCCGCGGGCGCGCGGGCCACGCCTCGCTGCCGCGGATCGGCGAGAACGCGCTGCTGAAGCTGGCGCCGCTCGTCGCCAGGCTCGGCGAGCAGCCGCCGCCGGAGCCGACACTCGAGGGGCTGGAGTTCCTCTCCGCGCTCTACGGCGAGGAGCTCGAGGGGGCCGAGGGGGTGACCCGCGGGCTCGAGCGCCTGCGCGCCGAGCAGCCTCTGCTCGCCACCTACCTGGCCGAGCCGATCCTGGGGGTGACGCTGACCCCGACGCGGGCCAGCGCAAGCGAGAAGGTGAACGTGATCCCGTCGGTGGCCGAGGTCCTGATCGACTGCCGCCAGCCCCCAGGCTATGGCGAGGACGACGCGCTGCGGCGCATCCGCGACGTGCTCGGCGCCGGCGACTACGAGCTGGAGTTCAGCGAGGCGGTGCCCGGGAACCGCTCGACCTTCGAGTCCGAGCTGACGGGCGCGATCCGCGACTGGGTCGGCGAGGTCGACCCCGGCGCCGGGCTCGTGCCGATGGCGATGCCCGCGTTCACCGACAGCCACTGGTTCCGCGAGGCGTTCGGCTCGGCCTCGGTCTACGGGTTCTGCCCGCAGCGGCAGATCGGCCTGCTCGAGGCGGCGCCGCTGATCCACGCCGCCGACGAGCGCGTGCCGGTCGCGGACGTCGAGCTCGCCGCGCGCTTCTTCTCCGAGCTGCCGCGCAGGGTGCTGGCATGAGCTCGGAGAACGGCCACGGCGCGCCCGCGGCGGAGCGCGAGCAGGGTTCGCCGCAGCTGCGGCTGGGCGGGATGGCGCTCCGCAACGGGCTGCTGATCCACGGGCCCAGCTCCTGGGCGGCGGCTGCGCGCGGCTCCGACGGCGAGATCAGGGTCGCCTCGGGCCCGAAGCCCGTGCTCGCCCCCGTGCTCGCCGCCCGGGTCCCGGTCCTGCGCGGCCCGCTGCGGCTCGCCGAGGCCTTCGCGGTGATCCCGCTCGTGCGCCTGCGCCTGCCCTCGGCGCGGCTGCCCTTCGAGGACC
>VGBV01000206.1 GCA_016870325.1 Actinomycetota bacterium
CGTCGACCGGCGTCAGAGGCCGGAGTACGCCTGCGTCGTCTTGAGGCGCGACTTCACGGCGTTCAAGGCGGCGGGAGGCATCTAGGGCCGGACTCGCGCGCTCAGACCGGAGCCCCGATCCGCTCGCACCGGCCCAGGATGACGTGGGTGACGGATGCCCCCAGCTTCTTTGGGTCGAGGATGCGCCAGCAGTCGATGATCGTAGTCGGCAGGCGGATGTAGCTCGAGTCGATCTGCCGGAACTCGGCTGCGTCGGTGGCGATCACGCACAGCGCCGAGGACTCGAAGCAGGCGCGCGCCGAGTCCGCATAGGCCACGCTCCTCCCGAAGAGCACCTTCGCTTGGGGAATCGCCAGGGGGTCGTAGACTACGACCTCGTGTTCGCGCCGGAGCAGCGCCTTCACGATAGAGACCGCGGGCGACTCCTCCAGCACCGGGGTGTTCGCCTTGTAGGTAAGGCCCAGGACGGCAACGGGGGTCTTGCGTGCGCTCCCCAGCAACGAGCCGATCTTTTCGGCCAGACGTTCGGTCTGCTCGTGGTTGACCGCGTCGGTAGCTTTCGCCAGGTGCGCTTCGCAGCCCTGCCTGGTCGCGAAGGCAACGAAGGCTCGATTGTCCCGGGGGAAGCACGGACCTCCGAACGCCAACGCGCCCCGAAGGTAGCGCGGCGAGATGCGCTTGTCGGCGCCCAGCGCTCGGGTGATCGCGTCGACATCGGCTCCCGGGATCCGATCGCAGATGTTCATCAGCCCGTTCGCGAAGCTGATCTTCATGGTCACGTACGCGTTCAGGCTGATCTTCGTAATCTCGGCGCTCACTAGAGACATGCGGGCCACCTGGGGCGCGTTCTCATGCACCGGTTTGTACAGTTCGACGAGGGTGTCTCCCGCCGCGGCGTTGCTTTCGCCGATCAGGAGCAGGTCCGGCTTCAGGAAGTCGGTGATTACGCTGCCGAGCGCGATGAATTCGGGGTTGTAACAGACACCGAAGCCCTCGTTGAGCTTGCGCCCGCTGCCGCGCTCGAGTAGAGGGACGATTACTTCGTCGCAGCTGCCCGGCGAGGTCGTCGAAGTAACGACGAAGAGATGGTACGGTTTGGAGCTCTTCGCGAGGGCCTCTCCCAGGTCTTTCAGGGATGACTCGAGGAAAGCGTTGGAGAACTCTCCGCTCGGGAGGCTGGGCGTCGGCAGGATGAGCAGCGTGACGTCGGTCTCGGAGATCGCCCTGGCCGCCTCGGTCGTCGCCCTTAGGCGAGCGTGCCCGAGCTCGATCATCTCCTCGAGCCTGGGCTCCAGTACCGGAGCCCGGCCCTCGTTGACCGCGTCCACGAAGGAACGGTTCACATCAACGCCGAGGACCTCGTGGCCCTTCGCGGCAAAGCATGCCGCAGTGCAGGCCCCAAGCTTGCCCAACCCGACCACCGATACCTTCATACCATCGCTCCGGGACGTCGAATCTGAGTATGGGAATTTCACACCTTTTCTCTAATGGACGACGGTATCGCCATCCCGAGGGGAAGTCCAGCGCTGCCAATCGTGAGCTGTTTCTGAATCGACCAGAGTTGTCGCGCTTCGACGCACTCTGCCCCCAGCCACACTGGCCCAGGCCAAGCGGGATGATCGGCCCCATTGCAGAGCCGTTCTGGACTTCGGGGGATCAGGCTCCTCCTGTAATAACTCCGGCCGCCGCGCCGGGGCGCGCGGCGGGGCCCTGGCAGGCAGGCCCAGATGGGTGAGGATCTTCACGATCAACGCAGGCTGCTCGATGGCGGTGATGACCCTGTACTCGCCACCGCACTGCGGGCAGTGTGCGAGGTCCATACCGAACACGCTCTTTGGAGGCCGGGCCCAGCCCAGGCGCGCCGGCGCGCCTGGCGCGTGATGGTCTGCAGGGACCCTGGCATCTTGTGGCGGGCCGGGCGCGGCACGACCGCCGCACGCAGCCCGGCATTGAGGGCTAGCACCCCGTGAAAGCGCCTCAGGTGCGGGCGCGATCGTGGCACCAGCGCCGCTAGCGCTGCAGGAATTCCAGCGGCGTCATCTTGGGGTGCGTGGTGCCGTCGCGCCAGGGGCTCTTCAGTTGCAAAAGGACATTGCCCGAGCCATCGTCCTTAAGCCGCTCATGGGCGATCGCGGGGCGGGTGATATATGGCGGCACAGGCGTTCGAGATGTTTGCGCCAATGGGTGCTAAAGCGCACCCCCGCGTGCAGGCTGAAGCCATGCGCCTGGGCGCATGGGCCTTCGGCGGGGTCTGCT
>VGBV01000207.1 GCA_016870325.1 Actinomycetota bacterium
CCAGGGCGGCGGTCAGCGCCGAGCGGCGGGCCAGTGGCCGCAGCGCGCGCAGCACGCGGTCGGGGTCCACGCAGGCCGAGTAGACGGCGAAGGCGAGGATGACGACGACGACGCGCAGGCCGATGGCGGCGCCGGCAACGAGCGACTCCAGGGTGACGTCGAGGCGGCCCAGCAGCGGCACCTCCCAGCCGCGCAGCAACAGCGTCTCGCCGCGGTGGGTGACGAGCACGTTGACCGCGGTCATCAGCACCAGCAGCGGCAGCGCCAGCCGCAGCGAGGCGCGCACCGCGCGCCCCGCGCCGGCGGCGTGGCCGGCGAGCGCGATCGCGAGCCCATCCGCGACCAGCACCAGCGGGCTGGAGTAGAGGAAGGCGACGAGGGCGAGCGACCCCAGGAAGGCGACGGCCGCCGCCACCGAGGCCCGGTGCAGGGGGCTGCGCCCGGGCCTGTAGGCCAGCGCCGGCTTCACCGCACCGGTACCCCCACGTGGCCCTGGTTCTCGACTATCGCGGCGGCGAAGCGGTCCCGAAGCGGGTCGCCCAGCAGATCCAGGGCGGCCGCGACACCGCGGTCGTCGGTGCCGGTCACCACCCAGGTGGGCGGCCCTTCGCCCGGGCGCAGCGCCGCTACCAGCCCGGCGCCGGCGGTCAGCACCTCGGCGACGCGTCCCCGCTCGTCCAGCAGGGTCAGGCCCACCGACGGCTCGACGCCCGAGAAGGTGGCGAAGACGCCGCTGCGGCGCGGGCCGCCGGCGAGCAGCGCCGCGACGGGATCGTCGGAGATCGCCTGCCAGGGACCGACCAGGACACGGATCTCGCCGTCCTCGCCCTCGGCGTCGTCGGAGGGCCCGGGGTCGGCGCCCGTGCGGACGCCCTCATCCTCGAGCGCGTCGTTGACCGCGGCGCAGGCGCCGCGGGCCCCGCCGCAGTAGACGCCCGTCGACCAGTCGCGGCCCTCGAACCCCCCCGTGAACGGCTGCGGCCAGGAGCCGACCACGGCCGGGACGCGCATCGCGGTGCTCCAGTCGTGGTGGTCCCACCAGATGCGATCGCCGCCGGCGACGCCCGCCTCGGCGGAGCCGACGGGGCTCTCGATCCCGTTCACGTAGAAGAACCAGTCGCTGCTGCGGCCGTCGTCGGTCCCCCCGGCGAGACCGTCGATCGAGTCGACGAAGCCGCCCCCGTACGAGGTCTCGACCTCGGCGCTCGAGTCGAGCACGTCGAGCACGGTGTCGGACTCCGAGACTTCGGCGCTGCGCTCGAGCAGCACGTCCGCCCCGTAGTCGCGCGAGACGGTCAGCTCGACCTCGCCCTCGCCGGCGCCCGCGCCGGTGCCGCAGCCCGCGGCGGCCGCGACGCAGATCAGCGCCGCGGCCGCCGCCAGCCGGGTGTCGCGAAGGACGGTCAGGGGCGTCGCACCTTCTCGCATCGCCTGACGCGATCCGAGGCGTCGACGATGACGACGTCGCGCCCATTGCCGCAGTCGACGAGGTCGCTGCCGCCCCCGCGCACGCGGACCTCGTCGCGGCCTCCGCGGGTGCGAACGACATCGGGACCACCGCCGCCCTTGAAGCTGTCGCGGAGGTTGGTGCCGACGACGGTGCTGCCGCGGGCCAGAAAACAATCCGACAGCGAGGCGGCGACGCAGACCGGGGTCGGCGCCGAGGGGATCTCGGCCGGCGCCGCTCCCGGACCGGTCGCGCGCAGCGTCGCGACGCCGGCCGGGAGCGTGACCATGGCCTTGCCACCCGCGACGCTGACGGGCGCCTCGCCGCCGCTGACCACGGTGCCGTCGGGCGCCGGGAGCACCCGACCGTCGAAGCTGATCGCGTTGACGCTGACCTCGACGAGGCCGGGAGTGGCTCGCACGGGCGCCTCCAGCACCAGCTCGTCGCCGGTGTTCTCGCCGGAGCCGAAGTCGGCGAACACCCACAGCACCTCGTCTCCCTTCTTGACCGGGGCGAGCTCGGCGCTGACGGGCGGCGCGACGTGGTTGACCCTGTACAGCCAGCCCGTGAACGAGGGCGTGTCGGTCTCGGAGAAGCCGCCGATGCGGCAGACGCGGCGGCCGAAGGAGTCCTCGACCACCCAGAGCGGCTGCAGCGCCTTGTTGGCGTTCGACGCGGTCGCGATCAGGCCCAGCGCGTTGCGCCCGGCCAGATCGACGCGGCCGGGGCCGCGAGCGCAGTTGCCGCCGCCGGGCGTCTCGCCGCGCGGGGCGCCGATCGGGCTGCGGGGC
>VGBV01000208.1 GCA_016870325.1 Actinomycetota bacterium
ATGACTGGTCCAGATCACCACCATGCTGCGTCCTCGGTCGTCCGGATAGCGCTGCTATTCGGACTCCCTGCCTCCTTGCCTGGCGGCGCCTGGCCTGCGTCATTTCCTGGCGAACGTTCCGAGAAGGGCCACTAGGTGCCGATCGCGCGCAGCGTCAGCGTCGCCTGCACCGAGGCGCCCGCCGTGGCGGTGATGTCGGTCTGACCCGGGATCGTGCTCGAGACCGTGGTGATCGGGAAGCTGGCGCTGAGCTCGCCCTCGGGCACGAGGACGGAGGCCGGGATCGTGACGCCCGCGTAGTCGACGTCCAGGGTGACGGTGATGCCGCCCGGCGGCGCCTCGCAGTCGAGCTCGACGATGCCGGTGGAGCTGTCCCCTACCACGATGCTGGCCGGCTGCAGGTCGAGGTCGGCAGGGACCGGCGCGGGGCTGTTGGTCTCGCGGATAGAAGCGGTGTCCTGCACGTCGATGCCGTCGTAGCTCGCCGTCACCGTGACCGCGGGTGTCGCGGCCAGCGTGTTGACGCCGAAGACTCCATTGAACGAGCCCTGCGGGATCGTCACGCTCGGCGGCACGGTGAGCGAGAAGGGGTCGCCGCTGGCGAGCGCGACCTGGACGTTGTCGGGGGCGCGCACGTCGAGCGAGACGATGTTGGCGCCGAAGTCGGTCAGGCCGGAGCCCGGATAGCACTGGTAGTCGAGCTCAAGGCCGAGCAGGCTCTCCTTCATGACGATGTCCAGCTGGGTCTGGCGCACGCTGCCGACGACCGCCGCGGTCAACGTCACCGCCGTCGAGGATCCGCCGGTGGTGTCGATCTGGAAGCTGCCGGTGCTCTGCCCCTGCGCGATGTGGATCGAGTCGGGCACCAAGGCCCGGGTCGGATCATCGCTGCCGAGCGTGACCGGCTGGCCGCCGCTCGGGGCCGCTCTGCTCAGCGTCACCTGGCCCTGGCCCGAGCTGCCGGCGAGCAGCGGGTTCTCAGACAGCGTGATCGTCTCGATCAGCAGCGGCTCGGGCTCTTCGGGGGGTTCGGGGGGGGCGGGGTTGACGGGCTTGCCGGGCAGGCCGGCGGAGCCGGATCCGGCCTCGCCGTTGACGCACTTGGACCTCTTCTTCCCCTTCTTGACCTTGACCCGCTTCTGGCCCTTCTTGCACTTCTTCTTCTTCTTGCCCTTCTTCTTGGCCGCGCCGGCCAGCGGGGCCCCGTGGGCCGCGAACGCCTCGGCGGTCGGGGCCGCGATCAGCAGCGCGGCGAGCAGCAGCAGGGGAAGACGCTTGAAGAGCCTGTGCATAAGAATCTCATCGGCATCGGGCTCTGAAAAGTCCAACCCCCGATCGGAGGATCCTCGCGCCTGGACGAATCTTCTACGCGGTCTAGACCGCGGCGAGTGAGCTGCCGGCGGCCCCGGCGGCCGCCTGCGAAGGGTCGCGCGGAAGCCAGCGCTCGCCGTAGATGCGCATGTCGTCGATCAGGGGGACGAGGGCCCGCCCCTTGTCGGTGAGCGCGTACTCGACGCGCGGGGGCACCTCGGGGTGGGTCTCACGCACGACTATGCCCAGGTCTTCGAGCGCGCGCAGGCGCAGCGACAGGGTCCGGGGGCTGATGCCCGTCAGGGAGCGCTCCAGCTCACAGAAGCGAAGCGGGGCACCGGCGAGGTCACGGATGATCAGGAGCGTCCACTTGCCCGAGATCACCTCCGCCGTACGACAGACGGGGCATTCAATGTCCATCGCGAGCGAGTATAGCCCCGTGGCTTTACTTAATGAAGCGCCTGGGTGGAAGCGCCCGGGCCCCGGGTCAGCTCTCGACGCGCTTGATCCGGGCGACCTCGATCCGGTAGCTCTGGCCCTCGAAGGAGAGGTTCGCGCCCTGCCCGACCGCGAGGCCGAGCAGCTCGCACTCCTCGGCCTCGGGGTAGCAGGTGCCGGCGCCGCTGACGCTTGCGACAGAGCGCGAGATCGAGAAGATCCCCTGCTTGCCGTCGGAGGTCGCGCCCAGGAACACGGCCGCGGCCACGTCCTCGCTGGGCAGCAGGGTGAACTCGGCCACGTTGTTGCGCCGGGCGAGCTCGCCGTTGGTGTTCCCGACCAGAAGATCGGTCTGGTAGCTGACGAAGACGGTGTCGCCCCCGCCGCCGCCGCCGCCTCCTCCCCCGCCTCCGCCGCCGCCGCCGGAGCCGCCGCCGGAGCCGCCGCCGCCGGAGCCGCCGCCGGA
>VGBV01000209.1 GCA_016870325.1 Actinomycetota bacterium
CCGGCTGCGGGCGGGCGGGGCCGCCCCCCTCGGCAAGGCCGCCGGCCGCTCCTGGCAGCGGGCCCGGTTCGAGGGGCCCTATCTGCGCGACGAGCTGCTCGGGCTGGGCGTCTTCGTCGAGACGCTCGAGACCGCGCACAGCTGGAGCCGCCTGCACGAGCTCTACGGCGCGGTCGGAGACGCGCTGCGCGGCGCGCTAGGGCGCTCCTCGATCGTGATCTGCCACCTCTCGCACGCCTACGCGGACGGGGCCTCGCTCTACTTCACCTTCCTCGGGGCGGCGCGCGGCGGCGAGGAGATCGAGCAGTGGCGGGCGGTCAAGTCGGCGGCCTGCGAGGCGATCGTGGCTACCGAGGGCACGATCACCCACCACCACGCCGTCGGGCGCGATCACGCCCCCTACATGAGGTCCGAGGTCGGCTTGATCGGGCTGGAGGCGCTGCGCGCGGTCAAGGAGCGCCTCGACCCCGCCGGGATCATGAATCCCGGCAAGCTGCTTCCGGACTAGCCGCCACCCTGGGACTGGCCGCCGCCCTGGCCGTTCCCGCCCTGGGCGCGGGCGATGTCGCACTGCGAGTCGGCGCCGGTCGGCGCCTGCTTGCCCGGCGCGGTCGGGATCTGGCCGCGCAGGACCGTCTCGCCGGTGTGCGGCGGCAGCGCGCCGCCCTCGACTGCCTGGCTGATCGCCTGGCCGGTCTCGCGGGTGGACGCGAGCGAGACGTCGACGCAGCCGAACTGCGTCAGCAGGGCGATCACCTCGGCCCCGAGCGGTGTGGCGCCGGTCAGGGTGCCGCTATCGCCGACCCTGTCGCGCGCGATCGGGAACGAGGCGCTGTCGTTGGCGTAGAGCCAGACGACGTAGATCTCGCCCTCGCCCGTCGGCTCGAGGCCGCTCAGGTTCAGCTCCATGATCGGCTGCTCCTGGGTGGGGACGAAGACGGCTTGCCCGCTGGCCCCGGAGGCGCCGTCGAGCGGGGAGAGGCGGACGACGGCGCTGTTCTCGCCGCCGGCCGCGGTGGTCGCGGTCGTCGTGCCCTCATCCTCGCCGCCTTCACCGCCGCCGAAGACGCCCGCGATCGCGAGCACGCCGACGACGATCAGCAGGCCGAGCGCGCCGAGACCGACCAGCAGCTGGCTCTGGCGCTTCGAGGGGCCGCCGCTTCCGATCCCGCCGAAGCGGCCCGACGGCTGCTCCGCGGTGGTCGCGGAGGCGCCCGCCGGCGGCGGCGGCTTTCCGGTGCGCCCGCCGCGCGGCGGCGGGATCTCGGGCAGCTCGGCGCGCGGTGCGATCAGCCTCAGCTGGGCGACGAGACGGGCCGCGAGCGCGTTGTCGCCCGGATCGGCCTGCAGGTGGCGGACCGCGTCGGCGCGGCCGATCGGGTCGGCCTGGCCCAGCAGGAACTCGCTCAGCTGCACCTGGGCGTCGGGGTCGGCGCCGCCGATCTCGCGCAGGGCGTCCCGGGCGCGCGAGCGCACCTCGTCGGGCCCGATCCCGAGCAGGGAGCCGATGTCGTCGTAGCCCTGGCCGCCCTCCAGCAGGAGCTGCAGCAGGGCCCTCTGTTCGTCGCTGAGCGCCATCCCTGACGGGGGAGCCTAGATGACTAGTGTTGTGCGCCGATGAACGACGAGCCTGGTCAGCAGGGGGCGCCCGACGTCGGCGAGCAGCCGCGCGGCTTCGCCGAGGAGATCGGGGTCGAGTGGATCGACCTCGACCCGGATGGGGCCCGCGCGCGGATCGAGGTCTCCGCCAAGCACCTGCAGCCCTACGGGATCGTCCACGGCGGCGTTCACGCGGCCCTCGCCGAGAGCCTCACGTCCGCGGCCACGTACTTCGCCGTCAAGGAAGACGGCAAGGTGGCGATCGGGCAGTCCAACGACACGGCCTTCCTGCGCCCGGTCCGCGAGGGGACGATCGAGGCGACCGCCGTCGCCCGCCACCGCGGCAGCACCACCTGGATCTGGGACGTCGAGATCCGCGACGCCGAGGACCGTCTCTGCGCCCTCTGCCGGATGACGATCGCCGTGCGCGAGCTGCGCGACTAGTGGCCCTTCTCGGAACGTTCGCCAGGAAATGACGCAGGCCAGGCGCCGTCAGGCAAGGAGGCAGGGAGTCCCAATAGCAGCGCTATTCGGACGACCGAGGACGCAGCATGGTGGTGATCTGGACCGGTCATCTTCGGTGAGGCGTTTTGAGGAGGGCCACTAG
>VGBV01000210.1 GCA_016870325.1 Actinomycetota bacterium
TCTCCTGCGACGGCCGCCGGCGGCGACGGCGGCCCGCCTCCCCCCCGCCTGCCCAAGCGCCTCGGATCGCGGCGGCCGCGCAAGCCGAAGCCCGGCCGGGTCAAGAAGCTGCGCCTGGCGATCACCCTGACCGGCCTGGGACTGCTCGCGCTGGTCTCGGGCGTGTTCGGGATGATGATGTCGATCGCCGGCGACCTGCCCCAGCTCGAGAACAAGGAGCAGTACGCCAAGGCCAAGAACTCCGAGGTGTTCGACTCGGAGGGGCGCAAGATCGGGACGCTGCTCTCCAACACCCAGCGCATCCTGGTCGAGTCGGAGGACATCTCGCCCTACATGAAGCAGGCCGTGGTCGCGATCGAGGACCAGCGCTTCTACGAGCACCGCGGCGTCGACTACCAGGGAATCACCCGGGCCCTGTTCGGCAACCTTATGCCCGGCGGCACGACCTCGGGTGCCTCGACGATCACCCAGCAGTTCGTCAAGAACGCCCTCGAGGCCCAGAGCTCCCGCACCTACTTACAGAAATTCCGTGAGGCGGCCTACGCCTACCACCTCGAGCGCCAGTGGGACAAGGACAAGATCCTCACCTCCTACCTGAACACGATCTACTTCGGCGAGGGCGCCTACGGGGTCGAGGCGGCCGCGCGCACCTACTTCGGTTACCGCTACCCGGGCTGCGGGACAGACGGCGCCGACCCCTGCGCGTCGGAGCTGGCGCCCGAGGAGGCGGCGCTGCTGGCGGGGATCATCGCCTCGCCCTCGACCTACTCGCCGCGCGCCAACCCGATCGACTCGGGCGAGCGCCGCAACCTGGTGCTGCAGCGCATGAAGGAGCAGAACTTCCTGACCGACCCGGAGTACCAGGACGCCGCGATCAAGGCGCTGCCCGCTCCCTCCGAGATCGAGAAGCCCGAGGACGACTCGCTCTCGCCCTACTTCACCTCGTGGCTGCGCCAGCAGGTCGTGGACATGTACGGCGCCGGGCGCGCCTTCGGCGGCGGGCTGGACGTTCACTCGACGCTCGACCTCGACATGCAGGAGTCAGCGGAGTCGATCGCCTACAACACGCTCGCCGGGATCGAGCCGACCGCGTCGATCGTCGTCATCGACAACGAGACCGGCGGCGTCAAGGCGATGGTCGGCGGCAACGACTACGCGGAGCGGCCCTTCAACCTCGCGACCAACGGCCACCGCCAGCCGGGCTCCTCGTTCAAGCCCTTCACCCTGATCACGGCCTTCGAGAACGGCTTCGGCCCCGGCAGCACCTTCGCCTCCGAGAAGCGCGTCTTCACCGTCCCCAACTCGGGCGGCAAGGAGTTCTTCGAGGTCAACAACTACGACGACATCTACTACGGCACCTCCGACCTCGTCTCGGCGACGCTGCACTCCGACAACTCGATCTACGCCGAGCTCGGTTTCGGCGACCAGGGCCTGGGCCGCGGCGGCCCCGACAAGATCGGCCGCACGGCCGCTCGCATGGGGATCGACCCCATGAGCTTCGACCGCAAGCCCGCGACGCCCAAGCCCGACGCCAACCCGGCCATGATCCTCGGCGGTATCGACCCGGGCGTGACCCCGCTCGAGATGGCTTACGCCTACAGCACGATCTCGCGCGGCGGCGTCCGGGTCGGCGGCGAGCTGGACTCGATTCCCGGTTCGAACGACGACCTCCAGGACCTCGGGCCGACGGCGATCTCCGAGGTCGTGCTGCCCGACGGCAAGACCCTGGACGGCGGCAAGGAGTACAACCAGAAGGAGCTGCGGGCGATCTCCGAGCCCGTCGCCGACAGCGTCAAGTCGATCCTGCGCTCAAACGTCGTCAGCGGCACCGGCGAGCGCGCCCAGACCGGAAGCGACGACGCCTGGGGCAAGACCGGCACCACCGACAACAACGGTGACGCCTGGTTCTGCGGCGGCAGCGAGCACTTCACGGCCTGCGTCTGGGTCGGCCACTTCGACACGAACACGCCGATGGAGACCGAGTTCGGCGGCCTCCCGGTGGACGGCGGCACCTTCCCGGCGCTGATCTGGAGCCAGGTGATCCAGGCCGTCGAGTCGATCTACGACCAGCGCGCCGCCGGCGAGGACGACGACGGGGTCAGCGGCTCGACGGGCGGCACCGGCGGCTACGTGCCGAGCACGGGATCGGGCGGCTCCGGCGGGGGCGGCTCCGGCGGGGGCGGCTCCGGCGGGGGCGGCGGTT
>VGBV01000211.1 GCA_016870325.1 Actinomycetota bacterium
GGCCCCGACCGCTTCCGGGTCGAGCTGCAGCGCCCGCTGTGGCGCCGGGACCGGGCTCGCAACCGCTGGCTGGCGGGCCTCGCCGAGGAGATCGGCGTCCCCTGCGTCGCGACCGGGAACGCGCACGCGCACGCGCGCTCCAGGCTCGCGCTCCAGGACGCGCTGGTGGCGGTGCGCCTGGGCGCCACGCTCGACGAGACAGAGGGCGTCCGCCGCGGCAACTCCTGCGCCTGCCTGTTCTCGGGCCCGGACGCCGCCGAGCGGTTCCGCGACCACCCCGGCGCCGTCGCCGAGTCGGTGCGCCTGGCCGAGCGCCTGCGCTTCGACCTCACCCGTGACCTCGGCTACAGCTACCCCGGCGCCGAGGACGAGGGCGCCGACGGCCGCCTGGCCGAGCTCTGCGGGGCGATGCTGGGGCGGCGCTACCCGCCGTCGGACGCCGCCCGGGCCGAGGCCGAGGCCCGCCTCGGCGAGGAGCTGCGGCTGATCCGCGAGCTGCGGCTGTCCGGCTTCTTCCTGCTCCACCACGACATGCTCGAGCTGGCCCGCGAGGTGGCGCTCGAGGTGCGGGGACCCGAGTCGGCGCGGCGCCTGCTGCCGCCCGGCCGCGGCCGCGGCTCCAGCGTCAGCTCGATCGTCTGCTACCTGACCGGCCTCTCCCACATCGACCCGGTCGCCAACGACCTCTTCCTCGGCCGCTTCCTGAACGAGGAGCTGACCGACGCACCCGACGTCGACCTCGACTTCCCCCGCGACATCCGCGAGCGCCTGATCCCCCGCGTGCACGAGCGCTACGGCCGCGAGCGCTCGGCGCTGGTGGCGGCGATCTCCACCTACAGGGCGCGGGGATCGGTCCGCGACCTGGGCAAGGCGCTGGGGCTGGCGCCCGGCGAGGTCGAGCGCCTGGCCCGCAGCGTGGACGCCTACGAGGGCGGCGATGACGCCGGGGAGCGGATCGCCCAGGCGCTGGGCCCACGGGTCGCCTCGGCCCCGCGCTGGCGGGCGCTGGCGGGGCTGCTGCCCCAGATCTCCGGGCTGCCGCGCCATCTCTCCCAGCACCCGGGGGGCATGATCATCTCGACCGGCCGGCTGACCGACCTCTGCCCGGTGGTGCCGGCGGCGATGGAGGGCCGCCAGATGGCGCAGTGGGACAAGGACTCCTGCGCGGACGCCGGCTTCATCAAGATCGACCTGCTGGGGCTGGGGATGCTGTCGGCGGTGGAGCGCTGCGTGGACGAGATCGCGCGCTCGCGCGGGGAGCGGATCGACCTCTCGCGGGTGCCGCTCGACGACCCCGAGGTCTGGGGCGCGATCCAGCGCGCCGAGACCACGGGCGTCTTCCAGGTCGAGAGCCGCGCCCAGATGCAGATGCTGCCGCGCACGCTGCCGCGTGACCTCGACGACCTCACCGTGCAGGTCGCGATCGTCCGCCCCGGCCCGATCCAGGGCGGCGCCGTCCATCCCTACATCGAGCGCCGCAAGCGGCTGCGCGAGGACCCCTCCTACCGGGTGCCCTACGAGCACCCCTCGCTGGAGCCGGCCCTGCGCGACACCCTGGGCGCGATCGTCTTCCAGGACCAGGTGCTGGAGGTGGCGATGGCGCTGGCGGGGTTCTCGGTCGGCGAGGCCGAGGGGCTGCGGCGCGCGATGAGCCGCAGGCGCTCGGAGGCCGCGATCCTGCGCTACCGCCGCCGCTTCGTCGAGGGAGCGATCGAGCGCGGCGTCAGCCGCGAGGTCGCCGAGCGCGTCTACTCCCAGATCGAGGGCTTCTCGGGCTTCGGCTTCCCCAAGTCCCACTCGGCGGCGTTCGGCCTGCTGGCCTACCAGTCCACCTGGCTGCGGGTCCACTACGGGCCCGAGCTGCTGTGCGCGCTGCTGAACGAGCAGCCGATGGGCTTCTATCCCCCCGACGCGCTCGTGCACGAGGCCCAGCGGCGGGGATTCGAGATCCTGCCCCCCGACGTCAACGCGAGCGTGCTGGATTGCGCGGTCGAGACCACCGGGGCCGCGGCCGGCGAAGCCGGCCGGCCGCCGGTCAGGATCGGGCTCGGGTACGTGGCCGAGGTCGCGGAGGCGGACGCCGAGGCCGTGGTCGAGGAGCGGCGGCGGGGCGGCGCCTACCGCGACATCCGCGACCTGGCGGCGCGGTCGGGCGCTTCGCGCTCAGCGCTGCTGC
>VGBV01000212.1 GCA_016870325.1 Actinomycetota bacterium
CGCTCGGGCGTGATGCCGCGCTGGGGGACGCCGTCGCGCCGGTCGAGGAAGGCGTCGTCGTAGAGCAGCGGCCCCTTGACGCGCTCGACGCCCGCAGCCGCGACCTGCTTCGCGAGCTTCGACAGGTCGCGCGTGCTCAGGGTGGGGTCGCCGGCGCCGCGCAGGAACAGGCCCTTGCCGACGGTGCCGTCGGCCACGTCGTCGCCCGCCCATACGGTTGTGCGCAGCCTCTCGCCCGGGCCGAAGCGGCCGAGCGCGGTCGCGGTCGTGAACAGCTTCGTGTTCGAGGCGAGCTGCAGCTTGCGCCCGGCGCCGCTGGAGAACAGCAGCCCGCCGCTCTCGGCGTCCAGCACCCAGGCGGCGCTGCGTCCCCCGGCGCCGCGCAGGTGCTTGGCGAGGCCCCTGCGCAGGGCGCTCTGGGAGACGGCGGTGCGAGCCGCGCCGGCGCCCTTGGCCACGGGCGTGCTGAAGGCGCGGTCGGGGCCGGAGGCGGATGCCGGGACGGACCCCGCCGCGAGCGCGACGCAGGCGGCAGCGCAGGTTGCCAGCGCGCCGATCGCTCTGTGTCCGAATCCGCTCATGCAGTCGCCGCTGTGTCCCGCTCCCGCTCTAACAGCGGCGCGGAGGCAGGGTAGCGGTGGCCCCGGCCCCGCCCGCGCCGCACGGCCCCTGCCCCGGCCGTGAGCGGGCGGCGGCGTGCCTGGCTGGCCCACCAACTTGGGATACTTTACCGCCGATGGGCAAGGTCGTTCCGATCGACGGCGAGCGCCCGCGCGCCGGACGGGCGCCGCGGCGCCTGCGGCGCAAGAGCGACAAGACCGCACTCGTGCTCGGAGGCGGCGGCTTCACCGGCGGCGTCTACGAGATCGGCGCCCTGCGCGCGCTCGACCTGCTCGCGGTCAACACGACGGTCAACGACTTCGACGTCTACGTCGGCACCAGCGCGGGCAGCTTCGTCGCCAGCATGACCGCCAACGGGGTCACCCCGGAGGAGATGATGCGGGTGCTTAACAAGGCGCTGCCCTCTCCGATCGACGACCCCAAGCTGCGCCACCTGCTGCGCCCCAACTACGGCGCCTGGGCGAGCCGGATGGCGACGATGCCGCTGCGGGTGGTCGGCATCCTCCGGCACCTCGCCTCCAACATCGGCGAGGTCTCGATGGTCGACCTGGTGATGGGCCTGGCCGAGGGGCTCCCGACCGGCGTCTACCGCAACAGCGGCCTCGAGCGCTACATGGCCGAGGTGCTCTCCGGCCCCGACCGCAGCGACGACTTTCGCGACCTCGAGCACGAGCTGCTGCTGACGGCCACCGACATCGACACCTGCGAGCGGCTGGTGCTGGGCCACGGCGAGTGGCGGGACGTGCCGATCTCGAAGGCGGTGGCGGCCTCGACGGCGCTGCCGGTCGTCTACGAGCCGGTCGAGCTGCGCGGCCGCCACCTGATGGACGGCGGCATCGTCTCGACCACCAACGTGGACGTCGCGGTCGAGGCCGGCGCCAAGTTCATCATCGTCGTCAACCCGCTCGTTCCCTACGTCAACGACTTCGAGACGAAGATCCCGACGATGTTCGGCTCCCGTGTTCGCCGCGTCGCCGACATGGGCCTGCCCGGGATCGGCAACCAGGCGTTCCGGATGATGGCCCACGCCCGCCTCAGCATCGCCGTCGAGTCCTGGAAGCACCGCTTCCCCGACGTGGACATCATCCTGATCGAGCCCGAGCCGGACGACGAGCTGATGTTCGGGACCTCGGTGCTCAACTACTCATCGCGCCTGGAGATCGCGCGCCACGGCTTCGAGTCGGTGACCCACAAGCTCGCGCGCGACTACAAGCACTACAAGCAGATCGCCCACCGCCACGGGATCGACATCTCCGCGCGCCGGGTGCGCAGGGTCCTGGACACGGTCGAGGAGCAGGAGGAGAAGGACGCCTCAGCCTGGCGCCGGGTGCTGGAGCAGACGACCGGGGCGCTGCTGCGGCAGTCGGGCGAGGCCTAGCGCGACTCTGACATCGCCGGCGGCGCGCCTTCTGCTCAGGCGGGGACGCGAGCGGCCGCCCCCTCAGGCGGGGACGCTGGCGGCCGCCCCCTCAGGCGGGGACGCTGGCGGCCGCCCCCTCAGGCGGGGACGCGAGCGGCCGCCCCCTCAGGCGGGGACGCTGGCGGCCGCCC
>VGBV01000213.1 GCA_016870325.1 Actinomycetota bacterium
CCGCGGGCACGAGGCCCGCGAGGAGGTGGCCCGCCGCGGCCAGGAGGCCCGCGAGGCCCCCCGCGCCCTGGCCGACCGGATCGGCTCGCTGCTCGATCGCCTGCGCGGCGGCGAGCCCTCCGACGAGGCGACCCGGGCCGAGCTGAAGCGGCTGCGCCGGCGGGTCGACGAGCTCGAGGCGGAGCTCAAGTCTCAGTCTAAACCCAAGGGTTAGGCCATATGGCCCCGTGGCCCGGCGGGGCGCCCGCGCGGCGTAGCGGCGCGGGCGCGGGACTCAGGCCTCGGCCTGGGCCTCGGCCTTGCGCGCGGCTCGGCGCGCCTGCCGGGCCTTGCGGGCTTTCCGCGCCTTGCGGGCTTTCCGCGCCTTGCGGTTGGCCTTCTTGCTGAGCGTGCGCCGCCCGTACTCGCTGGAGACCGTGACGCCGTCGGGGTCGCCCGCCCTGTAGGGGGTGCCGCGAACCGCGGCGACGCCGAGGTCGCGGAAGCGATCCCGAAGCAGGTTGGCGCGGTGCGGGGGGCTCTCCATCCAGGCCCGGACCATGCTCGCCGGGGTGCTGTACTCGCCCGAGCCCCAGCCCAGGTTCTCGCCGACCAGCCAGGAGCGCGCGTCCTTCATGTAGCCGCTGGCGGTGATGCGGTCGATGAAGCTCTGACCGTTGGGGGAGGCGTGGGAGAAGAAGCCTTGATCGACCATCTCGTTCGCGTGCTTGGCGGCGGCCTGCTCGAGCTGCGCGTTCGGCCGCACCGTGGGCAGGCCCGCGTTGCTGCGCCGCTCGTTGATCAGGCAGACGACCGAGTGCTCGAGCTGCGCGACGTTCTGGTCGGAGACCTCGACCTCGGCGTTCGGGCAGCCGGCGAAGGCGCTGGCGGGGCCGGCGGCGAGGGCTCCTGCGCAGACGAGCGCCAGCGCGAGCGCCAGGCGCGGGGCGGGTGCGAGGAGGTGCCTGGTCGAGGTGCCGGTGAGGTCCTTCTGCTCCATGCAGCATGGTTCGACCCCTGCCGAGGACGCTGGAAGAGATGGCTGGGAACTGGACGCCGCGTCCTTGACGGCCGTCCGCGCTGATTGGACGCTTGGATTAGCGCCGGTAGCCGAAGGCGGCCGTGTAGATGGCGCTGTTGCGCTCGCCGCCGCTCGTCGGCGAGCCGATCGTGACGCCGACGCCGAGCTCGCGGTAACTGCTCGAGAGCATCGCCGCGCGATGTGCCGAGCTCGCCATCCAGCTCGCGACGGCGGCCTTCGGGCTGCCGCGCCCGGCGCGCCCCCAGCGGATGTTCTCGGCGATCCCCCAGGCCGAGGCGCCGGCAATGTAGCCGGTGCGCTGGATCCGGCTCTGTGGGGTGCCGCCGCCCGGGGAGACGTGCGAGAAGTAGTTGGCTGAGTCCATCGAGTTCGAATGGCGCTGGGCGGCCCGGATCAGGCGCTGGTCCAGGCGCAGCTTGGGCAGCCCGCGGCTCTCGCGCCGCTGGTTGATCAGGCAGACGACCGCCGCGCGCGCCTCCTTGGGCGTCAGCCTGTGCGGCTTCGCCCCGTCGCGCGGGCAGGCGAGCGCCGACGCCGGCCCCGCAAGGGCAAGGCAGATCGCCGCCGCCGCAACTGTTCCCGCTGTTCGCATCACGCCCATGCCTCCTAGCATCGGTCCTTCGACCTACCGCCTTTAAGGTAGCCCAAGTGGCCCTAGACATACCTGTAATGGAAAGATGCAAAGCTCATCGAGATTCGAGAACCCGATCCCGGAGCGGTGGGCGGAGCCGTCGGTGGAGGGGCTCGTGCGGGCCTAGAATCGAGCTGATGCAGGACCGCACGGCATTCGATTCGCTCGCAGACGCGGTCCGCAGCAGCCGCCTGCTGGACCCGGGCTCGCGCGGCCTTGCACTTTGTTCGGGGGGCGCCGATTCGGCGGCGCTGCTCGCCGGCCTCGCGGGGGCGTGCGGGGCCGGCGCGGTTACGGCGCTGCACCTCAACTACGGCCTTCGCCCGGACTCCCGGCGGGACGAGGCGGCCTGCGCCGCGCTCTGCGAGCGGCTCGGGGTGGAGCTGGTGATCGAGCGCCCGGGGCCCGCGCCCGCCGGCAACACCCAGGCCTGGGCCCGCGAGGCCCGCTACGAGGCTGCCGAGCGGTTGCGCGCCGCCCGCGGCCTTGACTGGATCGCCGTCGGCCAC
>VGBV01000214.1 GCA_016870325.1 Actinomycetota bacterium
GCTGGCGGAGCGGGATTTCCCCGCGTCGGAGGTCGTCGCCCTCGCCTCGGAGCGCTCGGCGGGCAAGAAGGTCCCGTTCGCCGGCGGCGAGCTCGAGTGCGTTCCGCTGAGCGGCGAGTCGATCCAGGGCATCGAGCTGGCGCTGGCCTCGGCCGGCGGCAAGATCAGCGCCGAGTGGGCGCCGAAGCTGATCGACGCGGGTGCCGTGGTCGTCGACAACACCAGCTACTGGCGCATGCACCAGGACGTCCCCCTGGTCGTCGCCGGCGTCAACGACGACGCGGTAGAGGGCCATAGCGGCCTCGTAGCCAACCCCAACTGCACGACGATGCAAATGATGGTGGCGCTGAAGCCCATCCTCGACGCAGCCGGGATCGAGCGCATCGTCGTCTCCACCTACCAGTCGGTCTCGGGCACCGGGCGCGAGGCGATCAAGGAGCTGAAGGCGCAGTCGCGGGCGCTGCTTGACGGAGAGGAGCCGGAGGTCGAGGTCTTCCCCCACCAGGTGGCTTTCAACATCCTGCCTCAGGTGGAGGTGTTCGAGGCGGGCGACGACTACACGACCGAGGAGCGCAAGGTGATGCGCGAGACGCGCAAGATCCTCGGCCTGCCGGAGTCGGTCGGCATCTCGGCCACCTGCGTCAGGGTCCCCGTCGTCACCGGGCACTCGGAGTCGGTCAACGTCCAGACCGAGCGCGAGCTGAGCCCGGAGGACTGCCGCGAGCTGCTCTCGGGAGCCCCGGGCCTGGTCGTGGTCGACGATCCGGGCGAGGGCGCCTATCCGCTGCCGATCGACGTCGAGGGCCGCGACGATGTGCTGGTCGGCCGCATCCGCCGCGACCCCTCGCACGAGCGCTGCCTCAACCTCTGGGTCGTCGGCGACAACCTGCGCAAGGGAGCCGCCACCAACGCGGTGCAGGTGGCCGAGCTGCTGGCGGAGCGCGACCTTGTTCGCCCGGCCGCGGCCGCGAGCTTCGCCTAGGGCGCTGCCTGGGTAGGCGCCGAACGAGGGCTTGACCGCGCCCTCGTAGGTCATCAGGCCCCAGGCCGGATTGGTCGCGCTGTCGGGGTAGTCGTAGAACGAGAACCAGCCGAGCGTGTCCACGTACTTCAGCTTGCGGACCAGCTTGAAGGCCTTGGTGATGTAGCGGGCCTGCTGCTCACGGCTGACGTGGAAGGCGAAGACGCCCGAGTCGTGGTCGGACTGGATCGTCCACTCCGAGACGAAGATCCGCTTCGGGCGGCCCTTCTTCTGCTTGCCGTAGGCCTTGCGGATCTCCTTCCAGAGGGTGTCGAGGTCGTTCAGGCCCCGGAACTTTCCGATCGCCCCCTCCTTGATGTTTGGGAAGCGCGGGTCGAAGGCGTTGTGCCCGTAGAGGTCCATCGAGGGGCGCTTGCCGTTCTTCAGCTTCATGTTGCGGATGACGGCGAGGGTCGGGAAGCGCGCCTCGGGGTAGGTCTCGGGGTAGTACTGGGACCAGCTGAAGGACTGCAGCACCATCGCCGAGCTCGCCCCGTGCGCCCGCACCACGCGCCGGTGCTCTGCGGCGATCGAGGGGAAGTGACCCAGGTTGGGCTCCAGGCCGACGGGGTAGTAGTCGGTGCCGCCGAAGTCGGCGGCCGGCAGGAAGGGGGCCAGGTTCGCCTCCAGGTCCTGGCGGGGCAGGGTGACGAACAGCGTCGGCTTGCCGGGGGCCGTCTGCCTCACCTCCTGTGCGAGCGACAGGATCCGGTCCACGTTCTCCTGGCTCGGCAGCTGCTCGTCGCCGACGTAGTAGCCCCAGGTGGCGGGGTGGTCCTTGACCAGGCTGACGGCGTAGCGGCGCAGCTCGGCGTTGTCCTGGCAGCCGCAGTCCTGGGCCAGCTTGGGATAGACGGTGGCCAGCTCACCGGAGTCGCGCCAGGCGGGGTGGTTGAGGGGCCAGATCAGCTGCATGCCGGCCGCCGCGGCCTGGTCGGCCAGGGCCAGGATCTGCTCGCGGGATCCGTACCAGGAGGAGTAGTTGAGGACGTAGCGGAAGCCCGCGCCGGACATCCGGTCCATGCGCGCGCCGCAGTCGCCCGCCTCGGCCCCCGGCGCGCAGCCCTCTTACAGGCCCTGCGGCGGCAGCGCGGCGCCGGCGGTGGGCGCG
>VGBV01000215.1 GCA_016870325.1 Actinomycetota bacterium
CGAGCGGCGCCTGGAGCAGAAGCGGCGCACCTCCCAGCGTAAGGCGCGGCGCCGGCCCCCGCAGGACGACTGAGGCCCGGCGTCCCGCGTGCACCGGCCGCCGGGCGCTCGAGTCTCGGCGATCCCTGCCGAGCTTCTCTCCCGCATGGCAAGAGAGGATCTGACAGCGGCTGCCCAGGATCTGATCGGGCCGGACGAGATCCGCGCCGCCGGCGTCTTCGGGCTGCAGGACGACTACGTCGCGGTGACGGCAGGTGGCGTCGCCGCAGGCGCCGCGATGCCCGATTCCCTCGGGCCCGGCGGCGCGGGCGTCGCGGCCGCGGTCGGCGTCGAGGCGGGGCGACAGGCGAACGCCGCCGCCAAGGGGGTGACCGAGCGCATGCTCGTCGCGGTCACCGACGGCGCCATCCACATCCTCGCGATGACGCTGGTCGGCGGCATCCCCCAACGAGAGTTGATGAGCTTCGACCGCGACCGCACCCAGGTGGAGGTGAAGAAGTTCGGCCTCAGCCGCCACCTCAGCCTCGAGGACCCCAACTCCGGCCGCAGCCTGGCGCTGACCGGCTCGACCGCCCCCTTCAGCCCCGAGGCGAAGGGCGACAAGGCGGCCATCTCCGAGCTCGGTCGCTGAGCCGGCGAGGCCCGACTCCGGCTCACTCGTAGCTGAGCGCCTCGACCACGTCAAGGCGGGCGGCGCGACGGGCGGGCAGGATCGCCGCGATCAGGCCGAGGATCACGGCGGCGATCGCGACGCCGGCCATGGTCCCCACCGGGGGCTGGTAGCTGACCCCGGGAATCCCAAAGGAGAGCCCCTTCAGCAGCGCCCAGCCGAGGCCGGCGCCGATCGCGATCCCCATCGCGGCGCCGATCAGGGCGATGACCAGGCTCTCGTCGGCGATCGTGCGGCGGATCTGCCATCGGGTGGCGCCGAGCGCGCGCAGCACGCCGATCTCGCGGGTGCGCTCGATCACCGACATCGAGAGCGTGTTCACGATCCCGAAGAGGCTGGCGAGGATGGCGACGCCGACCAGCGCGTTGAAGAAGCCGAAGCTCTGGTTGAGCTGGTCCTCCACGTCCGACTTGAGCTCGTCGTTGGAGAGGACCGTGAGGTTGGGATAGTCGCGCTCGACGAGCTTCTCGACCTCGCGCTCGAGCTGGATGCGGGCGCCGTCAGAGCTCGCCTTCAGCGCCAGCTGGGAGTCGGCGGTGACCCCGAAGACGTCGCGCAGGGTCTCGAGCGAGAGCCCGACGGTCTGGCCGCCGGCGAAGATCGTCTCGACGATCGCGGCGACGCGGGCGTCGCGGGTGTCGGACGGCCCCTCGAGGATCAGGGTGTCCCCGACCTCGATCCCGTCCTCCTCGGCGTAGCCCTTGCCGACCGTGACCTGGCCCTTGCCGATGCGCTCGTAGACCTGCTCGCGCGAGGCGCCGTCGCCGTCGAGGTCGGTCGTGTCCACGCGCGGGTAGACGGCGGGGTCGAACGCGAACAGCAGCCCCTGGGGCCCCTCCCCGCCGCCCCTCACCCGCGGCAGGTGCGGGACCGCGACCAGCCGCTCGCGGGCGACGACCGCTGCGTCGGGCAGCCTCTCGATCTCCTTCGCGAGCCCCTTGGCGATCGTCTGCTGAGGCCCCTGGCCCGGCGAGAAGCCGCGCGGCTGCACCGTCAGGTCGCGCGCGAGGCTGCGGTCGAACTCGCGCTCGATCGAGTTGAGGAAGCTGGAGCCGAGGCTGTTGATCCCGACGACGAGCGCCAGCCCGATCATCAGGGCGGTCGCCGTCGCCGCGGTTCGGCCCGGGTTGGAGCGGGCCGAGTCCGAGGCGAGGCGCCCCTCGACCGGCGCCAGGCGGCGGATCGGCCACGAGAGGACGCGGGCCAGCGGCTCGATCAGGAACGGCGCGATCAGCGCGATCCCGAAGAAGATCGCGATGATCCCCGCGATCCCGGCCGCCACCACGGGCGTCGTCGTCTCGTCGGCGGCGCCGAGCAGGAAGGCGCCGGCGAGCCCGGGCAGGAACATCGCCACCCCGGCCAGCGCCCGCAGCGGGCCGGGCCGCGCGCGCAGCCCCTCCGAGCCGAGCACGGCCCGGATC
>VGBV01000216.1 GCA_016870325.1 Actinomycetota bacterium
CTCCAGGTCGGAGTGAATCTTCCCGGCGGCCGCCTTGGCCCTGGTCCCTCTCTTGATCGGCCAGGCCCGGACCTCGTCGGCGCCGACGGTGAAGAACGAGATCAAGTCGAGGAGCCCGTAGGCGGTCCGAATGAACCGGCCCACGGCCGGCTCCTCGAGGCCGAGATCCGCGAGGAACGCCGGTTGGTCGGCCGGGTCCATCCGGGCGATCTCGGCCTCGACACTCGCCGAAAGCACCAACCCGGCGGCATCGACCTCGGCCAACCGCGCGGCGAGGGCCGGAGGCAAGGGTAGCGCCGCCTCGCTCTCGCTCCGGTTGAGCACCACCAGCAGGGGCCGGTCGGTGAGGAACTGGTAGCCAGAGAATTGTTCTCGGTGCAGCTCGCTGGCTGGAAGCGCTCGGATCGGCCGCTCCGCCTCGAGGGTCTGCTTCATCAGCTCGAACGCGGCGACCTCGATGGGACTGGCCTTCTCCTTCTTGGCCCGATCCAGCCGTTTCTCGACGATCGCCAAGTCGGCGAGCACGCATTCGGCATGAAACGCCTCGAGTTCGGCGCTGGGATCCGGCTCGGTTGGGTTGGGGAAGGCACGAAGGACCAAACAGAGCACTTCCTGATCCCGGATCTGCTGCAACGCCTTCTTCGACAGGCCCGACTTCTCGGCCCCGTGCTCGCCGGGGATGTCGGCAAAGGTGATCTCGGCGTAGGTGGTCTTCTTGGGCGAGAAGATCCGCGACAAGGCGTCGATCCGCGGATCGGGGACCTTCACGGTGCCGAGGTGCACCTCGCCGCCGTAGGTGGTGGGCACGGTGAGGCCGGTGAGGGTATTGAAGACCGTCGTCTTGCCGGAGCCGGCGAAGCCAACGAGACCGACTTTCATGATGGTCCCCGTGTTTCGGAGCAAACAATGTCGCCGCCGCGGCATGGTTCCGCCACTGCCAACAATGGAAGGATCGCGCCGCCCGCCTCCAGTCGGGCCGGAACCCGGGCGTTGCCTTCGACCAGCGCGATCCCGCAATCGCCGGACCCGAGGTATTCTTGATGATGCTCTCGATTCGTCTCGTCCCCTTCATCTTCCTGGCGACCGGCGTCGCCGCCCAGCCGCCCCGACAACTCACGGTCGAGGACTACGCCCGGGCCGAACGGATGCTCGCCCCCAACACCTTTCAATTGGTCACCGGCACGGTCGCTCAGGTGGGGTGGCTGCCCGACGGGAGGCTCTGGTATCGGGTCTCCACGGCCGGTGGGAGCGCCTACCAGACCTATCACCCGACCCGGCGAGGCCGAGCCCCGCTCTTCGACCCAGGCCGCCTGGCCGCCTCGGCCTCAGCCGCGGCCGGGGTGTCGGTCGAGGGGAATCGGCTCCCGCCGCTCGAGGTATCGCCCGACGGCCGGGCGGTCACCTTCGCCGTCGCCGACCGCCGGCTCCGATGCGAACTCGGCACCGCGCAGTGCGCCGTTAGGCAGGATCCCAAGGTCCCCGAGAACGCCACCGTGTCGCCCGACGGGCGCTGGGCGGTCTTGGTCCGCGATCATGATCTCTGGGCCGTCGAGCTGGCCACCGGCCGGGAAACCCAACTCACCAGTGACGGCGTCAAGGACTTCGGCTACGCCACCAACAACGCCGGCTGGACTCACGACGACAGCGCCGTGTTGACCTGGTCGCCGGACTCCCGCCGGCTCGCCACCTTCCAGCACGACGGTCGCGGCGTCAGCGAGATGCATTTGGTCGCCACCAAGCCGGGCGCTCCGACGCTCGAGAGCTGGAAATACCCGTTCCCCGGCGACAGCCTCATCTTCCGGATCAGTCGGGTGGTGGTCGACCTGGCCGCCCCGGGCGCGCCGAGGGTCGTTAGGCTCGCCATGCCGCCGGACGCCCACCGCTCCACCGTCTCCGATCACGTGGCCTGCGAGGGGGGCAAGGTCTGCGACCTCCAGTGGTATCCCGACGGGTCGCAGCTGGCCTTCATCTCGAGCTCGCGGGATCACCAGCGGGCCTGGGTTCGGGTCGCCAACGCCGAGACCGGCGCGGTGCGGACCCTGTTCGAGGAGACCAGCGCCACCCAGATCGGCGATGCCTCGCTGCCG
>VGBV01000217.1 GCA_016870325.1 Actinomycetota bacterium
TTTACCTCTGGGTCGATTCGATGGCCGGGCTGGGGCTGCTCGAGGACGCGAGCCGGCAGCTGGGCGCTGGCAGGCCCCTTCGAGTCCTGGTGGAGATGGGCCATGGTGGTGGACGAACGGGCTGTCGAGGTGGTGCTCAGGCCCTCGAGCTGGCTGGGGCGGTGGCGGCGAGCCCCGCCGCCGTACTGGCCGGCGTCTCGGCCTTCGAGGGGACGGTGGCAGGGGAGGGGCAGGCCGAGCAGCTCGTCGATGACCTCGTCTCGGAGGCAGTCGCGACTCTGCTGGCGATGAAGGACGAGGGGTTGATCGGCTCCTCTCCGGCGGTGCTGACGATGGGGGGAAGCGTGTACTTCGACCGGGTCGCTTCCGGGACGTCCGAACTGCCCCGAGACGAGGTGACGGTGGTTCTCCGATCCGGCTGCTACGTGACCCACGACTGCGGCATCTACGACGAGCTCTCACCGCTCGGCTCCAGGGGCACCGGATCGCTGCAATCGGCGCTCGAGGTCTGGGGTGCGGTCATCTCGACCCCCGAGCCCTCGCTCGCGATCGCGAACTTCGGCAAGCGACACGTCTCCTTCGACGCCGGGCTCCCCCGCATCGTGCGCATGAGACCGGCCGCAGCCGGGGGATCCAATGCTGCAGGTGCCATCCGGTCTCTCGATCTGGAGGTCACGGCGCTGAACGACCATCACGCTTTCATCCAGGATCCGCAGGGAACGCTCCAGGTCGGGGACCTGGTCGGGGCCTGCATCTCACATCCATGCACCACGTTCGATCGCTGGCGCCGTCTGGTCCTCGTGGACGACGACTATCGCCAGGTCGGAGTTGCCACGACGGAGTTCTGAGACGAGGAGGAGCCGAAATGCAGCTGACCCAGACAGCCGGACACTTCATCGCCGGGGAGCAGCGAGACTCGGACGGGGCGGAGCTTGAGGTGTTCAGGCCCGAATCGGGCGAGGTCCTGACCAAGGTGCCTGTGGGGAACGCTGATGACGTCAGCGTGGCCGTCGAGAGCGCGGCCAGCGGCTTCAGGGCTTGGGCCGCGCGCCCGCCCGCGGAGAAGGAGAGCCTGCTGGCCGCCGTTGCTCGACGGATCGAGGAGCAGGCAGACGAGCTTGCCGAGCTGGAGCGCGCCAACACGGGCAAGCGCCTTGACGTCGCGAGGGACGAGGTCCTCGCCGCGGCCGGGCTGTTCTCCTTCTACGCCGGCTATCCCAGCAAGGCGTTCGGGGACCGGATTCCGATCGCCGACCCCAACATCCTCTGCTACACGGTGCTGGAGCCGCTCGGTGTGATCGCAGCGATCACTCCCTGGAACTACCCGCTGATGATCGTCGCGGGCAAGGTCGCCGCAGCGCTCGCGGCGGGCTGCTCAGTGGTGGTCAAGCCGGCACCCGAGACGCCGCTTACGGCGCTCGAGCTCGCGCGCATCGTGAGCGATTGCGGCCTTCCCGATGGCGCTCTTAACGTGATCACCGGTGACGGCTCCACCGGAGAAGCGCTGGCAGGGCATCCCGGAATCGCCAAGGTGAGCTTCACCGGCTCGACCGCCACCGGCCGCAAGGTGATCGTGACGGCGGGCGCCAACGGGCGCCCCTCCACGCTGGAGCTGGGCGGCAAGAGCCCCAACCTGGTGTTCGGCGACGTGGACCTGGAGAAGAGCATCGAACCGATCCTGATGGGCGCGCTCACGAACGCCGGCCAGGAGTGCTGCGCGGGGGCTCGGGTGCTCGTGGAGGCTTCGGCCCTCGACCGGTTCATCGAGCTCGCCGCCGAGCGAATCGAGGCGCTCCGAGTCGGCAGCGGCGATGACTCGGAGATCGGGCCACTGATCAGCCGCCGGCAGCACGACCGCGTCGCGGGCTTCGTCGAGCGCGCGATAGCTGACGGTGCGACGGTTCGCGCTCGCGCCGATGCGCCCGAGGAGGGCTTCTTCTACCCGCCCACCCTGCTGACCGAGGTGCAGGAGGAACTGGAGATCTGCCGGGAGGAGATCTTCGGCCCTGTGCTCACCGTCGACTCCTTCGAGAGCGACGAGGAGGCGCTGAGAATGGCGAACGCCACGCGATACGGGCTCGCCG
>VGBV01000218.1 GCA_016870325.1 Actinomycetota bacterium
CGGCCGCAACCGTCACCGTCTGGTCCTCCGACGCCCCGCCGCAGCCCGCGATCAGCGCGCCGGCGGGCGCGAGCGCCACCAGCAGCGCCAGCACCGGCAGCGCTCCCGTGCCGTTCCGTTTCCCTCCGTTCCCGGGCGCCGAGGCGGCGCCGCTGAATCGTGTCAGCATCGCACCACCATAGATGAGGCCGGGGCGAGCGGTCCTCGCGGGCCGCCGGCAGGGGATCGGCTACGTTGACGCCCGTGTTCTGTCCCCGCTGCGGCGTCGAGAACGAGAAGGGATCCCGCTACTGCAGCTCCTGCGGCGCCAGCCTGAAGAAGGGCAGGTGCAAGGAGCGGCGCAGCATCAAGGACCGCCTGGCCGCGCTCGTCGGCGGATCGCGACGAGAGCGCCTGCTCACCCTCGGCACGATCATCGCCATCGCCATCGCAGTGATCGCCTTCGTCGCCCTCGACTTCGACGACTCCGACCTTCCTGACCCGGAGCAGTCGCAGGCCGCCGACAGCGCCTGCGTCGAGGCCAAGCAGGGCGTCGCCGAAGCCGCCACGCGCTCGCAGGCGAGCGGAAGCATCAACACCTACGGAATCGGCCTCGTGATCGCCAGTCTCAACTTCCGCGAGGCCCTGCGCGCCCAGGGATTGGCCGGCGCCGAGGCCGCCGAGCTCGACGCCGCGCTTCGCGACGCCGCGATCGAGGCCGGCGTCCTCGCCCGGCTGGGGCGCGAGGACGCCGCTCCCGGCGAGATCGACGCCCAGGTGCAACGAACCAACGCCGCCTTCGCGCGCGTTGACGCCGGGATCGAGGAGCTCGGCCTGCAGCGCTGCGCCGCGGTCGGCATCGCTCCCGCCGGGCGGCAGACCCCCGCCGGCGAATGAGCCTGTCCACTCGTCGAACGCGCGCCAGCTGGTTGACATGCCGCCGCCCGATGTGATGGAATATCGCCCGACCCGACTTGTCAGGTCTCTCAACGAGCGAAGGGGAGGGGTTGCAATGAGGAACAGGTACTTGGTGCTCGGGCTCGCATCGATCATCGCGATCGCGTTTGCTGTGCCCGCACTGGGCGGTCCCTCCAACCCCATCGCGAGCTCCGCGGCGAGCGCGAAGAAGCTCGCCAACAAGGCCCTGAAGAAGGCCAAGGCGGCCAACGCCGCCGCGGTCACCGCGCAGAGCACCGCCGACAGCGCCCAGGCGGCCGCCAACGCGGCCCAGAGCACCGCCAACGCCGCCCAGGCGACGGCCGATTCGGCGCAGTCGACCGCGAACACGGCGATCTCAACGAAGTTCGACACAGTGGTCAACGTCGAGGGCGACCCGAGCCCCAACAACAGTATCGACAAGTCGGTCATCTTCGCCACCTGCCCGGGTGCACAGCCGACCCCGACCGGGGGCGGCTTTTTCATCAACGGTGCCGGCTCCGTCGAGGCGATCACGAACTTCAACACCGCCTACATCGGCTCGTGGGCCGTGGGCGCGCTGGCCAACGGTGACAGCGGCTCCAACTGGACCTTGACCCCGACGGCCCGCTGCATCGGCACGTAACGAGCGGCAGAGCGAATCGATAGCCGGCCCAGCGCCGGCCAGGCGAGGGGCCGTGTCACCGGCGCGTGCCCGGGCGGAGCTGTACGCGGTGCTCGCCCTGGCGTTGGTCGTGCGCGTCGGCGCCGTACTCGTCGACAGCGGCTACGAGCCCGCCAACGACGCCTTCGACTACAACCGCCACGGAGTCTCGATCGCGGCCGGCGACGGCTACCCGGAGTCGATCTACGGCTCGCTCGGGGGGCCAAGCGCGCTGCGCCCACCCGCCTATCCGGTCCTGCTGGGCGCCGTCTACGCGGTCAGCGGCGACAGCGTCACCGCCGGCAGGCTGGCGGGGGCGCTGCTGGGCGCGGTCACCGTCGGCCTCATTTTCTCGATCGCAGCCGCGGTCTGGGGACCGCGCGCGGCGCTCGCCGCCGCTGCCCTCGGCGCCGTCTATCCCCCGCTGGTGCTGCTCAGCACCGAGCTGTTCACCGAGAACCTCTACATCCCTCTGATGCTGCTTGCGCTGCTGCTGGCTCTGCGCTTTC
>VGBV01000219.1 GCA_016870325.1 Actinomycetota bacterium
TCTCGACCATGCTGCGATAGGTGTAGGCGCCCGAGGCGACCACGTCGCGATAGGCCGCCTCGGTCAGCTCGGCCCGGAGCTCGTCTGCCTGCATCAGGTCGAGCACCTGCTCGATGTTGGAGAGGTCGCGGCGCAGCTCGATGTAGTGCTCGCCCGGGCGCAGCACCCCCGAGTACTCCCCCTCGACCAGGACCTGGCAGGTGCGCGTCGCGCAGGCCTCGATGTGGCGGGGCGAGATCGCGTACAGGGCGAGCTTGCCATCCTCGCCGGGGAAGCAGGCGGCCTCGATCTCGGCGAAGGACGCGCCCGGATGATCGGCCAGGAAGCGCTCGGCGCGCAGCTTCAGCTCCCCCTTGGGGTCGAGGATCGTCGCCCCGCCCTCGGCGCCGATCACGTACTTGCAGCGGGCGAGGAAGCGAAACCAGTCGTCGCCGTGGAAGGTGTCGTCGGGCGAGGTCGAGATGTCGGTGCGCATGCCACGCGCCGCGGCGGCGGGAGCGAACGCATCGGCCAGCCGCACACGCAGCATCCCGTGACTGCCCAGCGATGGCAGCCCGGCCCAGGCGCGGTAGCCGATCTCGAGCGGACGCGCCCCCTGGGCCGCGACGATGCCGTCGATGCGGTCCACGGTCTGCTCGTCCAGGTAGCCCGGAAGGAGCTGGTGGAAGCGAACCCGCTGGTGGTCGACGGTCGGGTAGATCGTGCGCCACTGTGAGGGCGGGGCGACCGAGAAGACGTCGTCGACCTCGAACTCCTCGATGAACTCCGACATCGAGTCGGTGTAGATGCACTCGTCCTGGATCATCGCGAAGCTGCGCGGCGCGATCCCGTGCAGCGCCCGGGCGCGGCGCACCTGCATCGACAGCACCGGCGGCAGCATCCGCTGGCCGGTCATCGTGTGGTGGTAGATGACGGCGTCGAACGGAATCCGGCGCAGCCAGCCGGGGACCCGGCGCACGCCGAGGTTGAGGTAGAAGCAGCGGCTGCGCGCGTAGCGGCGGAAGGAATAGAGGTGGTCGCGGATCGTCGCACGCAGCGGGTGCTGCAGCAGCCCGTAGACGACCAGGACGTTCGGGCGCTCGCCCCCGCTCACGCCCGCCTCCCCCGGCCCGGCCTGCCGTCCTCGAGCGCCGCGTCGATCAAGGCGGTCAGCCGCGGCTCCTGGCGCTCCCAGCTGAGCTCGCCGGCCGCCCGCGCGGCGTTCTTCCGGTAGCGCTCGCGCGCCCCCCGATCCTCGATCAGGACGCGCGCCGCGGCGGCGATCGACGCCGGGTCCCGCGAGTCGATCTCGGGCCCGAGCTCGCGCTCGGCGGCGACGGAGGCAATCCCGGGCAGCGCCGGGTAGAGCACCGGCAATCCGGCGGCGATCGCGTGGAAGAGCCGGTTGGGGATGGCGACCTCGAAGTCCAGGGTGATCGGGTAATAGAGGATCACTCCGGCGTCGGCGTCCGCGATGAAGCGGTTGACGTGGTCGGGCGGCACCGCTCCCAGCAAGTGCACCCTGCGCTTCAGGCCCAGCTCGCGCGCCCTCGCGCGATAGGGCTCCAGGCCTCCGCCGACCAGCGCCAGGTGCACGTGCTCGGGCAGCAACTCCAGCGCCCTGATGCCGGCCTCGACGTCCATTCCCGCCTTGGCGTTCCCGACCGAGACCAGCAGGAACTCCCCCGGGGCGATCCCGGCCGCGGAGCGCACGCCCCTCCCGCGGTCGGCATCGGTGCGGGTGTCGGGGTAGTTGAAGATCACCTCGGGGCGACGCCCGACCCGCCGCTCCAGCAGGTCGGCGATCCCCTCGCTGCTTGTGATCAAGCCCGCGGCGCGGCGGGCGAAACGGCCCTCGGCGGAGGCGAACATGCGGCGGGTCAGGTCCGAGGCGAACTCGGGGTCCTGGCCCGGCGGATAGCGCTCGAAGTAGGAGTCGTGGGCGTCGTAGAGGACGGCGGCGCCCTCGCGGCGCGCCCGCCGCCAGACCGCGGGCAGCTGGCTCCAGCCGTGGACCACGTAGAGGTCGGCGCGAGGCAGCGCCCGCGCGGTCCGCAGGTTCCAGCG
>VGBV01000220.1 GCA_016870325.1 Actinomycetota bacterium
AGCTGCTCGGGTGTGCGGGCGCCGTCCGCCAGCTCGTCGGCCACCCCCAGCTCGACGGCGGTCCCGACGATCGCCGCGCCCTGGTAGCCGGTGACCAGGTCGAGCGGGTCGGAGGAGGGCTCTCCGCGCGGGCTCACGCCGCCTTCCGCAGGGAGCGGGCCGCTCGGGCCGCGTCTCGCAGCAGCGCCAGCTGGGAGCGGACCCGGGATCCCTTGCGCCTCATCCCCAGCTCGGCCATGACCACGGCGGCCGCGTTGCGGCCGGGCGCCCCGGTGACCCCGCCCCCGGGATGGGTGCCCGCTCCGGTCAGGAACAGCCCCTCGAGCGGCGTGCGGTAGTGCGAGAGGCTGGGCGAGGGGCGGAAGGCGAGCAGCTGGTCGATCGACATCTCGACGTGGTTCGGATTGGCGGCGGGATTGCCGTGGCGCTCGACCCACTCCGGCGGGCCGGTGAGCCGGCGCTCGACCGGGCGCATCTCCGATCCCAGCACGCGCTCGGCCAGCTTCCAGGCATGGTCGGAGGCGCGCTCGAGCGCGGCCTCGTCCCAGGGGCCCTCGGCGAGCCTCCAGGGGACGAAGGTGGAAAGCCAGATCACCGCCCTGCCGTCGGGGGCCCAGTCGTCGTCCAGGGTGGAGGGAAAGGCGATCATCAGCGGCCCGCGGTCGGGAACCCTGCCGAGCGCGATCTCGCGGAAGGAGCCCTCGATGTCGGTCGAGGTGTTGGGCGATAGCAGCAGCGAGCGCTCGTAGCCGGCGGGCCCCGGGACCTCGGGCAGCGACTCGATCACGGCATCCACCTTCAGCTCGGAGACGTTCTGGCGCCCGACGTGGACCCGGCGAAGCTCCTCGCGCAGCGCGGCGGGGACCGCGCCGGGATCGACCATGCGCTCGAACAGCCTCTTGGCGTCCACGGCGGAGACCACGGCGCGGGCCGCCTCATAGCGCTCCCCAGCGGCCTCGACGGCGACCGCCCTGCCGCCGGAGACCTCGACGCGGTCCACCGGCGCGTCGCAGCGCAGGGTCCCCCCCGCGTGCTCGAGGCAGCGCACCAGAGCCGTCACCGTCGAGCGCGAGCCGCCGGCGGGCCGCGCCGCGGGCGAGCCGTGGAAGGAGGCGAACAGGATCGCGCCCGCGCCCGTGCCCGGATCGCTGGGCGGCTGCTGGGAGTGCGCGGCCCAGTGCTCGAGCGTGGCGCGCAGGCGCTCGTCGTCGAGCATGCCCGCAGTGAGGTTGGAGGCGGATGCGAGCAGCGACTGCACCAGGCGCTGGCCTTCGGCGCCGAGCGAGACGTCCGCCAGCGCAGCGAGCTCGCGCAGCGTCGGCGGCGGGCCGGAGTCGGCCTGGGTCAGCACCGCGGCCGCCGCCTCGCCCCACTCCGCGAAGCGCCGGTAGGAGTCCGCCTCGCTCGGCCCCACCACCTCGCTGAGCCCCTCCACCGTTCGGTCCAGGGACTTGTGGAAGGCGAGCGCGCTGCCGTCGTCGCAGGGCGAGAGCACCAGCTCGTCGCGCATGTGGAAGCGCAGGCCGAAGCGGGACTCGAGCTCGAGGTCGGCGGCGACGCCGCTGGCGCGGATGCCGCCGTGCTCGTAGGCGCCGATCTCGAGGCGCCCGCGGCCGTCGGGCAGGTCGAGGGTGTGGATGCAGCCGCCGGGCTCGGCGCCCGCCTCGAGCACGGTCACCTCTAGCCCCGCCCGGGCCAGGTAGCAGGCGCAGGCGAGGCCGTTGTGGCCCGCGCCGATCACGACGACATCTGCGGAGGCCACTAGCTCGCCTCGGCAGCGACGCCCTCGGCCGCGCCGGCCCGTCCGGGGCCGGCGTAGACGGACTCGGCTCCCAGGCCGGCTCGCCGGGCGTGATCGATCGCGGCGGCGCGCGCCTCGGTGGCGAGCGCCGCCACGTCGACGCCCGCCACCATACCCTGAGAAACCCGTCTTTGCCCGTCCACCCAGACGTCCGAGACGCTGCGGGCGGTGGTGCAATACACGAGCTGCTGCCAGGGATCGTGGATCGTCGCCAGCTCGGGGGTGTTGCCGTCGAGCAGG
>VGBV01000221.1 GCA_016870325.1 Actinomycetota bacterium
GGCAGTTCGCAAGGGCGAGTCGCGGTCGCGGTCGCTGTCTGGGTCAGCCACGGACCCGATCACGCCCCCGGAGCTTTCGAGCCTTCTGTTCGACAAGCTGCGGGCGAAGTCGGTGGCGCTGCGGTCGTCCGCGGCTGGAACACCGCACGCCAGACGGACGTTACCTCAGCACGGCTCAAGGCGCCACCGATCGAGGAAGTCCGGTGCGAAATGGGTGCGAAATCGGGGTCCGGCGAGAGTGTCGAGGCGGCGGAAAGTGCCGATTTCCAGGGAGAAGAAGGTGCCGGGGGAGGGACTCGAACCCCCGACACGCGGATTATGATGATGGCCAGGAGGGGTCGTCTGAGGTCGACTAGGCACGGCTCAGGCGGGGTGAGGTGCTTTCAGTTCGGCTCGAAGTCGGGAGTTGGACGCACGGTTTGACGCACCCGCGATGTACGTCTCGGCGCACGTTTCTGGGGCGCGGGAGTGCCGGATCCAGCTGCGCCTGCCGACTTTCGGCAGAAATAGCCGCCAAGGTGTGCCCCAACGTCATTTTTTTGAGCCGATCGTGGTGCCCAGCGACAGCTCAGGCCGGCGCGGGTAACGGGGCCGCATGGTTGTGGTCCAGGCGGTCGCCGGTTCGAGTCCGGTCGCTCGCCCCTCATAGAAGCTCCTGCAAACCACGCGCTTTGTAGGCAATCTCCGCGCGCGTAACAGGCCGGGAAGCGAACAGGCAAGGTGCCATTGAGGTGCCAAAGTGTTTCGGCGTTGTGCTCTCGGTGGCGATGCCTTTGGCATGTTCGAGGATCTGGTTGCCGCCGCGAATCGGACGATCGCCGCCGCGGACCTAAGCAATGCGAACGCGGGATAGACTCGGGCGCCCTCGCGTCGGAGGTTCGGAGTGCTCGCGAAAGACGGCAACTTCAGGGACCTGATGACCCAGGATCGCCGACAGGTTCAGTGCTGCTCTCAGGTAAGAGGACAACCTCGATGCGCTCGGGTTCCGGCGCCGCGCTCGCCGCAAGTATCCACAGGCTCCATGCGGGCCAGAGGACTCTCTTCGTCCGCGGCTATGCCCTCGAAAGGGACGCCCAGCGCGGGCGTCACACGGAGCGGGCGGCGGCGGGGGCGGCCGGCCGGCCGCCCCCCGCCACCGACATGCGCCGCTCGCGAGCCTAGCCGCTGATCCTGACGGCGGAGATCATCGAGTCCTCTATCACTTGATCGCCGACTCCTTCGTTGCAGCTGAGCTCGAACGTGTGCGCGCCGGCCGGCAGCACGCTTGTCACCGCCGTGTTCGCGAACCCGTTCTCCGCGGTAGGTGTGGTGTTGTCGGTGGTGGCCTCGCCGGGCTGGTTCGTGGTCGAGTGCGGGATTCCGGCCGTCGAGTCGTCGACCTCCAGCCGGCAGTCTCCGTCGGCGGCGGTGGGGGCGGCGGCGCTGATGCTCACCTGGCCGCCGCTCGCGTTCACCAGCACGCGTCCCGGCTGCCCGAGCGTCAACGTCACCCCGACGCAGTCCAGGAAGGTGGCAGAATTCGGGTCGCAATCGCCGTTGTACGCGCTGCTGCCCGTGATCGCGTTGGCCGTGCTCTGCGCCGCGTTGGCCGTGCTCTGCGCCGCGTTGGCCGTGCTCTGCGCCTTGTTGGCCGTCTTCTTCGCCTGGTTGGCGATCTTCTTCGCGCTCGCCGCGCTGGTCGCCGTCGGCCCCGACGACTGGCCGAGCGCCGGCACGGCGACCGCCGCGGCCAGCGCCATGCTCCCGATCAACACCACATAGCGGTTCTTCATCCCCACGCCTCCCTAGTCAATAGTTCGTAATGACACAAGCTACTACCCAACCACCTGTCGCCTCGCTTGTCAACTGTCGGAGGGGGCCGGGCCGATCAGCCGCCGGGGGCGCCGCCGAGCGCGAACGGGGTCTCCGCGCAGGCCTCGAGGCCGAGCGCCTCGATCCCCCGCTCGGCGCGAGCCGAGGGCGCGGCCAGCCGCTCCCCCAGGCGCCGAAGCTGCTCGCGCCCGCCG
>VGBV01000222.1 GCA_016870325.1 Actinomycetota bacterium
GGCCGCCGCCGCGACGCCCCGCAGCGCGTCTCGGCGGTCCGCGGCGTCGCGCACGACGCCGCCCCTGCCGACCCGCTCAGGTCCCAGCTCGAACTGGGGCTTCACCATCGCCAGCAGGTCGAGGCGCTCGGCGGCGACCGCCGCGATCGGGCCCAGCAGCTTCGCGAGGGAGATGAAGGAGACGTCGACGGTGGCCAGCTCCGGCGGAAAGGGCAGGTCCCCGGGCCCGAGCTCGCGCGCGTTGCGGCGCTCGAGCACGATCACGCGCGGGTCCTGTCGCAGGCGCCAGTCGAGCTGCCCGTAGCCGACATCGAGCGCGATCACCCGCGCGGCGCCGCGCTGCAGCAGGCAGTCAGTGAAGCCGCCGGTCGAAGCGCCGACGTCGAGGCAGTCCCGGCCCCGGACCGGTACCGGCAGGGCCTCCAGCGCGTTCGCGAGCTTGACGCCCCCGCGCGAGACGAACTCGGCGCCGGCGGCGACGATCAGCTCGGCGTCGGCGGGAAGCAGCTGGCCCGGCTTCTGAACCGAGGGGCCGTCGCCGCCGAGCCGAACCATGCCGGCGCGAATCGACGCGGCGGCGGCCGAGCGCGACGGGACGAGCCCGCGCTCGGCCAGCAGCGCGTCTGCGCGGCGGCGGGTCTTGCTCGCGGCCATGGTCCGAAGACCGTAGCCGCTCGCCGCCGCGCCCAGCGCCGGGGCACGTGCACCCCGGTGCTAACCGTGATCGCGGTCACAGACGAATCGCACATACGTTTGTAGCGTGTTGCTCGTAATGAAGCTCTTCAAGAACATCCCGCTCGGAGTCCACAGCGCCCTTGAGGTGCTGGCCGCTCCGCTTCTGATCGTGGCGCCCTTCGTGCTCGGCTTCAGCCCCATCGCCGGCGCGATCAGCATCCTCCTGGGCGTGCTCCTGATCGGCCTCGGCCTCTCGCTCCAGGGAGCCGCCGGTGAGCGCGCGACGGTGCCCCTCGCCGCGCACGCAGGACTCGATCAGATCCTCGCCGCAGTCACGATCGCGGTCGGGCTGGCCCTCCTCTTCGCGGACCAACTCGCCCCCGGAATCTTCATGGTCGGTTTCGGCCTCGCGCATCTGGCGCTGTCCGCCTCAACGCGGTACAGCCGTCCGCTCGGAGCCTGAGCGCCGACCTCCTCCCACAGACAAGCAGCAAAGCACACAAGCACACATATCTCTCCTCCCTGTAGTACCCGGAAAGGACCCGCTTCGGCGGGTCCTTTCCTTGCGCTCATGTGCCTGGGTCACCGGGCGCCCGCTATCGCCATCCATCAGCCATCGCCGCCGGCCCCGCCGCGCCCTCGGCCTCGGCGGGCCGGTGACCGCGAAGCGAGCCGGCATGGGCGCGCGCCGTGGGGTCCCGGCGTGCCTTGATCACGCTTGCGATCGTCGCCGCGGCGAGTACCGAGACGATCACCGCCAGCGAGAGGCCGATCGAGACCTCGGGGATCGAGTCGTCCTGCTCCTGCAGGAAGTGGAGCACCAGCTTGACGCCGATGAACAGCAGGATCACCGAGAGCCCGGTGGAGAGGTAGACGAGGCGGCCCAACAGGCCCGAGACGAGGAAGTAGAGCGCGCGCAGGCCGAGCAGCGCGAAGGCGTTGGCCGCGAAGACGATGTATGCCTCCTCGGTGACGCCGAAGAGGTTGTCCACCGAGAGGCTCTTCTCGACGATGTAGCCGGCGAAGTACTCGGCGCCGTAGCTCCAGCCGGCGAGCGCCCCGAAGACGACGCTGAAGCCGAGCGCCACCGCGACGTAGAAGACGGACCAGGCGATCGCCTCGCGGAACTCGACTGCGTGCGGGCGCCTGCCCGAGATCAGGAGGTCGGTCGCGAACAGGCCGATCACGAGCGCGAGCAGCGCGACCTAGTAACCCTTCTCGGAACGTTCGCCAGGAAATGACGCAGGCCAGGCGCCGCCAGGCAAGGAG
>VGBV01000223.1 GCA_016870325.1 Actinomycetota bacterium
AGGGGAAAAGAAGTGCGCCCCCTCCAGCCCGTGGGCGGTGCAGTAGTCGAGTGTCTGGAACGCGTCCAACCCGAGGTGGGTGACCGTGTAGACGTCGAGGCCGACCCTCACGCCAGCAGCCGTCGGAAGTAGCGGTGCAGCCGCGCCGCCGTGACGTGCGGGTCTAGCTCGGAGTGCTCCTCGATCGTGAAATAGTCGCGCGGGAAGGAGGTCTCCTCGAGCGCGTTGATGAAGTCGATGTACTCGCCCAGACTCCAGCCCTCGTAGCCTGCGCCCTCGGTCGGCGGCTTCATGTGAAAATGGACGAGGATGTCCGCGCGCTCGCGCAGCGCCGCGGCCGGGGTCGTGCCCTTGTGCACCTGCAGGTTCTGCCGCAGGCCGGGCGAGTCGATCTCGCGGATCAGCCCCTCCCAGAACAGCTCTGGCGTGTGGTCCAGGTCCTCGAGCCCGACCGCGACGCCGCGGTCCAGCGCGTGGCGGCCTAGGTCGCCCAGCACCTCGAGGAGGAACCCGCGACGCGACGGCGGTGGCTCGGGGTAGACGCGCGTGCGGAACTGACGGTACGACTCGCCAGATTCCTGGCGCAAGAATCCCGGCGGACCGCTGATCCGGTACATGGCGTGGGTGTTGACGACCGCACAGCCCACGTCGGCCGCGAAGTCCAGCGCCTGCTTGAAGAAGCGCACCTCATGGTCGCGCACGTCGGCCTGCTCGTGGCAGACGGTCGAGTGCCCACTGATCGCGCCTATCTCGAGACCGATGTCGGCGAATCGCCGCTTGAACGACGCCCGGTCGCCCGCGGTCATGGTGCCGATGCTCAGCGTCTTGAGGTGTGGCATTGAGATCTCGACAGCGTCGTAGCCAGCCTGCTTGATCGCCTCGGCGGTCGCGAAGAGGTCCATCTGGTGGTGGACCCAGTGCGACCGGGTATGGAACGCGAGCTTCCAGTCACGCACGCCACGGCTCCTGTTCGAGGATGTGGGACGGGGTGCCGACGTTGACGACGTCGTCGGTCGCCTGGTTCGGATACATCACCCAGAGGTACTCGAGCGGTGTCTTGTGCGGGTTGCGCCAGATGTGTGTCACGCCAGGCGGGATTACCACCACGCCGTGCTGGCCGACGTGGTAGTCCTCGCCGTCGAGCGTGATGATCCCGTCACCTCGGAGGACGAAGTAGTACTCGGTCCGGGTACGGTGGTAGTGGCAGGGCGTCATGAGGCCGCCGGCCTCCATGAAGACGAATCCCATCATCACGTTCGGGTCGCCGCCCTGCGGCAGCGGCACGAAGACGCGGCGCGTCGGCGGCAGACGCGGCTCGAGGTCGTCGGCGTGGATGACCGTCGCCTTTGCCATCAGCGTGCCACCTGCACCAGCGGCAGCGCGAGCGGCTGCCCGGTCTCCATGGCCCGGTTGGCCGCCAGCGCGATCTCGGTCGCGGCCCGCCCGTCCTCGCCGGTCAGATCCGGCTCGCGGCCGCTCTGGACCGACTCGACGAAGTGGCGGATCGAGTGGGCCAGTCCGGTGCGCGGACCTTCGTCGGTCTCGAAGACGACCTCGGGCGGCTTCGTCTTCCCGCCGAGCAGCAGCCGCGAGCGCTCGAAGTAGAGCGAGTCCTGGGTCCCGACCACGACCCGACTGGAGAAGAACCGGTCCATCAGATGGTTCTCCCCGAGGACGGACGAGATCGGTCCCTCCATCTCAACATGTGCCCAGACGACGTCCGGGTAGGCGTATTCCTGAAAGAACGTCTTCTCGCCCCAGGCCCAGACCTGCCTCGCGGCCGGCCGGTCGAAGAGCCAGCGGTGGAACAGCAGGGTGTGGATCAGCGTCTCGAAGAAGATCCCACCGGCCTGGCCGAACCGCCACTCGGACAGTCCCGAGCGGTACTTGCCGCGGCCCTGGACGTCCCAGGTCGTGACCGGCCGAC
>VGBV01000224.1 GCA_016870325.1 Actinomycetota bacterium
CGCTGATCTCGACCGTCCCGGGCAGGTAGAAGTTGTCGCCGACCGAGACGACCTCGGTCGCGGCCGTCTTGGCGGAGCGCAGGGCGGGCGGCTCGGCGGGCGCGGCGGGCGCGGTCTCGGAGCTGGCCGCGGCGGTGATCTCCTCGGCCACGGGGTCCGTGGCCTCGCCCGTCTCCGGCGCCGTTGACCCGCCGGTTTCGCCGGTAGCGCTCGCCGCCGGCTCCTCGGCCACCGCCGGTTCCTGCTGGGCCGTGGACAGCGCGGGCGCCGCGACGGTCAGCGCGAGCACGAGCATGCCCGCTCCGACCATCTGCAACCGCCCCCCGGCTCTCCTCCTCATCGCCGCCGATCCTAGCGCCCGCGCGGGCCGAATTGACTCAAACTCAACATTCGCGCGCGGGAAGGTCGTCATCCGGGCGGCGGACCCGGCTTGCGGGCGCAAGGAGCGAGGGATAGGGTCCTGCGGTCGTCGTGCGACGCGCCCGGGGGGGCGCCGCTGTCAAGACTCGTGCACCTCTCGCCTTGAACGTCTCCGCTACCGCGGCAAACGGCAACGGCAACGGCCGTTCGTCCTCGCGGGCGGTGACGTTGCGCGGCGCCTGGCGCCTGGGGGCGCTGCTGTTCGTCGCCGGGGCGGTCTCGACGATTCCCGGCACCTTCGTCCTCGACAGCGACTTCGAACCCTGGATGTACGCGGTCACGGGCGTCGGCATCCTCAGCGGGGTCGCGTGCCTGCTGGTGCCCTGGTGGCGCGCCAGCGAGCGCTGGCTGCTGCTGGTGCCGGTGGTGGGCGCGATCGAGGTCGCGCTCAGCGTCGCGCTCACCGACTTCGTCTTCAGCCACCTCTACTTCTTCGTCGGGCTCTACATCGGCCTCGTCTTCCCGCGCCCGCGCCAGATGGCGCCGCTGCTGGCGCTGCTGGTGGTGGCGCTGTTCGTCCCCTCTGTGTACGAGTCCGAGCCCGTGGAGGAGGCCCTGCTCTGGGCGCTGGCGCCGGGGATAGTGCTGACGGCGATCGTCGTCGGGCGGCTCACCTCGGGGCTCGAGGCGAGCCGCGAAACCTACCGCCGCCTCTCGTCCGAGGACGGCCTGACCGGGGTCGGCAACTACCGCTCCCTGATCGAGCGCCTGCGCCACGAGACCTCGCGCCACCATCGCCACGAGCGGGAGTTCGCCGTGCTCACGCTCGATCTCGACAACTTCAAGACGGTCAACGAGACCCAGGGGCATCTGGTCGGCGACCTGCTGCTGGCCCTGGCCGGGTCGATGCTCGACCTCAAGGTCCGCGCCGAGGACGCGGTCTTCCGCCAGGGCGGAGACGAGCTCTCGGTGATCGCGCCGGAGGCCGGCCGCAAGCAGGCCGAGCTGTTGGCCGGCCGCATCAAGGCCGCGATCTCGCTGATCAACTCGGGCGAGCTCAAGGTCACGGCCAGCGTCGGCTGCGCCGTCTACCCCGAGGATGGCCTGGAGGCGGGCGAGCTGCTCGACGCCGCCGACCCCGCGTTGCTCGAGCGCAAGCGCGAGATCGCCTCGCTGCCGCAGCGCATCCTCCGAGGGCCCCAAGGCCGCTCGCCATCTGAGCGATTGCGCAGCAATCGCGATTGGCCCTGGCGGCCGCCAGGGGCCCGACTGACGAGGGCCCCAAGGCCGCTCGCCATCTGAGCGATTGCGCAGCAATCGCGATTGGCCCTGGCGGCCGCCAGGGGCCCGACTGACGAGGGCCCCAAGGCCGCTCGCCCGAGGCCCTCACAGCACGAGCGAGCCGAGCGCGGCGAGCACCACGATCGCCGTCGACCAGGCGACCGCCTGCGCGGTCAGCCGCAGGTCGAGCCCGTAGACATGCCCGACGAGCAGCGAGTTGATCCCGGACGGCATCGCCGCCAGCAGCAGGTAGGGGTCCGGCAGGTCGATCAGCGGCAGCGCC
>VGBV01000225.1 GCA_016870325.1 Actinomycetota bacterium
AGCGTCGAGGCGGATCCCCGCGTTGTTCGACGTGAAGAGTGCGATGACGAGGCCGAGGAGCACGAGTGGCAGAACGAGCAGCCCCGCGGTGGCGAGCGCGGGCCGCCCTCTGGCGTCCTAGCGAGGTCGGCCAACTCGTCCTCGAGCGCGCGTCGGCCGTAGGCGTCGGTCCTGTCGCGGAAGGTCACGACCACCGGCGCGGCCGGGACTTCCCGCCGAAGTAGGGAAAGGGCGCTACCAGGGGCGAACCGCTCAAGCGGGGATTCTCTTCATTCCGCGCTCGCGTGAGCGAGACTAGTGCCCGCATCTACAGCCGGCCTTCATGAAAACGAATCGGGTTTTCTCTCGTACCTCAGGGATCGCGTCGATCTGGTCCAGTCTATCCTCGAGGTCGTCCCCTGCCGCTGGCCCGTTCGCCTCGAGGTCCGTTATCCGCATCTCCAACCCCCGGACCAGGCTCAGCACACTGTCCGACACTGGCCGTACCGCCCGATCTCCCGCAGCTGATCGGTCGTCATCGTTCCTCCAGAGGACCGGTCGCCCCGACCAGGGTCACCCCACGCAGGGTCGCCCCGGTCAGGATCGCCCCGAACAGGTTCGCCCCGGACAGGTGCGCCCGCCGCAGGTCCGCCCAGGTCAGGTCGACGACGCTCTCGGTCCAAGCGGTGGCCCTGCCCCTGATGGCCGCCCGCCCGGCAGCGTCCCGGAGGTGACCAGGTCGAGCCAGACGCGCCCGGTCGGACGTGGCGAACTGGCGACCATCAGTAGGCACTCCCGCTGCGGTCGCTGCGCTTCAGTGCCTGCTCGAGCTCCCAGGCCGCCTGCTCGCGGACGGAACGCCGCTCTGCAGTTGCCGTGTCGCGTAGCTGGTCAAGCACGCGCTCGGGTAGGTCGACCGTCAGCCGCCGGTAGGAGTCGGCCGTCTTGATGCCCATACGCCATTGTTGGCAGGCCGACACTCCGGAAAACTCCGGGTTACTCCGCCCGCTCGATCTCGGCCCGCCAGTCGATCGAGTGAGCTCGCGTGTAGTCGTGGAAGGTCGAGAGGCCGATGCCCATCTGCCGGGCCAGGAGTGGAACGGTCAGACGCGGGTACCGGCGCAGTCGCTTCGACGCCTTGAGGAGGTCGACGACGAACGCCTCGCGGCTGCGGTAGAAGCCGGTCCCGACCGGGCGCGCGCATCCTCGGCGTCCTGGTCCAGCTCGGGTGGCGCTACGCCGCCGCGGCTGGTCCTGGTCCCTTGGGAAGGCGCACGGCCGAGCGCTCGTGCGTCATCTCCGGGATCTTGAGTCGCGTCTTGAACACTGGCAGCGGCGTATCGAACCGACGAACCTGGCCGCAGCGCTGGCACCGGCCCTCGGCCATCAGGCCGGGCGTCAGCAGCCAGTGATGCGCGAGCGTCCCGTCGACGCAGGGCCCCGGTTGCTCGGTCGCCATTGTGAGACATTATCTCACTCTCTGCGCCGGGTATCTGCTCGGGGCGATTGCGGTCCAGCGTGCTTGAGTAAGCGCCGAAGCAGGTCCATCAGCGTCAGCTCGTGCGGGGCGAGCAGCACCGCGTAGGCGGCATACCACTTGTCCGCGTCGCGCCAGACGCAGCCCTCGAAGTCGTCGTAGGGCCCGAAGAACACGCGCCCACCGACGACCTGCAGGACGCAGCCCTGGGCGCGGAACGCTTCCAGCGTCCCGCGGAGCGGCCCCGCATCGGCGAGGAGCTGGACCCAGAGGTCCGAGCCGGGGCTGGGCGGCGTTTCGTCGGTTTTGTCAGCGATTCCACGCGACCCGCGGAGCTCTGCGAGGCGCTCGCGCCACTCACCCACCGAGCTTTTCCGGGATGCGCGGGTTCACCAGGAAGCGGGCCGAAGGACGACCGGGGCGCGCGTCTGGCTCGGCCTCCCGCAGCCAACCATGGACGACCAGCC
>VGBV01000226.1 GCA_016870325.1 Actinomycetota bacterium
CGAGCACCCGGACCTCGTAGGGGCGGTCCGCCGCGGCCGCCCGGAACCGCGCGGCGGCGTCGGCCACCGGGCGGTAGAACGGGTCGATCGCGTAGCCGTCGTAGTGCATCGGCACGAGCGCCCGCGCGCCGAGCAGCTCTCCCGCCAGGGCCGCCTGCTCGGGATCCATCGCCGCCGCCCACGGGCTCGGCGGCCGCAGGTGCGGGAAGTCGACCGCGGGGCCGTTGATCGGCGCGAGGACGACGTCGAAGGGCCCGTGGCGGCGCGCCATCCGCCACCAGTACCCGTGGAAGAGCGTGTCGCCCAGGTGCAGCAGCCGCCGGCCGCCCGCCTCGACCAGCCACGAGAGCTGGGGGTCGCCCAGACCGTCCACGGCCGGCAGCGCCGTCAGCGTGAAGGGGCCGGCCTCGACCCGCTGCCAGGGCTGCACCTGCCTGCGCTCGAGCCCCGAGCGCCCGAGCTCGTGGTTCGCCTGCGCAAGGGCCAGGTTCTCGATGTCCTCCCCACCCGGCCAGGCGGGTTCGTGGACGGCGCCTGCGGGCGCGAGTGCGGCGGCGAGCGCGGCCGCCGAGGGCGCTCCACGGCTGGACAGACCCGGTCGCAAAGGTCACGGTCAAGCGGACCGGCCAGAGGCAGCCGAGGCGGCCCTCTCAGGGCGGCCTGCCGGGCGCCGGGGAGGGCCGGGCTTTGCCCGGCCCTCCCCGGCTGGATGCCCGTTGAGGTCATGAGCGAGTCCCGGGAGATCGAGTTGGTCTTCGAGCCCCTCGAGGAAGGCGGGCATCACGTGTACGCGCCCGACCTGCCGGGGCTGCACACTCAGGGAGACGACATCGAGGAAGCCAGTCGGGATGCCGAGGAACCAGGGAAACTGCTCAAACGGCGCGAACAGCTCGCGACCAGTCTGCGAAGCATCGCGAACCTCCTCCGGTTCGAGTTGATGACATTGCTGTGCAGGCGTACGCAGGACCGGCAGTCAGCGGTTGCTTAGTTTTCGGCAGGCCCGGATGCACCCCGGCGCACGCGAGGAACCGGCCGGGGCGTTGGCCCCGGCCGGTTGCTCGCTGCCTCTGCGGTCTGAGCGCGGGGAATGCGCTCAGGCTCCGGGCGGGATCAGCACCTCGCCGATCACATGGACAACGCCATTGCCCGTCTGGATGTCGGCCGTCTCGACCGCGACGCCGTTGACGAGGACGCTGCCGCCGTCAAGCGTTATCTCGAGATCATCGCCCTGAAGCGTCGGGATCTTCTGCCCATCCGTCAGGTCCGAGGAGAGAACCTCGCCCTCGGCCACGTGATAGCTGAGGATGTCCACCAGCAGCTGCTTGTTGGCGGGCTTCAGCAGATCGTCGAGCTGCCCCGGCGGCAGGGCCTTGAAGGCTGCGTTGTTCGGAGCGAACACGGTGTAGGGACCGGGACCACTCAGCGTTTCAACGAGGTCGGCGGCCGTGACCGCCTGGACCAGAGTGCTGAGGTCGGGGGTGGCCTGGGCGGCAGCCACCACGTTCTCCGGCTCGCTCGCCGAGCCCGACTCTTCGACGGTCGTCTCGGACGCGGTGGTGCCTCCGTCGTCATCGTCATCGCCGCATCCAGCCGCGATTCCCGCGACCCCGAGCACGACGACGCCGAGAACGATCAGCCTGCTGACTCTTGACTTCATCCTTCAATACCTCCTGTTGGTTTGCGCCCTGTACTACGAGCAGGAGGCGGAAGCCGGTTGGGAATCTGCGCCGCGTTGCCGCGTCGCTGCTGCGAGCTGCTAGGTACGTGCCCGCAGAATGGAGAAGGCGCTTGCGGCAGTTCGCAAGGGCGAGTCGCGGTCGCGGTCGCTGTCTGGGTCAGCCACGGACCCGATCACGCCCCCGGAGCTTTCGAGCCTTCTGTTCGACAAGCTGCGGGCGAAGTCGGTGGCGCTGCGGTCG
>VGBV01000227.1 GCA_016870325.1 Actinomycetota bacterium
GAGATCGCGGCGGCGGGCGGGCACAGCATGCTGCTGACGGGCCCGCCGGGCGCCGGCAAGACGCTGGCCGCGCGGCGGCTGCCCTCGCTGCTGCCGCCGCTCGACGCCGCGGAGGCGCTGGAGGTGATCCGGATCGCGGGCGCGTGCGGAGGCGAGATCGCGCCGGGGACGCCGCGCAGGCCCTTCCGCGCGCCGCACCACACCGTCTCGGCGCGGGCCCTGATCGGAGGCGGCTCGCCGCCACGGCCGGGCGAGGTGACCCGGGCCCACCGCGGAGTCCTCTTCCTCGACGAGCTCGGCGAGTTCCGCCGCGACGCGCTCGAGGCGCTCCGGCAGCCACTCGAGCGGAGCGCCGTCACCGTCGCCCGAACGACGGGCGCGGTGACGTTGCCCTGCCGCTTCCTGCTGGTCGCCGCCTCGAATCCCTGTCCCTGCGGCCACGGCGCCGACTCCGGGGAGTGCGAGTGCCATCCCACTGCCGCGGCCCGGTTCCGGGCCAAGCTCAGCGGCGCGCTCGCGGACCGCATCGATGTCCAGGTGCCGGTCGAGCGGCCCTCGGCCGAGGCCCTGGCCGGGGACGCCGGCGAGGGATCGGCCGCCGTCCGCGAGCGCGTGCTGCGCGCGCGCGACGCCCAGCGCGAGCGCCTCGGCCCCGGCCGCTGCAACGCCGAGATCAGCACCTCGGGCCTGCGCCGGCACTGCGCGCTCGGAGCCGAGGCCGAGCGCCGCCTCAAGGAGGGCCACGCCGAGCTGGGGTTGAGCGGCCGGGGCTGGGACCGGGTGCTGCGTGTGGCTCGCACGATCGCGGACCTCGACGGCGAGCGCGAGGTCGGGGCCGGAGCGATCTCGCGCGCGCTCAGCCTGCGCCGGCGCCGGGAGCGATGAGCGCGCCCGGGCCCGGAGCCTGCGATGCCTGCCTGCGCCGCGCCTGGCTGATCGGCAGCCTCTGCGAGCGCATCGACCGGGTTGCGGCCGAGCGCCGGAGCGAGGTGCCGCGGGCGCTGCTCGCACTCGGCGACGAGGAGCTGGCGGGTGCGGTCGGGGGCGCCCGGGCGATGCCGATCCTGGAGCACGCGCGCGGGCGCGACGCGACCCGGCTGCGGGAGGCGGTGCGCGGGTCGCACTGCTGGGCCTGCTGCCGCCACGACCCGCGCTTCCCGCCTCAGCTGCTGCAGCTGGCCGACCCGCCGGCGACGCTGTTCGGCCGCGGGGATCCGTCGCTGCTCGACGCGCTCGGCGGGGGCACGGCGGCGGCGACCATCGTCGGCGCGAGGCGGCCGAGCGCCTACGGGCGCGAGATGGCCGAGTCGCTGGCTCGCCGGCTCGCCGGCTGTGGTGTGATCGTGGTCAGCGGCATGGCCTTCGGGATCGACTCCTGCGCCCACGCCGGCGCGCTGGCGGCCGGGGGAGCGACGGTCGCCGTGCTCGGCGGCGGCGCCGATTCGCCCACGCCGCGAGGCAAGGCACGCCTCTACGAGCAGCTCGTGGGGTCCGGGCTGGTGCTGAGCGAGTTGCCGCCGGGGACCGATCCGAGGCCCTGGACCTTCCCCGCCCGCAACCGGATCATGGCGGCGCTGGCCGGGATGACGATCGTGGTCGAGGCGCGCGTCCGCTCGGGCTCGCGGATCACCGCGGAGATGGCGATCGAGCTGGGCCGTGACGTCGGGGCGGTGCCGGGCGAGGTCGGCAACCCTTCGGCCGCGGGCACGAACACCCTCCTGCGCGAGGGTGCGCATGTCGTGCGGGACGCCGAGGATGTGCTCGACTCGATGCTGGGCGTCGCCGGCGTCCCGGCGCGCGAGGCGCTCGACGAGCCCGGCCTCGCCGGTGCCCTGACCCCGGCCCAGTCCGCGGCGCTCGAGTCGGT
>VGBV01000228.1 GCA_016870325.1 Actinomycetota bacterium
AGCCGGCCTCGGCCGCGAGCGCCACCCCCGCCGCGGGGGCGGCGAACTCGGCGAAGGCGCGGCGCAGCTCGGCCAGGGAGGACCAGCGCGAATGGTGGTCGAGCTCGAGGTTGGTGATGACCGCGACCTCGGGCTTCAGCTTCAGGAAGCTGGCGTCGCTTTCGTCGGCCTCGGCGACGACCCACTCGCCCGCGCCGAGCGCGGAGTTCGCGGGCCGCCCGCCGGGACCCGCGTCCGGCAGCTCGCCGCCGAGGAAGAAGGAGGGATCGGCGCCGGTGGCGCGCAGGGCGTGCACGCACATCGCCGTCGTCGTCGTCTTGCCGTGGGTGCCCGAGACGGCGAGCAGGCGCCTGCCCTCGCACAGCTCCGCCAGCAGCTCGCCGCGGTGCAGCACCCGCTGCCCGCGTTCGCGGGCCACGGCGAGCTCGGGATTGTCCTCGGCGATCGCGGTCGAGATCACGACCTCGGCGTCGTCGGGCACCTGCGAGGCGGCGTGGCCCACGGCCGGCTCCAGCCCCGCGTCCCGCAGCCGCTGCAGGTACGAGGACTCGGACCGGTCCGAGCCGCTGACCCGGGCGCCGAGCTCGCTCGCGACGAGAGCCAGCCCGCTCATGCCGGCGCCCCCGACCGCGATGAAGTGCAGCCTGCGCTCCTCCCAGCCGCCGCTCATCGCGCGCCCGCGCGCCCGGCCGCCGCCGCCAGGACCTCCTCGGCGATCCGCTCGGCGGCATCGGGCCGCGCCAGCCTGCGCGAGGCGGCCGCCATCCGGCCCCGCAGCTCCGGGTCGGCCAGCAGGGGCCCGGCCTCGGCTGCGAGGCGCTGCGGGGTCAGCTCGTCGTCGGCGATCACGATCGCGGCGCCGCCGGACTCCATCCAGCGGGCGTTGGCGCTCTGGTGGTCTGCGGTCGCGTGCGGATAGGGCACAAGGATCGCGGGCCGCCCGGCGGCGGCGATCTCCATCACCGATCCGCCCGCCCTCGCCACGACCAGGTCGCAGGCGGCGAGCAGATCCCCCAGCGAGGGCTCGTACTCGCGCAGCAGGTATCGGGGGGGCTCGCCGGCCGACCGCCAGCGCCGCTGCAACTCGGGGTAGTCGCGCCGGCCGGCGACGTGGAGCACCCAGGGGGCGCCGACCCGGCCGGGCGCCCCGCCTTCGCCCGCGAACGCCGCGAACGCCGCCTCGTTGACGCTGAGCGAGCCGAGGCTGCCCCCGAAGACCGCGACGCAGGCGTCGGCCTCGGGAATCCCGAAGCGCCGCCGGGCGGCCCCGGGGTCGGCCGCGAGCACGGCGGCCGGCACCGGGCGACCCGTGAGCAGGTAGGGCTCGCCCTCGCGGCCCGGGATCGGGAAGGCGAGGCAGACGCGGTCGGCCCGTCGCGCGAGCATCCGGTTCGCAAGGCCCAGGTGGCTGTCGGCCTCGGTCAGGACCAAGGGCACGCCCGAGCGGACCGCGGCGAGGCCGACCGGGCCGGCGACGTACCCGCCCCCTCCCATCACCGCGTCGGCCCCGTGCTCGCGCAGCAGGCGCTTCGCCGCGGGGACCGCCCTCAACGCTCGCCAAGCGGCGGCGGCGGCCCGCAGCGGGTTGCGGCGGTCGAGCCCGCTGACCCGCAGAAAATCGATCTCATAGCCGGCCGCGGGCACGAGCTCGGCCTCGGCGCGCTCGCGCGTGCCGACGAAGCTGACCTCGGCGGCGCCGCTAGCGCGAAGCGCGTCGGCGACCGCGATCGCCGGTACGACGTGACCCGCTGTGCCGCCGGCCGCTATCACGACTCGTGCCCGTTCCAGCTCTTCTTCTCCTAGTCTCGCCGCCGCCCTCGAGCACGCGGAGTTTGCCAGCGGGAGCCTCGCGCCGCCCGC
>VGBV01000229.1 GCA_016870325.1 Actinomycetota bacterium
TAAGACGGCCGAGTACTGGGCTGGGTGTGCGCTACTCGAGCTTGTCAAGTGCAGCCCCGTCGGCGACCGAAGCGCCCCGACCGAGGAGATGTGGAACGTCTGCCTCGGTGAGTTTCTGGTGGGAGAGTTGGCCGTCCTGCAGCCCCGTGTGCTGCTCGTGCTGGGTCTATCGAAATCCTCGGAGCGGGTGAGCCTGCTGAGAGAGGTCGGCGGCTGGGATAGGTTCGATCGGCGAAAGGGCCTCCACACTGGGACGATCAAAGTCGACGGCCATGCCACCAGCGTCGTCTGTGTCTACCACCCTGGCTTCTACGGGTGGAGGGGGTCCCTGGATCCGCTGGCCGAGTACGCGATCGCGGCCGCGCAAGGTCGCACTTCTCGCTGATCCGATCCTAGATCGCCGTATGCATCCGCTTCCCCATCGCGATCTGGGAAGCGCCGAAGAGCTTGCACATCGCCGGGTGGCAGTCGGTGCGGTGCTTGAGGCGCTCGTAGTGCTCGCGCATCAGGTGGCGGGGCATGAGCAGGGCGGCGGCGAAGCGGTTGGCCTCGTCCTCCATCGGGGGGAACTTGCCGGACTTGCTGCGCAGGCCGGGCTTGGCGGGTGAGGGCTTGCCCTCGGTCTCGCCCTCTTCGATCGAGGTCTTGCGGCAGAAGAGAGGTTGCTGGCCGGACTCCCGATGAAGGCGCCAGTGGCCGAGCTCGTGAGCGATCGTGAAGCGGCGGCGCGGGGGCCACTGCTTGCCCTCGGAGGCGTTGACCCAGATCTCGCCCTTGCTCGCGAGCAGCAGGCCGGAGAGGGCCTGATCGGGTGAGAGCTTCGGGCAGCCCGGCGCCGTGGTCAGGTCCTCGATGTCTCGGACGAGCAGGCCTACGTGGGTGTCGGCGATCTCCTCGATCGGAACCGGCAGCGACTCGCCGTCCCAGATCCACTCCGGCAACTCGGCCAGCAGGGCCTCGGCGGCGTCCTCCAGTCCCTCGTGATCGAGACCGGCCTCAGGGCTCACTCGTCCTCGCCACCCAGGAACAGGCGGTCCAGGTCGTCGAGCTGCTCTGGCTCGGGTGTCTCGGATCTCATTGCCTTGCCGGGTGACGCTGCTCCTTCGAGCTGGTCGGGTGTCACCTCGACGGGGGTGGTGCGGGTGAACGCCGGACTCGCCATGCCTCCGGCCGAGGGAGAGACCGCTTCCCCGGCCTTGCGCAGCGCATCGGCGCTGGTGTCGAGGACGCCGGCGAGAGCGTCAAAGACCTTGGACGAGATGCCCCGGGGCTCCAGCTGCCCGTGTTCAATCGCGTTGTAGTAGGCGGCGACGCGGTCGGCTTCCTTGGGAAAGCCGAGTTTCTCGGCCAGGGTCGCGACCAGGGTCTTCCGCTCGATCTGCTTCTGCTTGCGCAGCGCGACGAGCTGGGCGGACAGCGCGGAGGTCTGCTCGGCCCAGTCGGTTTGCAGCATCTCGACGGCGCGCGAAGCGACCGAGCCCTCGAATGCCTTCGCGTCCCACCGCTGTCGCGGGGCTGCGTGCTCGAGGTAGCCCTCGATCAGCGTCGAGAGGCGGGCGCGGTCGCGGCCCTCAGTCTGCTCGAGCAGGTCGGTCGGGTCGGGGGAGTCGCCGGCCTCGAAGCGCTCGATGTAGGTCTGCAGGAGGGTCTCGACGTCAGTCATCGTCATCGGGCGGAGGCGGTGGATCGTCAGCCTCGTCCAGAAGCTTGTCCAACCGCTTGTTGAATCGGCTGATGATCTTGCTGACATTGTTCTCGGTCATGGGGTCGTTGCCCGAGTCGGCAAGCTGACTTGTGACTTTTTCCGCAATCTCCCTGTGGGAGT
>VGBV01000230.1 GCA_016870325.1 Actinomycetota bacterium
CTCAGGCGGGGACGCGAGCGGCCGCCCCCTCAGGCGGGGACGCGAGCGGCCGCCCCCTCAGGCGGGGACGCTGGCGGCCGCCCCCTCAGTCGCGGCCGCGAGCGGCCGCTTCGGAAGCCAGCGGCCTTGCGTCCCCCAGCTCGACCAGGATCGCGCCCTCGCCGGTCGGGTAGGCCTCCTCGCCGTGGTAGACGAGGTCCATGCCGGTCGCCTCCTCCTGCTCGCTCGCGCGCAGGGGCATCACGGCGCCGACAAGCTTGAGCAGGACGTAGGTTGCGACGAAAGCGTAGACAGGTGTGGCCACGGCGGCGAGCGGCTGGTCCACGAACTGCTCGCCGTTGCCGTAGAGGAGGCCGTCGGAGCGCCCGTTCCGACCTCACCTGCGCGACCAGGCCGATGAAGAGGATCCCAGCCAGCCCGGCGAGGCCATGGGCCGCGAGCACGTCGAGCGTCTCGTCCACCCGCGTGCGCGGGCGGTAGGCGACCACGAACCAGCTCGGGACCGCGCCGGCCACCCCAAGGACCATCGCCCAGCCCGGCTCATGTAGGCGCCCGCGGGAGTGACCAGGACGCAGCCGACGATGATCGCCGTCGCCGCGCCGATCGCGGTCATCTTGCGGCCGCTGATCGCGTCGAGCAGGAACCAGGTGATCAGGGCGCAGGCCGGGGTGAGCAGGGTGTTGACGAAGGCGAGGACACCGGCCGGGTTGGCGCCGATGCCGCTGCCGCCGTTGAACCCGAACCAGCCGAACCAGAGCAGGCCGGCTCCGATGAGGACGTAGATCGCGTTGTGGGGCAGCAGCGCTTGGCGACCGTAGCGTTGGTCTTCTCGGGCCGCACGATGCCGATCACGAGCTTCATCGCGGCGAGACTGATCCCGGTCGCGAGTCCTTCGACGGCGCCGGCCCATCTCAGTCCGCAAACTGCGGCGACAGCACCGGCCGCCTCGGTGACGGGCCGGACTCAGGGGGCGAGCGCCCGGGCGGCCGCCGCGATCGCCGCCGGCGTCCCGGCCTCGATCACCGAGGCCAGCCCGAGGCGCTCGGCTTCGCCCGGGGACAGCTCGACGCTGCCCGCGATCACGTGCAGCGGCACCTCGGCCTCGCGGCATCGCTTCGCGATCTCGCCGACCAGCTTCCCCTCCAGGCTCTGGGCGTCCAGGCGGCCCTCGCCGGTGACGGCGGCGTCGGCTCCTTCCAGCCGCCGGTCGAAGCCGAGCAGCCCGAGCACGTAGGCGGCCCCGGGCACGAGACGCGCGCCGAAGGCCCCCCAGAGCCCGCCGGAGAGGCCGCCCGCCGCGCCGGTCATCGCCCTGCCCCGCGGATCGCGCGGGAGGGCGCCGGCTCGCGCGGTCAGCCGGTCGGTCAGGCGGGCGACCGCCTCGGGATCGGCCCCCTTCTGCGGCGCGAACACCTCGGCGGCGCGCTCGAAGGGGATGGAGACGTCGCAGAGCACCTCCAGCTTCGCATCGCCGAGCCCCCCGGCCGCCTCGATCGCCTCGATCGCGCCCGCGCCGCCGTCGGTGGTGGCGCTGCCGCCGGCCGCGACCAGGATCCGCCGGGCGCCCGCCGCGGCAGCCGCGGCGATCAGCTCGCCCGTGCCGGCCGTGCTCGCGGCCTCCGCGTCACGATCGCCCTCGGTGACGAGTGTCAGACCCGAGGCGGCCGCGACTTCGACAAGCGCCGTGCGCCCGTCCTCCAGCAGCGCGTACTCGGCCTCGAGCGGCCGGCCCAGCGGGTCGTGCGC
>VGBV01000231.1 GCA_016870325.1 Actinomycetota bacterium
CGACGACATTCGAAACCGTTTCGACAGATCGGGGCGCTCAGACCCCCTGCGTGCGCTGCCCGGCCACGCAGACCGTCGCCATTCGAGTAGGTGGTCGAATCTCGTCACGTTGAAGCCGCTCGGACGGCCCAGCGGAGGGCAGCACACGCGGTGGCGGGTGCGAGTGTCGAATAGGCTTCGAATCGTGCGGGAGCTATCGTCGGGACGTGTGGAAATGCCGTCGAGCTCGCCGCCGAGCTCCGGCCCGTCCGGACGCTCGAGGGCGAAAAGAAGCGGCGTACCCTTCTGGGAGTTCAGACCAACAGAAGGAGACGCCGTGATGGAACCGTACCATGCCCCCGAGCCGATCGCGCTCCCGCTCGCGCCGCCTGAGCCCAACCCTGCCGAGCCGCCGGCGGACGAGAGCGCCGAGGAAGCCCCGCTCGTCGGCAGCAGCTCGCCCCTCATCGACGAGACGCTCGAGTCGATCGCCCGTGAGGGCGCCAGACGGATGCTCGAGCGGGCCCTCCACGCCGAGGTCGACGCCCACCTCGGCCGGTCACGCTACGACCGGGTGGCCGACTTCAGCGGCTACCGCAACGGCTACGGCCGCGAGCGCGAGGTGACGATCGGGACCTGGTCGGTCGAGGTCCGCCCGCCGCGCGTCTCGGACACGCCGACCCACATCCCGCCGTTCCGCTCATCGATCCTGCCCCGCGGCCGGGCTCTCAGCTCGGAGACCCAGCGGCTGTTTGCCCGGCTCTACCTCGAGGGCCTCAGCTCGGGCGACTTCGAGCCAGCCTTCCGCGAGCTCGTCGGCGAGCGGGCGCCGCTCTCCTCGTCGACGATCCTGCGGCTGCGCGAGGAGTGGAAGGCCGAGTACGCCGCCTGGCGGGTCCGCCCGATCAGCGAGCGCTTCGCCTACATCTGGTGCGATGGGCTCTATCTCGGCGTCGGCAGCGAGCTCGAGCACAGCTGCCTGCTCGTCATCGTCGGCGCCCGGGCCGACGGCCGCAAGGAGCTCCTGGCCATGGAGCTCGGCTACCGCGAGAGCACCGACTCGTGGGCCGACGTCCTGCGCTCGCTCCGCGACCGCGGTCTGGAGGCGCCGCTCCTCGCGATCGGCGACGGGGCGCTCGGGCTGTGGGCCGCCCTCCGCGACGTCTTCCCCGAGACCCGCCACCAGAGATGCTGGAACCACCGAGCGATGAACCTCGCCGACAAGGTCCCCAAGCGCCTCCAGCCGGAGCTTCGCCACCAGCTCCGCTCGGTCTGGAATGCGCCCAGCCGGAGCGAGTGCGAGCTGCGCCGCGACGAGGTCGGCCGCTGGCTCCACGCCCGTGGCCAGGACCCGGCCGCGGAGACCCTCTATCGCGACTGGGACGACTTCACCACGTTCTACGACTTCCCGGCCGAGCATTGGATCCACCTTCGGACGAGCAATCCCGTGGAGTCGATCTTCGCCGGGGTCCGGGTCAGGACCAACGTCGCCAAACGGATGCGCCGGCGGGACAGCGCGCTGTGCCTCGTGTTCAAGGTCGTCCAGCGCCTCGAGCACGCCTGGCGCCCGCTCAACGGCGGCCTGACCGTTATGACCCTCGTCCTGCGCGGCGAGCGCTTCGTCGACGGGATCTACGTCCCCAGGTTCGAGTCCGAGGAGGTGCCTGCTGCCTGACCGAATGAGCCCGCCAAGCCGGTCATGTCAGAAGGGATTTCCACGCAACTTGACGAAAGCTCGTCTCGAGGGCGGTCAGTCGGTCGAGGAGG
>VGBV01000232.1 GCA_016870325.1 Actinomycetota bacterium
GCCGTCGCCCTGTCTCGTGGCTTCGCCTGGACGTCGTGGGCGAGGACCATAGCCTTAACTCCTGGCACCAGGGAGTCCCTCGACAATCCGGGGAGCTTGACCAACCCGGATGAGGAGGGACTCGCGGTGAAGAGTACTCGTGGCATGCGGCGACGTTCCGCGAAGCTGGCGCGCCGCTCGGAGATCGTGACTCGTGGGGCGCTGGTGGCGGGGATCGATATCGCCAGGAAGGAGTGCGTCGTCGTGTTCGTGCGGGCGGCCGACAAGGCGAGGATCGGCCGGCTCCGGGTGCCGACCACGCCCGCGGGCCTGCTCGCGATCGCGGGCCGGGGCCGCCAACTCGCCGAGCAGCACGGGGCCGACCGCCTCGTGCTGGCCATGGAGACGACCGGCCACTACTGGAAGATCCTGGCCCGCACCGCCGACCGGGCGGGGCTGCCCTACGTGACCGTGCAGTCGTTCGTGGTCGCCCGGGCCCGCGAGCTCGACGACCTCACCCGCGACAAGACCGACCAGCGCGACGCCGGCCTGATCGCCGACCTCGCCGCCGAGCTGCGCTTCAACGAGGTCCAGCTCGAGACCGGCGCCTGGGCCGAGCTGCGCTCGCTCGCCAACGCCCGCGACCACTACCGGGTCGACCAGCGGGCGGCCCTCCAGGAGCAGCGCGCCCTGCTCGAGCTGACCTGGCCCGACCTGCTCACCCAGACGCCCGATCTCGACGGCTCGCACCTCCAGGCCATGCTGCGTCTGGGCCTGTCGCCCGTGCAGATCGGCGGCCTGTCCCGGGCACGCTTCACGGCGCGGCTGCGCCGCGAGACCGTCGGCCGCTTCCTGCCCTGGATGGCCGGACGCCTGTGGGCCGCGGCACGGTGTGCGGTGCCCGAGGACCAGGCGCCCTCGGCGACCCTGCGCCTGCAGCTCGCGGCCCAGCGCAACCGCGCCGGCACGATCGCGGTCGCGAGGCTCGATGCCGAGCTCGCGGCGGCCTTCGAGGCGACCGGGCTCGCCTGGCTGCGCGGCCAGATCCGGGGCCTCGGCGACAGCCAGCTCCACAACCTGCTCGCGCTCACCGGTGACCCGCGCCGGCTCGACGACGCCCGGTGCATGGTCAAGCTCGCGGGCTCCAACCCGACCGAGCGCAGCTCGGGCGAGCAGCAGGCGGCGGGCGGCATCCACCGCCGGGGCCGGCCGCTGTTGCGCCTGCTGGCCCACCAGGCCGCGGTCTGCCTGGTCCTCCACCACCCCGACTTCGAGGCTCGCTTCGCCGAGCTCACCAACCGGCCGCACCGGCCGCTCCACAAGAAGCAGGCGTACCTCGCGGTCGCCAACAAGCTGCTGCGCACCCTGTGGGCCCTGGCCGTCACCGGCCAGCCGTACCAGCACACCCTGGCGCGGGCGGCCTGAATGCGACTCACCCGGGACGGGACGACCCCGATGGCCATGGGGCACAACCCGCGACTGATCCTGGGGCGTCCCGCCCCTCCCCAGAAGCTCGAACGAGGGCTGCAGGGCAGAACCCGCGACCTGGCTATGTGGAGCCGGGAGGGTGACGGGACACCGTCCGACGGTGAGCGTGAACCAGTTGGAGCTTGACAAGGAGCTCATGGGATGATCAGGCGGACCCGCCGGTGGAGCGTCCGTCTACGGGAACCGGTGCGAGATACGGCTCGCCGCCGACGACCACCCGCATCGCAGAAGGTCGGAGCCCATTGCCCGGGATGATGTCCTGCGGACACGGGGAGAGC
>VGBV01000233.1 GCA_016870325.1 Actinomycetota bacterium
GCTTCGCCCCCTCGGGGCTGCCGGGCCCGAAGGGCAACCGCGAGACCTTCATCTGGTGCGACCGCTCCGGCGAGGGCGTCGACGTCGACGTCGATGCGGCGATCGCCGCGGCCGAGCCCGCCGGGGAGTGGAAGCGATGAGCGCGCCGGGCACGGCGGTGCTCGTCACCCACACCCATCCCGAGAACTCCTCGGAGGGCGTCAGAGCCGCGGTCGCGGCCGCCCGCGAGGCCGGGGTCGAGCTGGTCGCGCCCGAGGACGAGCACCGCAAGCACGGGGACGCCGCGGCCGAGCTGGGCCGGGCCGAGGAGCTCGAGGGCGAGCCCGGCGTCTGCATCGTGCTCGGCGGCGACGGCAGCATCCTCTACGCGCTGCGCCGCTACGCCGGCACCGGGGTCCCGGTCTTCGGGATCAACTTCGGCACGATCGGCTTCCTCGCCGCGGTCGAGCGCGAGGCGCTCGAGGACGGCATGCGGCGCGCGCTGGCCGGCGACTTCGAGGTGATGTCGGTGCCCGCGCTGGAGGTGAGCATTTCGAGCGAGCGTCCTGTCGCATTCAACGACGTCACCTTCACGAGGGTGCCCCACGGGCGCGTGGCCGAGCTCTCCTACAGCGTCGGCGCGCAGGAGGTGGGCCACGTCCGCTGCGACGGGCTCGTGGCGGCGACCCCGGCCGGGTCGACGGGTTACAACCTCGCGAATGCCGGCCCGATCCTGGCCTGGGGGGTCGAGGGCTACGTGGTCAGCTTCATCGCGCCGCACACGCTCACGGCCCGCTCTCTGGTGATGGCGCCCGGGGACGTCCTCCAGGTCCAGAACGCGGCCGGCCGCGATCCGGTCGAGGTCGAGATCGACGGCGAGCACATCGGCGAGCTGGCGCCAGGCGAGGAGGTGGGCGTCAGCTTCCGCGACGGGGCCGGCAGCCTCGCGCAGCTCCAGGGCGCGAGCTTCTACACGCGCATCCGCGAGAAGTTCGGGCGCCTGGCCAAGTAATCCGTCGGATCCGAACGTTAGAACGAGCAGCATGCTGCTCGAGCTCCGGATAGAGAACCTGCTGCTGATCGAGCGCGCCGAGCTGCGGCTGGGGCGCGGGCTGAACGCGATCACGGGCGAGACCGGCGCCGGCAAGACGATCCTGGCCCACTCGCTGGACCTGATCCTGGGCGGCAAGGCCCGCTCCCAGATCGTGCGGCTTGGGGCCTCGGAGGCATACGTCGAGGGCGTCTTCGAGCTGCCCGAGGGGATGCTCGACGACCCCGAGCTGGCCGAGATCGCCGAGCGCCTGCCCGAGGGCGCGAGCGAGATCGCACTCGGGCGCCGCGTCGGGGACTCGGGCCGCACCAGCGCCTTCATCCAGGGCCGGGTCGCCTCGGCCGAGGACCTGCGCGCGCTGGGATCGAGGCTGCTCGCCTTCTACGGGCAGCACGAGCACCGCAAGCTGACGCTGGGCTCGGCCCAGCTCGAAACGCTCGACGGCTTCGCCGGCGAGAAGCACCTGGAGCGCCTGCGCGAGTATCGCGCCGCCCACAACGAGGTGCTCGCGATCGAGCGCGAGTTGGCCGAGATCCGCGAGCGCCAGGGCGCCCGCGAGCGCGACCTCGACCTGCTGCGCTACGAGCTCTCCGAGATCGAGGCGGCGCGGCCGGACCCGGCCGAGGAGGCGGAGCTCGCCCCCGAGCGCGAGCGCCTGCGCCACGCCGAGTCGCTGCGCGGCGCGGCCTCGGGGGCGCTCGCCA
>VGBV01000234.1 GCA_016870325.1 Actinomycetota bacterium
CGCGCCCCCGCCCGCCTGGCCCTCGGGCACGTTCCCGCCCGCCTGGCCCTCGGGCACGTTCCCGCCCGCCTGGCCCTCGGGCGCCGGCTTCGCCGCCGGCGCGCTCGCCCACAGCAGCAGCCCCGTGCCCCCCACCAGCGCCACCAGGGCCACCAGCCACCGCCTGCGCACCCCCACCACCGACTTCCGCATCACGACCTCCTCGCTCACCGGCCGCCGCGGCGACGGCCGTACGGCAAGGGACTAGAGGCGGCGAGGCCGCACGCGTTGCGCGCGGGATCTCACGGCTGTCGAGAGGACGTGGACCAAGAGGCCGACCCGCGCGGCGACCGCCCGCAGCGTCGTTCGCCCGACGGCGCCCCGGACCGAGCCAGGCTTGAACACAAGTGTTGAGACGTCGTGCCGTCGAAAGGGAGTCACCCGGCGCTCGGTCCCCGCTCGCCCTAGGTAATGGGCCACTTCTCCTGCGGCTCCAGGTCGACCCCGAAGAACTCGCCCCACCACTCGGTGTTGCCGCATTCGGAGCAGATCAGCGTGCTTCCATCGGTGTCGGAGACCGCGGGCCGCGCGGGCATGCCCCTGGTCCAGGGCACGCCGTACGGCGTGTAGGCCCGCGTCCTGCAGCGGGGACAGGGCAACGGCCGCCGTGCCTCGGTCATCGCGGTCCCTCCATCTCGGCCCGCCGCTTGCGCTCGCGGTGCGCGTCGGGCAGCTCGGGAAACCACTGGTAGGTGGCGCCGTCGAGCTTCAGCACCGTGATCGTGATCGTCTTCACCTCGCCGTCGAACCTCCCGATGTACTGCTGGTGCTCGACCTCGAAGGGCACCGTCTCGGGATCAACGCCGGTCTCACGCAGGTAGCTGCTGAACTCCTCGCGCACGGCGTCGAGGGGAATCGGCTGGGGACCCCCGTCCTGGGACGAACGTTCCTCGGACATCAACTTCACCTCCATCGGTGCCGGCAGTAGCACCGTGCCTCGACCCGGAGGTCTCGGTCGGTTGCTGCGGCTTCACAGGGCCGGATCCCTCAGCCGCTCTTGATGGACGCCACCACCGTAGCGGCCGGCGCGGGGATGTCAACCCCTGGGGGCGAGCGGGGCGGTCGGCTGCCTTATCTTGGGTGTGCCCGATGAGCGCGACCGCCACCCGCCTGACCGCCGACGAGTACTACGCCGTGACCGTGGTCGGCGACCGCAAGCAGCTGGTCGAGGGCGAGATCGTCGTGAATGAGCCGAAGCTCATCCACGCCGCGCTGCAGGGGCGCCTGTTCCGCGCGATCTCAGACTGGATCGACGCCGGCGCCGGGCGCGGGTTCGTCTCCCTGCCCACCGACGTCCGCATGAACGAGCACAACGTCTACGGCCCCGACCTCGTCTGGTTCGCCGAGGGCCACATCCCGCAGGACCTCGACGCCTATCCCGAGCGGGTACCCGACCTCTGCGTCGAGATCCGCTCGCAGAGCACCTGGCGCTATGACATCGGCGCCAAGAAGCGCGTCTATGAGGCCGGCGGCCTGCCCGAGCTGTGGCTGGTGGACGACGCCTCCGACAGCGTGCTCGCCTATCGCCGCTCGCGACCGGACTCCCCCAGCTTTGACGTCGCGCTCGAGTCCGGCCGCGGCGAGCGGCTGGCCTCGCCCCAGCTCCCCGGCTTCGAGCTCGGGATCGCGGAGCTCTTCACCCGCTGAACGCTGATCAGCGGTAGGCG
>VGBV01000235.1 GCA_016870325.1 Actinomycetota bacterium
CGGGGTTGAGCGAGAGCACCGGCCCGCTGATCGCGTAGACGAGGTCGAGCGGGGTGGTGTGGCTGTCCGGATTCATGGGTTCCTTCTCCTCGGGAAACGGACCCGTGGCGCACGCCCGCCTGCCAGGGGTATCCCACCCTAGTGCGGCCTCTCAGAATGTTTGACCGGAAACTGGGAGGGTCCGGCTGGCCTGCTGTCGAATTGGGTCGCATGCGACCTGAGGTGGTGTTGATGCGTCCCCCGGAGGTGTTCGTTCGTGAGTTGGCCCCGCACGAGGGTCAGCGATTGAAGCGGCTGTCGAAGCAGTCCAAGCTGGCTTCGACGAGGCAGCGGGCGTCGATCCTGCTCGCTTCGAACGCGCTGATGAGTGTGCCGCAGATCGCCCGGATGTGGATGACGGACGAGTCGCAGGTGCGCCGTGTGATCCACGAGTTCAACGAGCAGGGGTTCGAGTCGTTGCGTCCTCGTTTCGGGGGCGGGCGACCCTGCCGGATCCAGGTTGACGACGAGCAGCAGATCGTCGCGGTCGCCGGCGCCCGTTCCGACACGCTCGGGGTGCCCTATAGGCGCTGGAGCCTCTCGAAGCTTTCTCGCTACCTGGCCGGGCAGGGGATTGCCGTCTCGCCTGCGCACCTTGGCCGGATCTTTGCCCGCAACGGGATCTCGCTGCAACGCGCCCGCAGCTGGAAGCAGAGCCCCGACCCCGACTACGCAGCGAAGGCGGCGCGGGTGCTCGCCCTCTACCGGGAGCAGCCGGCTGGCGGGGTCGTGGTCAGCTTCGACGAGAAGGGGCCGGAGAGCCTCTGCCCCAAACACGGCCGCGGCTGGGCCCGACACGGCCGGCCCGAGCGGCACCGGGCGACCTACAACCGCCGCCACGGCATCCGCTACCTGGTCGGCGCGCTCGACGTCCACGCCGACTACCTGCGCATCAGACCCAGGCCGCACCGCAACGGCGCCTCGACGCTCGCGTTCATGCAACAGATCCGGCTCGCCTAGCCCAGACAGATCCGTCTCTACTGGATCCAGGACGGCCTCTCCAGCCACTGGACGCCCGACATCCGCGCCTACGCCGCCGCCAACAACATCGAGCTGGTACCGACCCCGACCTACGCCAGCTACCTCAACCGGATCGAGGCAACCTTCGCCGCGATCGACGAGTTCGTCTGCAAGAACGCCGACTACCTCGACTGGGACGCCTTCGGCCACGCGCTCGCCGACCACGTCCGCCACCGCAACAGCCCCGCCGAGCGCGAGCGCCGCAAGATCGACGCGACCAAACGCCGCCAACGCCGAGCCGCCAAGACCACAACCGCGCCCAAGCTCGCCGCCTGAACAAGGACCACGTTGCCAGTGCAACGTTACGAGAGGACGCACTAGAGGGTCCTAGAGCTTCTCGGCGGTCAGCAGCAGGCGGGCGGGGACGCGCGGGTCGCCGAGGCGGCGGTCGTGTGCGGGCAGCTCGTCGAAGCGCTTCACCATCAGGCCGGCATCGGCCAGGCCGTTGACGATCTGGCCGATGCACACGAAGCCTTCCTCGAAGTAGCTCGTCCGCCAGCGCAGCGCGTGGTCGAGCGGTGCCCCGGCCGGGTGGACGTCGTTGAGCACGAAGCTGCCGCCCGGTCGCAGCGCTGCCCCGATCCCGGCCGTCCAGCGCTGCGCGTCGAGCACCTCGAGCAGGGCGCCCGGTGAGGAGTAGACG
>VGBV01000236.1 GCA_016870325.1 Actinomycetota bacterium
TCACGAGCGTCGGCTGAGTGTCATACACGGATCGTGGCTAACTTCCAATGCAGATCGAGCTTTAGAGAGGGCCGGAAGCGCTCACCGGGCGGCCCTTCACCTTGGCGCGCGGATCGGGACGACGGATTGGTCGCTGCGCGCCCCGGAGGGCGTCAACGCCGATGAGCACGGCCCTTGCTCAAGGTGAAATCGGTGAGCTCGCGCAAATAGTGGGGAGCGAGTGGGTTCTCGACCAGCGGGAGCAGCTGTTGCCCTACGCGGTCAGCCTCGACCCGGCGGGCGACTGTTTCCCGGCGACCGTGCTGCGGCCCGGGTCGCGGGAGGAGGTCCAGCGAATCGTCGAGGTGGCCAATCGGCGCGGGCTGTCGCTGCACCCGATCAGCCGCGGCATGCAGCACGGGCTCGGGATGGCCACCGCCGTCGCACCGGACACCGTCACCATCGAGCTCAGCCGCATGGACCGGATCCTCGAGTACGACGACGAGCTCGGGTACGTCGTGCTGGAGCCCGGTGTGACCTTCGCACAGCTGCACCGGTTCCTGGAGGAGCATGGAGGCCGCTACTGGTGCAGCCCCATCTCTGGTCCGGTTGAGGCGAGCGTCCTGGGCAACGCGCTCGACAAGGGCGCCGGCTACACGCCGGTGGGGAATCACTTCGGCAACCTGATCGGCCTGGAGGTCGTGATCGGGGACGGACGCGTCCTGACCACCGGCGACGGGGCACTGCCCGGGGCCAAGACCACCTATACCCACAAGGGCGGTTGCGGTCCGATGCTGGACGCCCTGTTCGCGCAGTCCAACTACGGAATCGTGACTAAGGCCGGCGTCTGGCTGATGCCTGCCCCGCCCGGCGCGCGCGGCTTCGTCTTCAGCGTGCCCGATTACGACGACCTCGGACGCGCGGTAGACGTAGCCGGGCGTCTGAAGCTGACGGGAGGCATCCCGAGCACGATCAGCATCGCCAACGACGTCTTCTGCCTGGCCGTCGAGGCCGCCGAGCCGCGACCGATGGCCGAGCCGGGCGCCGCCCCGATCGATGAGGGTGAGCTGCCGGCGCTGCGCGAGGCCCACGGGATCGGTGCGTGGAACGTGGTCGGCTGCATCTACGGCCCTTCCGAGACGCTCGAGGCAAGGGTGGAAAAGCTCGAGCAGGCGTTCGCGGCGACCGGGCCGCTCGCCTACCTTCCCGAGGAAGAGGCCCGTGAGCGGAAGGCCTTTGGCTACCGCTTCGACATCGCCAAGGGCGTCCCGAACGAGACCGAGCTGGACGTCTACAACCTGCACCCGAACGGCACCTCGCTCTACTTCCTGCCGAGCGTGCCCTTCCGGGGCGCCGAGGCGCTCGAGGCGATGCGATTGTCGCGGCTGATCTGCACCGAGCACGGGTTTGCCTACACGAACCAGTTCCTCTGCTCCCCGCGCAGCATGCGCAACACCCAGCCGGTGATCTTCGATGGGGGCGCCGACGGCGCAGCTCAGCGTGCCCGGGATTGCTTCTCCGAGCTCACGAGTCGCTTCGCGGACTCGGGCTATCTCGTCTCGCGCCCCCCGACCCACTTCCAGCAGGAAGTGATGGACGGTCTCGGGCTGCACGCTGAGCTGGCGCGCTCGGTCAAACGGGCCTTCGATCCAAACGGGGTGCTCGACCCCGGTCGCTTCGGGCTCAGCTTGGAGGATCGGTGAGATGAGCGA
>VGBV01000237.1 GCA_016870325.1 Actinomycetota bacterium
CATGGCCGAGCAGCCCAAGGACGCAGGGCGCAGCCCTTGGTGGCGCCAAGGGCAGGCCCGAGGACGCCGGGATGCGATGCGCCATGCGGGGCCTCAGGCGTGCGTGGTCGTGGAATCACTCATCTAGCGGGGCAGCCGAGGCCGCAGCGCGCTGAAGCGGTTCGTGATCGGCAGGCGCCGGTCGCGGCCGAACGCCTTGTTGGAGACGCGGATGCCGGGAGGGGCCTGGCGGCGCTTGTACTCGGCCCTATCGACCAGGCGGATGACCTCGGCGACGACGTCCTCGGGCAGGCCGTCGGCGACCATCCGGGCGCGGCCGTGGTCGCGCTCGACGTAGGCCTCGAGGATGCGGTCGAGCAGGTCGTAGGGGGGCAGCGAGTCCTCGTCGAGCTGGTCCGGGCGCAGCTCGGCCGTCGGCGGGCGCTCGAGCACGGATGAGGGCACGAGCTCGCGGCCGGCTCGCTGGTTGCGGTCCTCGACCAGCCGGTAGACCCAGGTCTTGAGCACGTCCTTGATCACCGCCAGGCCGCCCGCCATGTCGCCGTAGAGGGTCGCGTAGCCGACCGCCATCTCGGACTTGTTGCCCGTGGTCAGCACCAACCAGCCGAACTTGTTCGAGAGCGCCATCAGCAGGTCGCCGCGGATCCGCGCCTGCAGGTTCTCCTCGGCGATGCCGGGCTCGGTGCCCTCGAACTCCGGCGCGAGCAGACGCTCGAAGGCCTCCATCGGCTCGACGATGGGCAGCTCGACCGCATCAGCGCCGAGGTTCGCGGCGATCGCCCTCGCGTCGGACTGGGTCTCGTCACTGGAGTGGGGTGAGGGCATGACAACGCAGTGCACCCGCTCCGGACCGAGGGCGTCGCAGGCGATCATCGCGGCGAGCGCCGAGTCGATCCCCCCCGAGAGGCCGAGCGCGACGTCGCCGAAGCCGTTCTTGCCGACGTAGTCGCGAACGCCCAGCACCAGCGCCTCGTAGATCTCCTGCTCCTCGGAGAGAGTGGGGGCGATGCGCGGCTCGAGCCGTTCCTCGTTGTGGCGGTGGCGCTCGCACCGGTACAGCGGGACGGCCGAGCCCGAATCGCCGCGCGGCGCATCGGCGGCCGGCAGCAGCAGGTCGCAGAGCAGCAGCTCGGGCTCGAACTGCGCGGCCCGCGCGATCAGCTCGCCGTCGGCCGCGACGACGACGCTGCGGCCGTCGAAGATCAGCTCGTCCTGGCCGCCGACGGTGTTGCAGAGCGCGAACACGGCGCCGTTCTCGCGGGCGCGTGCGGAGATCATGGCCTCGCGAGCGTCGCCCTTGCCGCGCGCGTATGGCGAGGCGCTGGAGTTGAGCACCAGGCGGGCGCCCGCCTCGACCTCCGCTGACTCGGGAAAGCCCGGGACCCAGATGTCCTCGCAGATGGTGAGCCCGATCAGCGCCCCGGCGACGTCGAACAGGGCGGCGTCGGTGCCCGGCTCGAAGTAGCGGCCCTCGTCGAAGACCCCGTAGTTGGGCAGGTGCGCCTTGCGGTAGACGCCCGCGACCTCGCCCGCGGCGAGCAGCGCGAGCGAATTGTGCGCGGACGGAACCAGCGGGTCGATCGTGGGGTTAGGGGGCGCCTGCTGGGGGCGCTCGACGCGCTCGGGGAAGCCGGCGAGGGCGACGATGCCCTCGACGCCCGC
>VGBV01000238.1 GCA_016870325.1 Actinomycetota bacterium
GGCAGGAATTCTGGCGCGCGGGGGCGGCGCGGCGGGCGCTCACCGGCGAGCGCCTGCCGCTGGCGCTGGCGGGCGCCGTCGGCCGCAACCGCCGCCGCTACGGCGGCTACATCGTCCATGCAGGAATCGTCGTCCTGCTGGTCGGGATCGCGGCCTCCTCGAGCTTCCAGACCAACCGCGACCTCAGGCTCGAGGTCGGCGAGTCGGCCTCGGTCGGCGACTACGAGGTCACCTACACGGGCCTCGCCGCCGACCCCCAGAACGAGCGCATCGCCTTCACCGCCACGCTCGACGTAAGGCGCGAAGGCGAGCAGTTCGCGCTGCTGGCCCCCGCGCGCAACTACTACCCGACGCAGGACCCGATGGCGGGGCCGATCGGGCGCTTCTTCGACGGCGAGGCGACCAGCGAGATCGGGCTGCGCTCGGGCGCCGGCGAGGACTTCTGGACCGCCTTCCAACCCGACCTCTCGGTGCTCGACGACGACATCGCGCGCGGCAACCGCGATCTCGCCGGCCTGCCGCCCGACGCCCAGGGCATCGCGATCATCGCCCTGGCCGAGCGCTACGCGGAGGATCCGCCCGCCGCGACCTTCCGCGTGATCGTCAACCCGATGGTCGTCTGGATCTGGATCGGGGCTCTGGTGGCGCTCGCGGGAGCGGCGCTCGCGCTCTGGCCCTCGGCCGAGGCACGGCGCCGCGTCAGCGCCGCCTACGCCACGCGCGTGGGCCGCGAGCTGGGAGCCGCACCCCAGGACCAGCCCGGCGCCGCCGGGCCGTCGTAGCCGCGGGCGGGCGGCGGCGCCGCGCAGGCCCGCCGTCACGATGGCGACTTAGCGGTGCCATGTACCCAAAAGTCGCCATCCAATCGGCCGCGGACCCGTCCGGCTTTCCCACGTGGCGAGTTATCGGGGCTATGTACCGATAAAGCGCCACCGTGGCGCGCCGCCTAGCCTTGCGGCCCCGTGGAACTGCTGCTCGCCATCGTCCTGCTCGCCCTCGTCGCCGCATTCGTGTCGGGCCCGCTGCGGCGCTCGGCCGCGGCCGATGAGGCCGACCCCGCCGAGGCCGAGCGCGCCGAGCTCGAGGCCCGCAAGCAGGCGAAGTACCGCGAGATCCGCGACGCCGAGGCCGACCGCGCCTCGGGCAAGCTCGACGAGGCGGACTTCGGGCGCATCAACCGCGAGCTCCGCGCCGAGGCGGTCGAGATCCTGAAGCGGATCGACCGGATCGAGAAGCGGGTCTAGGGCGCGCCGGGGGCGCCCACTCGGGCGCTGCTCCCCTCTACACTGCCCGGCGATGGAGACGCTCTTGAACGTGGTCCAGGTGCTGCTCTCGCTGATCGTGGTCTTCCTGGTGCTGCTCCACTCCGGCAAGGACTCGGGCCTGTCGGGCATGGCCGGGATCGGCGGCGGAGGCAGCTCCTTCGGCGGCGGCTCCCTGGTCGAGCGCAACCTGACGCGATGGACGATCTTCTTCTCGGTCCTCTGGGCCTTGAACGCGGTCGTCCTGATGAGGCTGTAGCCCGCCGCCGCCGGCAGGCGCTGCCGGCCCTGCCGGCCCTGATCGCGGCCCTCGCGGGCTGCGGCTCCGAAGACGGCCCCGAGCGGGTCGGCTCGTCACCGCCGGGGACCGGGGAGGGGGC
>VGBV01000239.1 GCA_016870325.1 Actinomycetota bacterium
GGCGGATCCGGGCGGCGGCGGCCGCCGCGGTCGCGCTCGCGACCGTCGCGGCCGGCATGCTCGCCGCGGGGCTGGGGGCGGAGCTGCTGGTGCCCGCGGGCTGGGAGCGCTTCGGCGAGGGCATCTCGCAGGGCCTCGCCGTGCTGGCCGACGCCGACACCCCCTACGGCGGCCCCGATCCCTGGGCCCGGCTGCTGCTCCTGCTGGCGCCACCGCTCGCACTCGGCGCCGCGGCGGCGCTCGCCTTCTGGCCGGGCCGGCAGCGCCGCGGCTGGGCGCTGGTGCTGCTGATCGGCTTCTACGGGATCGCCGCCACTCTCAACTCGCCGTCGCTGCCGCTGGTCTGGGGCGCGATCTTGCTGGTGCTGGTCGCGGCCTGGCTCTGGCTGCCGCACCTGGATCGGCTCGCCTGGCGCGGCGCCGCGGCGGTCCTCGGGGTCGCCGCCGCGGTCGGGATCGGCGCCGCCGCCGCGCTCGACGCCGACGACCCCTGGATCGACTGGGCGGGCTGGAGCTGGCCGGGGGAGGACCCCTCGGTCGGGTTCCGCTGGAACCACTCCTACGGCCCGCTCGACTGGCCGCGCGACGGAACCGCCCTGCTTCGCGTCGAGAGCGAGGAGCCGCACTACTGGCGCGTAATTCAGCTGGATCGCTTCGACGGCTCGGGGTGGGAAGTCGCGACGGAACAGCCTTCGATCGAGCGGCCGCTGGAGCTGCCCGGGGACGTCGAGGGCCGCGCGGCCCAGGGCCCGCCCGAGCCCGACTGGGTGCAAGAGGTGAGCTTCACGATCGGCGGGCTGGAGAGCGGCCTGCTGCTGGCGCCCGGCGCAGTGCTCGCCGTCGACGGCCTCGACGGCGTCAGCCCCGGCGCCGGTGGCACCAGCCTGACGAGCGAGCGGCTGAGAGACGGCGACACCTACACCGTCACCTCGTATGCGCCGAAGCCGAGCGCGGAGCGGCTGCGCGCGTCCCCCGCGTCCTACCCACGGGCCCTGCGCCGCTACACCCAGCTCGAGCTGCCGCGAAGCCTGCCTCTCCCCGAGGCCGAAAGCGGGCTGACCCTCTCGCGCCCGCCGACCCTGACGGTCCCCCTCTACGGACAGCCCCGGGAGAGCCGCATCGCCGAGCGGCTCGACGAGTCCCTGTACGCGGGAGTGCACTCGCTGGCGCTGCGGCTGAGCGCGGGCGCCGAGAGCCCGTATGACGCCGTCGCGGCGATCGAGTCCCACCTGCGCAGCGGTTACTCCTACACCGAGACACCGCCCCGGCGCCCGGTGCCGCTGCGCGACTTCCTCTTCCGGGACCGGGCCGGCTACTGCCAGCAGTTCTCCGGCGCGATGGCGCTGATGCTCCGCAGCCTGGGCATCCCCAGCCGAGTCGCCTCGGGCTTCAGCTCCGGCGAGGCCGAGCAGGGCGGCGGCGCCTTCCAGGTCAGCGACCGCGACGCCCACTCCTGGGTCGAGGCCTACTTCGTCGGCATCGGCTGGGTGCCGTTCGAGCCCACGCCCCCCGCCGCGCCGGCGGGCGCGCAGCTGAGCGAGCTGGCGGCGAGCCGGCAGGTCGAGGCGACCGGGACCGTGATCCCGCGGCGCGGCCTGGTGGTGCCGACGGTCGCGGGCCAGCTCACCGCTCCGGAGGCC
>VGBV01000240.1 GCA_016870325.1 Actinomycetota bacterium
CGCCGCCCGGGCCCCCGACCGCGAATGCCGGCGACGGGGGCAGCTTCCGGCGCCGCCGCTTCGCGGCGCTGGCGCTGGCGCTGGCGGGGATCCTGCTGGTCTGGTTCCTCGTCGCCTTCTTCCAGCCCTTCGCCGGCGATGGCGCGGGAGAGGGCAGCGTCACCGTCGAGATCCCCGAGGGCGCCAGCACCGGCGAGATCGCGTCCATCCTCGACGACGCCGGCATCGTCTCCAGCTCGCGCCTGCTCGAGTGGCGCCTGAAGCTGGCCGGCAAGTCCGGCGACGTCCAGGCCGACACCTACGCGCTCGCCTCGGGAATGAGCTACGGCGCGGCTATCGACGCCCTGACCCAGCCCGCGGGGCCCTCGGGCCCGCTCAGCGTCTCCATACCCGAGGGCTATGACCGCCGCCAGATCGCCGACCTGGTGCTCCCGGAGGGGGTCTCGAGCGACGAGTACCTTGAGCTGACCAAGACGGCGCCCAAGAGCTTTGACCCGCGCCGCTACGGGGCTGAGGGAAAGAGCCTCGAGGGCTTTCTGTTCCCGGCCACCTACGAGCTCCCGGCCAACGAGGCCCAGCGCGTCCCGAGCCTGGTCGAGCAGCAGCTCGAGGCGTTCAAGGACAACATCGCCAAGGTGGACATGAGCTACGCGCAGAAGAAGAACCTGACGGTCTACGACGTGCTGATCATCGCCTCGATGGTGGACAAGGAGGTCCAGGTCGCCTCCGAGCGCGACGATGTCGCGGCGGTGATCTACAACCGCCTCAGCCAGGGGATCCCGCTCGGGATCGACGCGACCACCCGCTTCGAGACCGGCAACTACACCGAGCAGATCACGCAGGCCGACCTGGCAGCCGACACGCCCTTCAACACGCGGCTGAACGCGGGGCTGACGCCGACCCCGATCGGCAACCCCGGCCTGGCGGCGATCAAGGCGGCGGCGCGGCCCGCGAACGTCGACTACATCTACTTCGTGGTCAAGCCCGGCACCTGCGGCGAGCACAGCTTCACCGCCAGCGAGGCCGAGTTCGAGAAGCTCGCCGCCGAGTACCAGGCGGCGCTCGAGACCGAGGGCGGCTCGCCCACCGAGTGTCCGGAATAGGCGACCGGCCCGAGGGGGCAGCTTCGCCCCCGCTCCTGCGCCGGCTCGCCGTGCTCGGGGACCCGGTCTCGCACTCGCGCTCGCCCGCGATGCAGAACGCGGCGCTGGCGGCGCTCGGGCTGGGCGACGAGTGGGAATATGAGGCGATCAGGATCCCCGCCGCGGAGTTCGAGCAGGTGATCCGCTCGCTCCCGGACGAGGGCTTCGTCGGGGCCAACGTCACCATCCCCCACAAGGAGGCCGCGCTCGCCCTCGCCGACGAGGCATCGGAGGCGGCGAGGGAGATCGGCGCCGCCAACACGCTCAGCTTCGACGATGGCCGGATCCGGGCCGACAACACCGACGCCGCCGGCGTGCTGGCCGCGCTCGGGGAGCCTCCGGCCGGCAAGCGAGCCCTGGTGCTCGGCGCCGGCGGGTCGGCCCGGGCGGCCGCCTGGGCGCTCGCCTCCAACGGTGCCGCCACCGAGGTCTGGAACCGGACCGCCGCCCGGGCCG
>VGBV01000241.1 GCA_016870325.1 Actinomycetota bacterium
GCCTGCGCCCGCGGGACGCGCGCTCGCCGACGCGCCCGCGGGCCGCCGCGCCACGTTCATGATCAGCCCCGCCGCCGTCAGGGTCATGATCAGGCTCGTTCCCCCGTAGCTGACGAACGGCAGCGGCACCCCGGTCAGGGGCGCCAGTCCCAGCACCGCGAACAGGTTGATCGCCGCCTGCCCCAGGATCATCGAGGTCAGCCCAGTGGCCAGCAGCTTGCCGTAGCGGTCGCGCGCGCGGTGGGCGGCGCGGAAGCCCGCGTATCCGAACATCGCGAACAGCCCGATCAGGACGGCGGTCCCGGCCAGGCCGGCTTCCTCCCCGAGCACCGCGGCGATCATGTCGGTGTGGGCCTCGGGCAGGTAGAAGGCCTTCTGCACGCTCTCGCCGAGCCCGACGCCCATGACGCCGCCGGAGCCGAGCGCGATCGCGGCCTGCCTGCTCTGGAAGCCGGCCCCCTCGGGGTCGGCGCCGGGGTCGAGGAAGCCCGTGACGCGATCGAGCTGGTAGGGGTGGGTCGCGAGCATCGCCACAGCGGCGAGCCCGATCAGGGCGGCGACCGGCAGCATCGTGCGCGGCTGCATCCCCGCCGCGAACAGCAGGCAGCCGACGCCGACGGTGGCCACCATCGCCGTGCCCAGGTCGGGCTGGATCGTGATCAGCAGCAGCGAGGCGCCCGCCAGGGCCAGGAAAGGCGCCAGCCCCTCCAGGGTCCGCGCGCGCTTGGGCTGTGTCGCCAGCAGATGCGCGCCGTAGAGGATCAGCGCGATCTTCGCCACCTCGGAGGGCTGGAACTGCAGCCATCCGGCTCCGATCCAGCTCTGCGCCCCGTTGGCGCCGCGCCCCACTCCCGGCACCAGCACCGCGACCAGCATCACCAGCGAGATCCCGACCAGCGCGGGCGTGAGGCCGCGCGCGAGCCGCACGCCGCGCACCGAGGCGACCCTCATCCCCAGCAGGCCGATCGCCGCGAAGATCGCGGTTCGCTTCAGGTACTCGGCGCTGTCGCCTCCCTCCCCGAGCAGCGAGGTCGCCGAGCTGGCGCTGAAGACCATCACGAAGCCGAGCGCGACCAGGCAGAGGGTCGCGGTCAGCAGCAGCGAGTACTCGATCGAGGGCGCCGTCCGCGCGGGCCTGCGCCGGGCGCTCACGGCAGCGCCTCCACGAGCTCGCGAAAGCGATCGCCCCGGGCCTCGAAGTCGGCGAAGGCGTCGAAGCTGGCGCAGGCCGGCGACAGCAGCACGACCTCGCCCTCCCCGGCGTCCGACGCGGCCGCCTCGACGGCGGCCTCGAGCGTGCCCGCCCGGGCCAGCTCGACCTCGCCGGCAGCGGGCGCCAGCGCAGCCTCGAGCTGCACCGCCGCCTCGCCGATCAGGTACACGGCCGAGCAGCGCTCGGCCACCGGGGCGGCGAGTGGCGCGAAGTCCTCGGCCTTCAGCGAGCCCCCCAGGATCAGGTGCAGCCCGCCCTCGAAGGAGCCGATGCCGGCGAGGGCCGAGGCGACGTTGGTCGCCTTGGAGTCGTTCACGAAGACGACGCCCTCGCGCTCGCGAACGCGCTCGAGCCGGTGCGGGACCCCCCCG
>VGBV01000242.1 GCA_016870325.1 Actinomycetota bacterium
GCCCTCGTCGGCCATGCACCGGCGGAACTCCTCCAGCGCCTCGCGGTCCGCTTCCGACGGCCGCATCTGGAACACCGGCGGGCCGCCGGCCCGGCCGTCCTCGGCCTGGCCCTGCTGGTCGGAGCCGCCGCCGTCCGCGGCCACCGAGATGCCCGCGAACGCGACCGCGGTCACCGCCGCCGCGACCAGTGAGAGCCCGACCGGGCCCGTCCTGCCGCGGATCGCCTGCTTCATCTTCTCGTACATCTCTGCTTCCTTCCGCTCGTTGGTCCCGGTCGGCCGACCTCCCTGCCCTTCGAAGCTGGGCGCGCAACTCGGTGCTGCCGGGCTGGCACCATCAAGCCAGCCTCGCCTGAGAGCCCGCTGAGAGCCGGCTAAGAACGCGCTTGAGGAATCCGCAGCGTGACCAGGGCGCCGCCGCCCTCGGCGTTCGCGGCCTCGGCCGAGCCGCCGTGCTCCTCGGCCACCCTGCGCACGATCGCCAGCCCCAGGCCCGAGCCGTGCATCCCGCGCGCCTCGTCCGAGCGCCAGAAGCGGTCGAAGACCCGGGGCAGGTCGGCGGGCGCGAAGCCGGGACCGTGATCGCGGACGCGAACGACTCCGCCGGCCACGCTGACCTCGACCTCGCCGCCGGCCGGGCTCCACTTGGCGGCGTTGTCGAGCAGGTTGGAGATCGCGCGGCCGATCCGGGCCGGGTCCCCACGCACGAGGCTGGGGGAGAGGTCCACGGTGAAGTCGAGGCCGCGGGCGCGGCGGCGGGCGCTCGCGACCGCGTCGGCCGCGAGCTCGTCCAGGCGGACGTCCTGGGGGGCGAGGCGCTCGGCGCCGGGCTCGCGTGCCAGCTCGACGACGTCGCCGACCAGCTCGCCCATCTCCTCCAGCTCGCCGGTCAGATCCCCGACGATGCGCTCGCGCTCGGCGGGGTCGAGCTCGTGGCCGCGCCCGAGCGTCTCGATGTTGGTGCGCAGCGTCGCCAGCGGCGTGCGCAGCTCGTGCGAGGCGTCGGCGACGAGGCGCCGCTGGGCCGCATCAGATGCCTCCAGCGCCGCCATCATCTCGTTGAAGCTCGCCGCCAGCCGTCCCAGCTCGTCCTCGCCGCGGACCTCGATCCTGCGGCTCAGGTCGTGGCTGCGGGCGACCTCCTCGGCGGCGTCGGAGACCTCGCCCGCCGGCGCCAGGGCGGCCCGCGCCACCACCGGCCCCAGCGCCGCCGCCAGCGCGATCCCGCCCATGCTGACCACGAACAGCACAACCAGCAGCGTGCCGAGCGCGTCCTCGGTCTCCTGCAGCGAGCGAGCGAGCTGCAGCGCCCCGCCGGCGGGCAGCGGCTGGGTCAGAACCCGCAGCGGCGCGCCGTCCACCTCGACGTCCTCGAAGCTAGGCTCGCCGGCGCCGTCGCTCTCGGCGAGCGCCTCGGCGCCGGGGCTGACCGGGATCGTGAGCTCCGCCGGCTCCCCCGGCCCCGCGGTCCCGCGGCCGGGCACCGCGACCACGTCGCCGCCGGGGCCAATCAGCTGCCCGATCGCCACTGGGCCGCCCGGCGCGCCCGGGGGAATTCCCGGGAGCCGAT
>VGBV01000243.1 GCA_016870325.1 Actinomycetota bacterium
GGCATGCGGCCCAAGCTTGGCGCCTGCGTGGAGGCCGTCAACGGGGGCGTCAGCTCGGCCCACATCATCGACGGGCGCCGGCCCCACAGCCTGCTGCTCGAGTTGTTCACCGACGCCGGCATCGGCACGATGGTCTCGGCGTGAAGCTTGCGGAGCTGCAGCGGCTCGAGGCCCGCTGGGTGATGCCCACCTACAAGCGCGGCGCCGTCGAGTTCGTGCGCGGCGAGGGCCCGCGCCTGTGGGACTCGGAGGGCAGGGAGTACCTCGACTTCCTGACGGGGATCTCGGTCTGCTCGGTCGGGCACTGCCACCCCGCCGTGGTCGCGGCCGTGCGCGAGCAGGCCGGTGTGCTGATGCACGCCTCGAACCTGTTCCTGACCGAGGGCGGCGTCCGCCTCGCCGAGCGCATCTGCTCGTCGAGCCTCGGCGGCAAGGCCTTCCTCTGCAACTCCGGGACCGAGGCGAACGAGTGCGCGATCAAGCTCGCCCGCAAGCACGCGCACGGCCGCGGCGTCGAGGCGCCCGAGATCGTCGTGCTCGAAGGCGCCTTCCACGGGCGCACGATGGGCTCGGTCTCCGCTACGCCCGGGATGGCCGCCAACCCCAGCTTCGCCCCCTACCTGCCGGGCTTCGTCGCCGTCCCCCGCGACGACCCGGGGGCGCTCGCCGCCGCGGTGGGGGAGCGCACCGCGGCCGTGATGCTGGAGCCGATCCAGGGAGAGACCGGGGTGCACGTGATCGGCGACGCGGTGGTGGCGGCGGCGCGGGAAGCGTGCGATGGGGCGGGAGCGCTGCTCGTCTTCGACGAGATCCAGACAGGGATGGGGCGGACGGGATCGCTCTGGGCCTACGAGCAGCTGCCGGCGCGGCCCGACGTGATCACCGCGGCCAAGGCGCTCGGCGGGGGGATGCCGGTCGGCGCCTGCGTGGCCGCGCCCGGGGTCGCCGACACGCTTCAGCCCGGAGACCACGGCTCGACCTTCGCGGGCGGCCCCCTGATCGCCTCGGCCGCGCTCGCGGCCTTCGACGTGATCGACGACCCTTCCCTGCTGCGGAGCGTTCGCGAGCTCGGAGGGCGCCTGCGCGAGGGCCTGGAGGCGATGCCGGGGGTCTCGGAGGTGCGCGGCCGGGGCCTGATGATCGCCGCGGAGTTGTCGGGCGAGAACGCGCCCGAGCTGCGCGACGCGCTGCTGGCCGAGGGGCTGGTCGTCAACGCCACCGGGCCGAGCACCTTGCGGCTGCTGCCGCCGCTGGTGATCGGCGCCGGCGAGGTGGACGCCGGGCTCGATGTGCTCGGCCGGGTGCTTGGGTAGAGTCGCGGCGCTGACGTGACCAGAGTGCTGATCACCGGGGCGGCCGGGTTCATCGGCTCCCACCTGAGCGAGCGCCTGCTCGACGAGGGGACCGAGGTGCGAGGCGTGGACCGGCTCTCCTCCTACTACGACCCCGCGCTGAAGCGGGCCAACCTGCTCTCCCTCGAGGGCTCCGAGGGCTTCGAATCGGTCGAGGGCGACCTCAACGAGCTCGACCTCGCCGCGCTTCTGGAGGGGGTGGACGTCGTCTTC
>VGBV01000244.1 GCA_016870325.1 Actinomycetota bacterium
GCGCACGTCGTCCGGCGCGTTGTGGACGCAGACGACGACGTCCACGCCGGCGCCGCTCGGCCCGGCGGCCGCGCCGGCGGCGAGCACGCCGAGGCGGTCGAGGGCGAGGACGTTCCCGATCGGGGCGTCATCGCCGGCCTCGGCCAGCCTCACGGCTACCTCCCGGTAGCGCTGCTCTAACGAGCGACGCAGCTCGCCCTCGCCCGCCGGCTTCCCGGGGGGCTCCGCTGCGAGGGCCTCGACGAGGCCGCGCCCGCTGGTCAGCTCGGCGCGCAACGCCGTCAGCCGCCCCGCCGACCGGCGCTCTCGCTCGTCGGCGAGCTCGGACTCGGTTTCGGCGCGGGCCAGGGCGGCGCAGGTGATCTCGAGCTCTTCGAGCAGCTCGCCGGTGCGGCGGTGGTCGCGCTCGCGCTCCCCCGCCAAACGCAGCGCGCGCGCCTCCGCATCGCGAGCTTCGCGCTCGGCGGCCGCCAGCCGCCCCTTGATCTCCTCGGCCTCGCGCTCGGCCGCCTGCAGCCGCTCGCGGATCGCATCGGACTTGCTCGCGCGGTCCTCGGCCGCGGCCAGATCCCGCTCGAGCCGCTGCCGGCGCTCGGCCGCCGCATCGAGCTGGGCTTTCGCCTCCTCGACGCGGGCCGCCAGCCCCAGGCGCTCGCGCTCGACCAGCTCGATCTGGCGGCGCAGGAAGGGCGCCCGCTTCAGCGCCCCGAGCTGCTTCGCCAGGGCCGGCTTGCGGGCGAGCAGCTCCCGGTCGGCGAGGACGCCGATCCCGTGCAGACCGCCGACCAGCACCAGCTCGTAGGCCCGCTCGCTGCCGTCGCGGAAGTCCTCGATCGCGGTCAGGACGCCGTTGCGGGGGGCGCCCTCGTAGATCGCGTTGTGAAGGTGCCGGTTCAGCCCGCCGGACTCGACGGGCCGGTCCTCACCGGGCGCCAGGCCGAGCTGCACGTGGGGCTGGCGCTGCCGCTCGGGGATCGCCTCCGGCTCGTAATAGAGATCCCGCCTGCCGTAGGGCCAGCCGACGTCGTGGGCCAGCACCAAGGGGGGCTCGCGCCCGTCCGCACGGGCCCGCTGCTCCAGCAGCCGCAGCTCATTCGTGACCGTGTACCAGTTGTGGTCGCCGTCGATCAGGACCACGTCGGGCTCGGCTATCTCGGGCAGCGCATCGAGGCTGCGAGCCGCGTGGAAGCTGAGCCTCGCCCCGTAGGTCATCTGCCACTCGACGGGATCGATGGCGGGGTCTGGGTCGATCAGGTGGACGGCGGCGTCCACCCGCTGCGCGAACTCGAGCAGCTTCTCGGCCTGAGCCCCGGAGGCGGTGCCGACCTCGACGATCACCCTCGGCTGCACCGCCTGCAGCGTCGGCTCGACGACTGTCTCCCACAACCGGTGCATAGGGGACGATGCTAGGCCAGAGTGAGCGAGCGGCCGATCGGAGAGCCCGGGTGAAGTACCTCTACACCGCGCTGGCGGGCGGGCGCGACCGCCTGCGGGACCCCGGCCCGCTGCCGGCGGGCTGGCGCGCGGTCTGCTTCAGCGACGAGAGCGGGCA
>VGBV01000245.1 GCA_016870325.1 Actinomycetota bacterium
ATCCCCCGGTGAAGTGCAGAGCGAGGGAGAGTCGAGCTGCCAACGTCGGCTCGCAACCCGCGAGGGAGAACGTCAATCTCAGCTAACGCGGCTTGTCTTCGCCAGCACCTGAGAACTGAGAACAGAGGCTCAAGCTTGCCCGAGCCGCAGCGCGAGCTCCCTCTCCTCAGCGGTGCCGTCCTTGGTTAGCTCATGCAACCGGTCGGAGAGCTCATCCCTAGCCTTGCCTCGGGGGCCGGCCAGGGAGTTGGCGGCCGAGAGCAACTGCTCCTTGAGCCCTAAATCCCCTTGCTGACGCTCGAGAACGATCAACTCCGTCACCCACATGCGCCTGTCATCGGTTTCGGCTTTGTTCAGCTTCGCCAGGGCGCCGGCTAAGTGAGGGACATGCTGCTGCTGAGGCTGGTTGCTGATTACTCGCTGGATGCCTTCGAGGAGAATCCTCCCAAGCTGACGCCGCTCAGATGGTTTGAGCTTCTCCTGCTCATCGGCCAGGAGCTGAACCTGATCAAGCTGCTGCTCGATCGATTGAGCTTTCTCACCTACTCCCGCGAAGCTGGGCGGGCCCAGTTCGCGGCCCTGCAGCCGGTAGCTGTCGCCCTTCAGCGCCAGGATCTCAGCGTGGTGAACGAGGCGGTCGATCATCGCCGCGGCGACGACGTCGTCGCCGAAGATCTCCCCCCAGGCCGAGAAGGCCTTGTTGGAGGTGACGATCAGCGAGGCGCGCTCGTAGCGGGCCGAGACGAGCGAGAACATCAGGTTGGCCGCCTCGGGGTCGAAGGGGATATAGCCGACCTCGTCGACCACCACCAGCGGGATGCGGGCGAGGCGAGCGAGCTCGTCCTCGAGCTCGCCGGTGCGCTTTGCCTCCCCGAGGCGCGCCACCCACTCGGTGGCGGTGGCGAACTGCACCCGCTGGCCGGCCAGGCAGGCGCGGATGCCGAGCGCGATCGCCAGGTGGGTCTTGCCGGTCCCCGGTGGCCCGAGCAGGACGACGTTCTCTTTGCCGTGCAGAAAGTCGAGCTGGCCCAGGTGCTCGATCACCTGGCGCTTCACCGATCGCTGGAAGGTGAAGTCGAACTCCTCCAGGGTCTTGCGGGCCGGAAAGCGCGCAGCCTTGATCCGCGCCTCGCCGCCGTGGGACTCCCGCGCCCCGACCTCGGTCGATAGCACCGCCTCGAGGTAACGCTCATAGGACCACTGCTCATCGCGGGCGCGCTCGGCGAGCTTGGGGGCAGCCCCGGCCGCCGCCGGGGCCTTCAGGGCTCTGAACAGGTGCGATAGCTCGGAGGTCTTGGCGGCGGTCACGCGATCAGGGCGTCGTAGCGATCAAGGGGGCGGGTCTCGACCTCGAGGTGCGGGCGGCGGCGCTCGCCGCGCAGCCGCTCGAGGGCGGCCTGGTGGGCGGGGTCGGTGATCGTCAGGTGCTTGGCGAAGGCCCGGCGGTGGCGGGCGGCGATCTCGCCGGAATCGAGGGCGGTGGCGGCGATCTGGCGCTGGCCGGCTCTGACCTCGACCCGGCGCCCGGCGAAGCGGGGA
>VGBV01000246.1 GCA_016870325.1 Actinomycetota bacterium
AGCCGCGGGATTGCCGCGGGGCGGCTGCGGACGGTGAGCTACGGCGAGGAGCGGCCGATTGCCGACAACGGCACGGCGGCCGGGCGCGCCATGAACCGCCGCGCGCACCTGATGGTCATCATCCAGTGACGCCGTAGGGCGAGGTCCGGGATCGGGAGGAGAGAGGCATGCAGGTGTTCGTGCTCGCGGCGCTCGCCTTCGCGCTCGTGGCCGTGCTGTTCGCGGTGCAGAACATCGTGCCCGTGCGGGTCGCGTTCCTGGCCTGGACGTTCGAGGGGTCGCTGGCCCTCGTGCTGTTCGTGGCAATCATCGTCGGCGCCGTGATCAGCATGCTGGTCTCGGTGCCGAGCCTCATGAAGGCCAGATGGGCGGCGAGCGGCCTCCGAAAACAGGTTGCCGCGCTCGAGGCCGAGCTCGACGCCCTCCGGCGCCGATCCGATCCGGTGTCAGCGCAGAAGTCGATGCCGCCGGCCGCCGGGGGCGCGTCGCGATGAGCGACCAGACCCGGGTCGCGACGGCCGCCGCGATCGGCGCCGTCATCGGCGGGGTGGCGGCCTATCTCCTCCTCACCTCGCAGGGGCGCCACGTGAGAACCCGGGTCAACCCGACGCTCGACGACCTGTGGGAGCTGCTGCGCGAGTGCCGACGCGCCATCCGGAAGTCCCAGCAGGTGGGCCGGGAGGCGGGCGGCGTGGTGCAGGACCTGCGGACGGTGATCGCCGGCGCCGAACTGCCGCCGGATCTCTGATCGCGACGCCGCTCCTCGACGCGTCCCGTTTCGGCCATCATCACACCTGTTCCCCGCGGACCACCGCCGCCGCGCGCGCTCGCGCCGCGCCCCTCGAGGAGGACTGACCATGGACGCTGCCACCTACGGCGCCGCGCTGCGCGCGACGCTCACCAACAGCACCGATTCCGCGCGCCTCGTCCTGCCGAATCTGCTCGGCGCCGCGGCGCTGCTCTTCGGCGGCTGGCTGCTCGCGCTGCTGCTGCAGAAGCTCAGTGCGCGCGTCACCCGCCGGTTCGACGGCCTCGCCCGCCGATCCCACGTCGACGGCGCGCTGCAGCGCATCGGCGTCGAGCGGCCCCTCTCGGAGATCATCGGCGCCTTCGTCTTCTGGACCGTCTTCTTGTTCTTCGTGGCCGGCGCGACCGAGGCCTTCGGCCTCGGCGCACGGACCGCTGTGAGCAACATCATCGGCTCCCACTACATCCGCCAGATCGTTCGCGTCGGGCAGACCGTGCGCCTGGGAGTCGTGCAGGGCGAGGTCGAGGCGATCACCCCGACCGCCGTCGTCCTCAAGAACGGCGACGGACGCGTGATCGTGCCTGCCAAGGAATTCAACGAGGCGGTGTCGCTGCTGCCCTCGGCACGGGCCTGACATGGCGGGCGAACTGGATCTGTGCCAGGCCTTCATGGAGGCGCACCCGGCCGACGCCGGGCGGGCGATCGAGCGGCTGCCCGCCACCCAGGCCGCGGCGTTGATCGAGGCGATGCCGCCGGCCACCGCCGCCCGGGCGTTGTCGGCGATGGCGC
>VGBV01000247.1 GCA_016870325.1 Actinomycetota bacterium
GGTGAGCGGCACCTCGAGCGCCGCCACGCAGCCGGAGCGGGTGCGGCAGAGGGCGAAGCGGCCCCGGTGCTCGGCGATCACGCGCGAGACGACGGCCATGCCGTGCCCGCGACTCGCGGCCCGCTCGCCGCGCGCCGGCCACCCTCCCTCCCCGGCCCGCGGCTCGATCGATCCTGGCGCTCGTTCGAGCGGGACGCCGTTGGCGACCGTGATCCGCACACGGCCCGCGACGCTCGCCCCGGTCACGACCAGGGGCGGGCCGCCGTGCTCGAGCGCGTTCGCGATCAGGTTGTCGAGCGCCTGGGCGAGCCGCACCGGATCGCAGAGGACGGGCGCCGGCCCGGCGTCCCAGAAGACCCTGATCCCGCCCGCCGGCTCGGCCAGGCGGCGCCAGCGCTCGAGCGAGGCCTCGAGCAGCTCGCGACAGGAGACCTCGCGGCGCTCCACGGCGGGTGCGGCGTCGTTCAGCTCCCCTTCCAGCTCCGCAAGCGCGGCCGCGGCCAGCTGAAGCAGCCCGCGGCGCGCCCGGGCTTCGTCGTCTCCGGGGGATGGCCCCTCGCCGTCGAGCAGCGCCAGCACCTGCAGCGGGCGCCGCAGCTCGTGCACCGCCCGGTTCAGCCGCCTGCGGTGCCTGGGCGAGATCACGGCGGCTCGGTCCCCCTCAGCCTTCGATCAGGCGGTAGCCGACGCCCCAGCAGTTGAAGACGTAGCGCGAGCCGTCGGGATCGAGCTTGCGCCGCAGCCTGCTGGCGTGCGAGTCGAGCGTGCGCGTGCGCCCGAGCGAGCGATAGTCCCAGACGTCGCGCAGCAGCTCCTCCTTCGTGAACACTCGGCGGGGATCCGCGGCGAGCGCCCGCAGCAGCGCGAACTCCTTGTTGGCGAGGCGCACCTCGCGCTCGCCGACCCGGACGCTCCGGGTGGCGGGGTCCACGAACAGCTCGCCGACGCGCAGCGCGCCCTCGCGCCGGCCCTCGCCCCGGCGCCGCAGCACGGCCGAGACGCGCGCGGCCAGCTCCGGATAGTGGAAGGGCTTGACCAGGTAGTCGTCGGCGCCGGCGGCGAAGCCGCGCACTCGGTCGGCCTCGCTGCCGCGGCCGCTGAGAACGATCACCGGCGTCCGCGGGTCGATGCCCTCCGAGGCGCCGTCGGCGGAGCGGATCCGGCGCAGCACCTCGATCCCCGCCGCATCGGGGAGGCCGAGGTCGAGCACCATCAGGTCGGGCTGCTTGTAGGCGCAGAGCCGCAGCGCGTCGGAGGCGCTCGGGGCGGGCAGCACCCGGTAGCGGTCGGCGGTGAGGTGGTCGCAGAGCAGCTCGCGGGTGGGATCGTCGTCCTCGCAGACCACCACGGTCGCCAGCTCTTCGATCTCGGGCAGCATGCCCCCTTAAGGGCCGGCGCGGGAAGAACTCTCCCCCGCTCCTCCACTCACCCCGCCGCCGGCGCTGCACCCCCGACCCGAAGCGGCCGCCGCGCGGGCCTCCGAGCCCAGGGCCCTCGCGATGCCGCTTCCCGCGCTTGGGACGAGCAGCGC